>CAZJFJ010000048.1:0-14083 GCA_964545305.1 uncultured Desulfovibrionaceae bacterium
TAGTCCTTCATTTCCACATTGTAGGGGAATGCGAAGAAACAGATGTATTCCCCATTTTTTTGCAGGTAGGCCGGGAAGAAGTGGTCATTTACCTTGACTCCTGCCCCGGTAAGCTCTTCATTGGCAGTGAACGCGATGCAGCCCGCTCCGCCCCGGTAGATATAAGGCGGAACCGTGTTTACCGAAAGGCGGGGAGGAATGGAGTCGTAGCGCATGGGAAACAGGCGGGTGGTGGAGTTGCCTTTCCCGAAGCCGGCCATGGAAGTGTCTGTGGCCTTGATTTCCAGCTCAAAAGCGCCGTCGCGCAATTTCGCGTCTTCAAGGTTGAAGGTGAATTCGGCATTTTTCATTGGCGGATCGAAAGTCTGGCTGGCAAGATGGCTCGAGACATTGTTTTTGCGAACGCTTACACTTACGCTTTTCACCTCGGAGCCTTCATCATGCAAAGAAACGGTGATGTTTTGAGAGGCCGAAGCGCGCCCGTTGTCCGGGCTGATCTGGATGCTGGGGCCTTCCATGTCTTGCATTAAAAAATAGGCCAGGCCGCCGCCCACCCCCAAAAGTAGAAGGGCAAGTAGATAAACAGAAATTCTTTTCATGGCTCAAATCCTTACAGCGCATAAAGTAGAGGGTTTAATGCGCAGCATTTATTTGCAAATGTTCCCCCGCAAGGGCTTATAACGCTCTATCCTCATCATGGCAAGAATCAGATGAGGTTTTATTACAGTGACCCGTTCGGCTATGCTCCTGCCGGGAACCGGCTGGGGCTTCCGGGGCAAATGTTTCCGGCGCCGCATGTTTTACCTATGCTTCAGTGCTCCTTATAAATAAGAAAGCTCTGTTTCCAGATACGCCTGCAAAGCTTGTCTGCAATAAGCGCCTTTTGGCGCGAGCGGGTTGCGTCCGTTAAAATGGAACGTCATCCATGCCGCTGGCTTCCGAAGGAAATGCCGGGCCAAGGTCATCTGCATCGTCTTGGGGCTGGTTTTGCTGGCGGCTGTAACCGTCTGAGGCGGGCATTCCCTGGCCCTGACGGTCTCCCTTGCGCTCCAGAAACTGCACCCGCTGGGCTTTGATTTCCGTTGTATAGCGGGTTTGGCCCTGCTGATCAGTCCATTTGTTGGTGGAAAGGCTGCCTTCCACAAAAACAAGACTGCCCTTGTGAAGGTAGTTGGAGCAGTTTTCCGCCTGCTTCTGGAAAGTGACCACTCTATGCCATTCCGTTTTTTCCTGGCGCTGTCCGTCCCGGTCCTGATAAGACTCGTCAGTGGCAACGCTGAATCTGCAAATGGGCATGCCGGTGGTGGCATACTTTAAGTCGGGGTCTTGCCCCAGCCTGCCGATGATCATTACTTTGTTCAGCATACTTTCAACTCCCCATATTTGTGCCGGCATAGCACCAGCGGTTACTTCATTTTAGGCTCGGGGGCCACATCCTCAAGACGGTCAAGCGCGTCTTCCAGGTCGTTGGAAAGGCTGTTGGCCTTGCCGGGGTTCCAGTCGGCCAGGGCGTCTTCCAGCTCTCCTTTTATGGCGGCCGCCTTTTCAAGCCCAGGCTCAAGTTTGGCTTTCAGTTCCTTGTCCATATCGCCAAACCGGAATTTGTCCACAAGCGCGTCCACAAGTTCAAGCACTCCCCGTTTGTCTTTGTCGTTGGGAACTTCTCCAAAGGCCAAAAAGCACAATCTGCGCCAGAACCAGCCCATATCGGAGGCGGAAAGAGTTTGCGCGATCACTCTGATCTGTAATACCGTGCCCATAAGCGTTCCTTGGTCTGTTCAGGTTAATTTGGCTGAAAGTTGTTAAAGCCCAGCTGAAACCCTTATGCTTGAAACCGGACCGGGTTTTTGGGGCCAGAAACCGGTTTGACGCAATGCCCTGCGCCCAGAACTGCCGTAAAGCCCGTGCGGGCGAGGTCAATCCTGTTCTTCCCACTCCGCCTGCACTCTGGCCACCACATCTTCAACAATCGGCATCAGGTTTTCAGGGCATACCCCGATGAGCGGTTCCCCGGCAGCCACGTTTTCGTTGTGGGAGAAATATAATGAATAAATCAGGCCTTCCGGGCCGTCGTAGGTAAGCACAGCCTCGCGTTTCATGCGCGACACTATAAACAGGTCCATGCCTTCATGCACGTGGATGCTGCGGTGTCCTCCCGCTTTGATTTTCAGGTCAACCTCCGGCACAAAGTAATATTTGGCCCGTTCCGGAGCATTGAACAGATAAAGCGCCTGCTTGAGGATAATCTGAATCACTTCTTGCTTGGTAAGAAAGTGCTTCAGGGTGAGCAGCTCTGTTCCCGCTTCAATAAATTTACCTTCAAGCTCACGGTGTATTGTTTTCACCCGGCCTTTTTCCGGCGCGCGCACCGGTTTGGGGTTGCGCTCGCGTTCAACGCTGGCAAGCATGGTGCCCGGCGTTTCAAGCCAGCTTCCCGAAGGGCCGCTAACCGGATCGTCTTCATTGATATCCGCGAAGCTGACCACGCCGGACCAGAGCGAGTGGATTTTCACCTCGTCGAACGGGGTCTGCTTTATTTCTTCCAAAAGTCGGCTTATATCTAGCACAGTTTCCTCCCAGCCCGCCCGGCTCAGCCGGGGCGGCGTCAAGGTGCTTATTTGTATTTATAATAAAGATTGCGCCCACCCATGGTGATCATGGCCTGCTGCAGGTTGGCCCGGGCGTCGCGCCTGTCCCAGATGCCCTGAATGTGCCCTCTGGAAAGCGCTTTTTCCGCATTATGATAATCCGGCGGAATGTCCATGCCCGTGGTTTCCTTGATTACGCCGCGTCCGGCAAAGCCAACGTTGGAGGAGCGGATGGCGAACTGATAGGGCGAGCAGCCCAGGAAAGAAGCCACCGGACCCGCGTACGAGTTGGTGTCGTAAAGCACGAGGTAAAGGCCCCCCGCATCTATGTAGCGGCGAACGCCCATGGTGCAGCGCGGCATCTGGATTACGCCGTTTGTGCCTTCCTGGATGCGGATGCCCGCGGTGCCGTGCACGTAGGCCAGCATGGGCAGGCGTTTGCGCTGGGCCCATTCAACGGCTGAGAGGAATTTTTCGCCTTCGGCCACTCCCACCGAACCGCCCCGGAAAGAGGCTACCAGAAGGGCAACTGCCATTTTGGTGTTGCTGATGCTGGCTTCAAAGGTGATGCAGCCGCTGTTCAGCCCGGTTTTTTGTTTGGCGCTTTCCAGTTTGGCGTCAAAACCATCCCATTCAAGAGGGTTGGCGGCTTCGATCTCCTTGTTGAACTCTACGATGGAACGGGGATCGAACACATTGTACATGAACCATTTGTAACCCATGGGGAAATGATACCCGCAGTTGGTGCACACGCCGGCAAATTCGCCGTAAAGATCGGGCGACCACAAATCAAGGCAGCCGTATTTCTCGGCGTTCGGGCAGGTGACGGCCCGGTCTTCTTTGGCCTTGGAGGAAAGATAGCTCCAGGTTCCGTTCTTTTCATCTTCTTCATGCCAGGAGGAAAGGGTTGTCAGCTCCTGTTCGTCCACCTTCACATGGCGGGTGGTTCCGAGGAGGTTATGGGCAAAGGAAACCACCGGATTGAAAACTCTGTGCAAAAGCATGCGCGCCCCTGCGTCCATTTCTTCCACGGCAAAGCCGAGCTGTTTTTTCCGGCGGCCCCAAAGGTCGTGCCGGAATAGATTGATTATGTCTGTGGTAACCGCTTTGAACTTTGAAAGCATGCGGTCGGAAGCGGTGCGGGGGTCAAACCATTTTCCGGTGGAAAGAAACCTGAATTTTTTCTGGCGCAGGGCGACCAGGCGCTCACGCGCGTTGCTGGAAAGCGACCAGCGGGTAACGAAATTTTCCGCGTTGTAGTTGTCCAGGCTTTTGGGCCGGTGGGGCTGGTTTACCGCGTTGCGGAGCAGGGCGAAAGGACGGGTGGACAGGACCACCTCGTCGGTTACCCGCATGAGTTCGTTGCGCAGCGACTGGAAGAATTCGTAATGATAGGGCTTTGCCCCAAGAGACGGCTCCCGGACAACCAGATCAATCAGGCCGTGGTTGAGGTTGTCGTCCGCAGTCATTTTAAGCTGTGTGGCGCAGCGCTCGATCAACTCCGGCGTGGCCCTTGCGCCGCCGCGCAGGCGGCCTTCAATTGCGGCGGCCCCTTCCGGAGAAATTACCGAATAATAGCCGTGCGAGAGCATCAGGCGTTTGTCGGCAAGGCCGATGGCTTCCGCGCCGCCCGAGCCTCCTTCGGAAAACACGGAAATCACGGGAACGCGCAGCCCGGCCATTTCATAAAGGTTGCGGGCAATTTGCTGGGCGGCGCCGGGGTAGTCTTCAATGGGGTACGAACCGGGGGTGAACACAAAGGTATGCACCGGTATGTTCTCAATTTCCGCAACTTTCATATACTGCAAGGCTTTGGCGTTGCCCCAGGGCTTTACCGAGCCGCCATTGCGGAATTCTTCCCCATGTCCCGTTTCCTGGCCAATGACCATTACCGGCTGGTTGTGCAGGGCCTTGCCGCGGCGCCGGGTAATATAGGCGCGGGCAATCAGCATGCTGGGGTCGATGCTTTTGTCGTCCTGCCCGCCGATTTCCGTGTAATTGTCATAGACGTTTTCAAGGATGTCGCGCAGGCAGATGCGTTGGGGGTGGCGTACAATCCGCACCTTGTCCATTGGGCTGAGCTGTTCGTCGAGCTTGTGTTCCATGAAAGCGAACAGCTCCTCCAGCGCGGTTACGGCGGAATGTCTTTCCTGCGAATTCATGCCGGGCATTCTGGCCTGGAAATCGTCCAGCCGTATCTGAAGCATGCGCACAGCTTCATCCTGCTTGCCGTCAAAAATATCTTTGATGTAGGTCGACCGCTCATTCAGGCGGTGCAGTCTTTTTTCAATATCCATCATAAGCTAAATGCCTTTGCATTAATCTCCGGGCCGGCAGCCTAAAACTTTAGGATGTCGGCGGTTTTTTCCCGTAAAAACGCAATGTTGGATTTAAGCGGATTACCTTTCGAATCCGCCCCTTCAAGCACAAGATTGTTCAGAAAGGATACGCCCCGTTTCTTGGCTTCTTCCACATTTTTGCCCCACACAATGCCCAAGGCAAGGTTGGGGTCGAATTCCGTGGGAATGTCGTAGGGCCTGTCTTGCGGAACCTGAGTATACATTTCCAGCCATTTTTCATTTTTCCAGGAGAATTTTTCTATTCTGCCCACCCAAGGCGCGAACCTGTTGCCCGGGTCTTCGGCGATGACGCGGTATTCTATGCCGACCCCGTCCATGGAGATGTCTTCCTGCGTGTAGCCCAGGGGGTCGCCCAGGCCCACCCTGATCTGCTCGGCGATAATGTTGACCCCTTCCTGTCCGTTCACGCCGGAAATGATGCCGGACACTCCGTTTTCAACCTGAATGCGGGTGTTCACCTCCAGCAGAAAGGGCCGTCCGTCCGGCGCCACTATCCATTCCCATGTGCCCACATTGTCGTAGCGGACTTTGCGGGCAAGAGTCAGCGAATGTTCGGTGATTTCTTCCAGCACTTTTGCGGCGTCAAAACTGTAGCTGATTTCGCCGGGGGAGAATCCCGGCGCCACTTCCACTCTTTTCTGGTGCCCTGTGCTCTGGATGGAGCAGTTCCTGGTTCCGAAGTGAACCGGATTTTTGCCGGTGCGGTCGGAAAGGATTTGCACTTCCAGATGGTTGAAGTCGCGGATGCGCTGCTCGATAAGCACGCCTTCGTCCTTGAAGTTTCTCAGGGCATAGTTTCTGATGCGCCGGTAAACGGAACGGAACATGGCAACGTCCTGCACTTCCTCAATTCCCATGCCTCCGCCTCCGGCCGAGGCTTTTACCATTATAGTGGGCCGGGCAAGCCCTGCCTGCGACTGAAAGTCGAACAGGTTCTGGGCGATGTGCTCGGCTTCCATTTCATTGTAAATGGGTTTGTCCGAGCCGGGAATGGTGGGCACGCCCAAAGAGCGGGCCAGGCGTTTGGTGTTGATTTTGTCGCCAAGCTCCCGAATGACCCTCCAGGACGGGCCTATGAATATGAGCCCGCGTTCGCGCTGGGTTACCCTGCGGGCGAAGCGAAAGTCTTCGGCGAAAAAGCCGTAGCCCGGGTGCACTGCGGTTGCCTCGGTTGCATCGGCCACAGCCATCAGCTCGTTTGCGTCATGATATGACGATACCCGGTAAACCTCTCCGCCCAGCTCGCGGGCCAGGCTCACATGGCCCGACTGGGCGTCTTCTGCGGTGTACACACAAACAAAACCGAGACCAAGTTTCTGGCAGGCCCGCGTAATGCGCATGGCGATCTCGCCGCGGTTGGCTATCAGTACCTTGTGATTTTCCACTTTGATTTCAACTCCTGGGCCGAGAGGCCCAGACCCCTCCAGGGGCCTGTATTCAATATGCTTTTTGAGATGTCTGCTTTTATTTCTTTGTTGGCACAGGAAGGGTATGGACGAACCCATCTCCGGCATAATGGGCAAGTTTATAGTATTTGGCTGTTTTTTTCAAATATTTGATTGTTAAAAAAATGTTTGGAAATACCGCCGGGCAGGTGCATTGCGGATAGCGGGCTGTTTTGGGGTGGGCCGTGCCAGGCCCGGCGCCCTTCCTTCGCCCTTTTTGCCGGAATTTTTTCCAGCTGGCCTGCGCCTGTGGGTTTTTTTTACTTCTCTTCGTCTTCCTTCCTGTCGGCTGTGGCGAATAACCTTTGCCTTTGAATGTCACGTTTTTGCACTTCAAGCACAACTTTGTCAAGCGTGGCTTCCTGCAGGGGAGTAAGATTCATGAACTCGAACCCGGCCGAGCTTGTTTCCTTATGTAAATGCACCAGGCGCGCAGAGGCGCGAATAAACTTTTTTCGGGAGACGGACAAGATTTCAATAAAAGCCTCCTGCCCGGAGGCCAGATCTCCGGTGTCGTCCATCTGTATGGCGATGCCGCTGGCGCTGATGTCCAGAATGGAAAAATCGCGGCTGAAGCCGGACAGCCTGGCCACAAGGCCCGGCACTGCCGCGCGGTATGCATCGCGGTCGGAGTGTTTTGGGGGAGTATATTTGAATCGTAAATTCATAGGCCAACAGATACCAATTTAACAGTAAAAATCCAAGGGGGTTTTCTAAAAATATTACCCGCCGGAGGCGTTGCCCACCTTCAACTCCAGGATGAACTCGATACGCCTGTTCCGGGCCTTGTTTTCTTCCGTGTCATTGGGGTAGAGCGGGTTCATGGAGGCGAGCCCGGTTGCCGTGAGGCGGCTTGACTCAATGCCCATGCCCATAAGATGGCGAAGCACGTTTACCGCCCTTAATGACGAAATTTCCCAAAGATCCCTGAAGCGCCCGCCAGTCGGCTCCACATCGTCGGTATAGCCTTTGATATTCACATCCTGGTTTTTGTTTTTAATCAAAATGTCCGCCACGGTGGCGAGGCCGTCTTGCGCGGCGGGAGAAAGCTCAACCTCGCCCGGCTCGAAAAGCACATCGGCGGGGAGGCGGAGGGTGATTATGCCGTTGTCGAAAGTTGCCGCGATGTTGTCGGACTTGCCCGCTTCGGTAAGATAGGTGCGGATTTCAGTGAACAGCTTTTCCTGCTGTTCAATAATCTGTCTTTGCAGGCGGGCGGTGTCGATGACGCTTGCGCTTATCTCGCTGGCGTCCTGGGTCCGGCTTGAATATTTGTCTTTCCCGGTAAGTTCGTTTTGCAGCGAGTGGAAAGAACGGGCGAAGCGCTCCTTGTCGACCGTGGAAACGGAAAAAAGCAGAATAAAGAACACCAGCATGAGAAGGACCAGATCCGAGAAGGTGATCAGCCAGCTGATTCCTTCCGAGCTTTTGCCCTCTTCGCCTTCAAGCGGCCGGTACAGTTCGTTGTTGGTATTCATATGCCCGCCCCCGGCAGCAGCCTAGGCTTTTTTGTAGCGTTCCCTGGGCGGAACGAACGATGACAATTTATCGTAAACCAGGTGGGGGTTGTTGTTTTCAAGGATACAGCGCGCGCCTTCAAAAACTATCTGGAGGGTCAATTCTTCCTGCATGCTGCGGGCGCGGAGCTTTCCGGCAATGGGCAGGAAGATCAGGTATGAAAGAATAGCCCCGTAGAAGGTGGTGAGGATGGCGACAGCCATTCCAGGACCAATGGCGTCGGGGTTGCTCAGATCGGACAGCATTTGCACCAGGCCGATGAGCGTGCCAATCATGCCAAAGGCGGGGGCGTATAGACCCAGACGGGTGAAAACTTCAATGTTTATGTTGTGGCGGCGTTTCATTGATGTGATTTCTATGCGCAGCACATCGTGGATAATCTGGGGGCTGGCGTTGTCGGCGATAAGCTGGCAGGCCTTTTTCAGCACATTGTTCTGCGTGTGGATATTTTCAAGGGCAAGCAGGCCATTGCGGCGGGAAATATCGGCAATGCGCACCATAGTCTCCACCGCCTGCACCGGGGTGATTCCGCGGCCCAAAAAGGTGCGTATCCCGCCGCGGCATGCGCAAAGCACCTCTTCCAACGGGAAAGTGACGCAGATGGGGGCGAAGGTGCCGCCAAACACAATCATGATGCCGGGAATATTGATATAGTGGGACTCCGCCCCACCCAGGACGATGGCCGCCAGAATCAACGCAAAACCAGCCAGAATGCCGAAAAGGGTTGCTATGTCCATGGATTCCGCCTGTTCTCCTGCAATTTATAGAACCATCAACGTTCGCAACAACTGCATAACGGCAGGCAAAGTCCGCCCGCGTATATTTCGCAGCAAGGATTATGTTGAAAAATCTTGTATAGTGTTTTTTAGATATGGATAATAAAAACAGAATTATAATTGTTCCTTTACAATATTTTTTTTAAAAAATCCAGTGCTGCGCCGCCGTAAACCGAAATTTCGGGCCGGGTCACCATTTTTTGAAAATGAAAAATACCGCCAGCACAATCAGACCGAATCCTACCAGATAGTTCCATTTCAAGGGTTCATTCAAATAAAGCACTGAAAAAACAAGAAAAACAGAAAGGGAAATTACTTCCTGAATGGTTTTAAGTTCCGCTCCTGTAAAATGCCCGTACCCGATGCGGTTGGCGGGAACCTGCATGCAGTATTCGAAAAAGGCGATGCCCCAGCTTATGGCGATAACCGTGAAAAGAGGCACATGAGGGTATTTCAGGTGTCCGTACCAGGCAATGGTCATGAAGATGTTGGATGCTAGAAGCAGCCCGATGGTAATGACTGGAATTGGTAGGTTTTGAAGCATGACGGCAAGCCTTTGTGCGGTTAAGGTTCAGTTTTTTTGTTTATGCCTGCAAGCCGCAAGATTTTGCTGCAAATGCCCATGAGCATGGAGAATTCGTTGTGTCTTATTTCGGAACGGGCGATCAAACGGCGCAAGGGCAACATAAAGTAGCTGGAATTGTCCGAAGGCAGGCTTTCCAGGGCCAGCATGGCCGCTTTGGCCTTACCGATTAGAAGTTCCTGTTGTTCCAAGGTTATGGGCGGAGAATGCCTGACCCTGCCTGGGCGAGGAGGTTTTTCCTCACAGGAGAAAGGAAGGGTTCGGCTTAGTTCGTAAAGCAGAAGCAGAACTGCCTGGGCGAGATTTAGGGAAGGCTCGGACGCGGTGGGGATGGTGACCAGATGCGAGCAGCGCTCAACGGCTTCGTTATCCAGGCCTTTGTCTTCCGGGCCGAAAACAAATGATGCGCTTCCCCCTTTTTCCAGGTGGGCCTTGACGAGTTCGGCGGCCTGGGCCGGGGTGAGAATTCCCTGCCTCCAGCCTCCTGTGCGCGCGGTGGCCCCTATGGAGAGTGAAGTGCCGGAAAGGGCGGCGGCGAGGCTGTTGAAAACTTTTGCGTTTTCAATGATTTCCCGCCCGGCGGAAGTGCCCAGCGAAAGGGCTTTTTCCAGGTATGGCGAAGAAGCGCCCAAGCTTTCCGGCGCACACCCGGACGATGGTTCCGGCCATAGTTCCGGCCATAGTTCCGGCCATAGTTCCGGGTTGACCAGAGCGAGCCTGTTAACCCCCATGTTGCCGCAGGCGCGGGCGGCCATTCCGATATTTTCGGGAAAGCGGGGAGTGACCAGCACCACCTGGATGTTTTCACGCAAGTTCATGGGGAAGCATTTAGCACTTTCCCGCGGGATTTGCCAATGGCTTGCAGGTGCTTGGGCGGAACGCCCCCTCGCTCAATCTGCCGGGGCATTTTACGCCTGAAACGCTCTGCGGGGATTTTCATTAAAATTTTCGCCGCAGAACAGGCGCAGACGGGCTTTGGCCGTTGTTAAGCGGCCGTTTCAAGCGTAATTCTTATAGAGCATTTCACACTTAGAATGCTCTGCAAGGACTTGAAAACAAATCCTTGCTGCCAAATGATTACAGGGAGGCCTTGCCGACCGTTAAGCAATCATTTGAGGCGTTAACTGCTCTAGATGCCAGACTGCGGGGCGGGCAAGCGGAGTTGGCATTTGCTCTTTACGGGCCTTACGGCCATTTCGGCCTGAAAAGGCTGAGGCAGCCGGGAAAAGGGCATATTGCGCGGACGAAAGGCTTTTCCAGAGAAATCCCCCATATTTTCAACTTTAATTCATTTTTATTGACAGGGCCGGGGCATGCGGGTAGAGTGTTACTAATTATTAAATCAGTAACACTTCATCCCTGGAGGTAAGCATGAAAAAAATTTGTTCGCTCGCTGTGGCGGCATGTTTGTTTTTGAGTTCGGCGGGGAGCGGTTTCGCCCATTTTGGCATGGTCATTCCTTCCAGCTCCAGCGTTATGAGCAATGGCAACGCCAACGTGAAGCTGGACCTCAAGTTCTGGCATCCCTTCGCCAATCAGGGCATGAACCTTGTCAAGCCGGAAGCGTTTGACGTATATTTTGAAGGCAAGGCGCAAAGCCTGCTTGACCGTTTGAAAGAAGGAAAGGAGCAGGGCAAGCGCGTGTGGGAGGTTGACTACAAGCTTGCCCGTCCCGGCCTTTACGCCTTTGTCATGCAGCCGGAACCATATTGGGAGCCGGAAGAAGATTGTTTTATCGTGCATTACACCAAGGCGTATGTGGATGCTTTCGGGGATGATGAAGGCTGGAGCGAGCCCTTGGGCCTAAAGGCGGAAATCGTTCCAATGGTGCGCCCCGGCGCCCTTTACGCCGGCAATGTTTTCCAGGGAGTGGTCATGTTCAACGGAAAAGCGGTGCCCGGAGCGGAAGTGGAAGTGGAGTGGTATCCCGGCCCCGGGTTTGCGGGCAAGGCTCCCAGTGAAACGATGATTACCCAGACGGTGAAGGCCGACGGCAACGGCGTGTTCACATACGCCGCCCCTGTGGCGGGCTGGTGGGGGTTTGCCGCGCTTATGGAAGGCGACAGTAAAATCAAGCTGGACGGCAAAGATAAAGATGTGGAAATCGGAGCTGTTTTATGGGCATACTTCAATGAATTCAAGGTTCCTGAAAAATTGAAATAGCGGGGTTTGGAATGTTGCGGGGAAGCAGGCTCTTTTTTGTTGTCGCGGCTGGTCTGGCCTGTCTGAGTTTTGCTGGCCAGGCCTCTGCGCACGCGGTTTATATTTTTGCGTGGCCGGACAATGGCTCAATTTGCACGGAAAGCTACTTCAGCAAGACAAACAAGGTGCGGGGCGGCGAAGTGCGCGGCCTGGACAGTGCGGGCAATGTTCTGTTCAGCGGGCGCACGGGCGAAGACGGAAAGATCTGCTTTCCCATGCCGGAACAGGCGGAAGATATAGAATTTGCCGTCCTGGCCGGTGAGGGGCACAGGGGAACATTCTCTCTTAGGGCTGCGGATATCGCTCCCTTCCTGGGCGGGGAAAAAGAGCGGGAAGTGGTTTCCCTTTCTGTTTCCGGCGGCGAAGGCGGAGAAAACCCTGCCCCGGCGCGGGCTGATGGTGAAAATGGGGAATTGCGGGAAAACCCGGCTCTTGAAAATATGCTCAGGCGGGCTGTGCGTGAAGAGGTGCAGGCGCAGTTAAGCCCGCTTCGCCAGCAGCTTGCCGAGCGTGAATATGACCAAAGCCCCGGCTGGAAGGAGATATTCGGCGGACTGGGCTGGATTTTGGGCTTTGCCGCTCTGGCCTATGCCGCCTTGGCCGCCAAGGGCCGGAATCAGAAAGGATAGGGCGTTTTCAGGTTTACGCTTTCGTAAATCATGAAAGTTTCGTTGGCGCTGATGGAATCGGAATATTTTTCAAGCATAATGTTAAAAAAGTCCATCAAGCCAAGATCAGGGGTCAGCATGACGGTAAGGATCAGGTCGTAACGTCCGGTTACCACCGCCACTGAAATTACGCCGGGGAGCTTGGCGATTTGTTCCGCGGTTTTTTTCAGGGCCGGCGATTTAAGGCAAACGCCGATGTAGGCGGTGAAATAACCTGCTCCCATGTCTTTGGTTGAAATCATCGCCCTGATTTCAACCAGCCCCTGGTCAATCAGCCGGTTCACTCTGCTACGGATGGTGGCCTCGGACAGGCCCAATTCCAACCCTATTTCCTTATAGGGACGGCGGCCCGTTTGCAGCATGCGCACAATTTCCAGGTCGATTTTATTAAACTTGCTTTCCGGCATATGTTCCTCGGTTTGTGCCCGCATTCCCCTCTGTGTCGGGGGGTGAATTCTTTGAAACACCCTTGCGGTAATGTTAATAAATGCTTGCCGTGAAATGGGCGTAAGGAAATTCTGCCCGCCGCGAAGCGGCTGTTTCAAGCGTTTATTGTCCCAATTGGTTTGTTTTACTTTTTCAGAACCAAACCGCTCCGGGATTTTGGCGTTCCAATTGCCGCCCCTGCTTGCGGGGAGCGGGCGGAATTTGCTTTTGCCGCCCATTCCGGGCGCGGCGCCATTTTGAAGACAGTCAGCTTTATGACAATTCTTTCAAAAAGACAAACCCCGTTTGCAGCCCGGTGTTTGGGGCCGGGCAAATCACGCCCGCCGGATTTTGCGGCTAAGCGCTGAAAACATGGTTTCGCATCAGGCTTGACGCAGCCATGTCAGTATTTCTCCGCCGTTTTCGCAATTGTAAAATATGCGGCTGAAATCAAAGTTTTCCCAGGCTTCGGCCCAGGCGGAATGGTCGTGGCTGGGCAGGCCGACCAGGGCCTCGGCCAGGCCGGTCACGGGGATTTGCCCCTCCGTGTTGCTGGGGGTGAGAAAGTCGCCGGTAATTTGGGCTGCGCTTATCGCATTTCCCCTGGTGGCGATATTTAGTTCCAGGCTTCCGAACGGGAAGCGGGCGGCGAGCCTGATGTCGCCCGGAGGGGACATGCCCAGATTCCAGGCGTCCTGGCTGTAGCGTTCTTTTTCCAGGCGCGCGGCAAGGGCATGCACGGAGTCCGGCAGCTCCCCGTCTTTTGCCGGGTAGGCCCGCCGGATGCCCTGCCATAGGCCGGTCAGGCCGGCTCCGGTGTGCTCATGCAGGTTGGTTACCCTGGCTCTTACCGAATGCACGCCTTTGCTTTTGTATTTTGCAGGGTCCACCAGCAGCACGGATTCAAGCGCGCCCATATCCACATTATAAAGAATAGTGCCGTGCAGCAGGTATTTGCCCGGAGTCTGGCGGCTGGCCAGGCCCGATATTTTGCCTTTGCCCTTCAAGGTGATGTCGTTGCGCCCCTCCATGCCCGCCTCAAGCCCCAGCGAGGCCAGGTAGCCAAGCAGCGGTGCAAGCAGTTCGCCGTTTGTAATCCGCTCACCTTGCTTTTGCGGGAGGATGAAAGTGAAGTTGAGGTTTCCCAGGTCATGGTAAACCGCTCCGCCTCCGGTAAGCCTGCGCACCATTTTAATGCCACGGGACGCAAGTTCCGCCAGGTTGACCTCGGCCCTGGCGTTCTGGTGGAGGCCGATAATCACCGCGGGGGCGTTTTGCCATAGCATGAAGCAGCCGGGCCCATTTGGGCGGACATGCCCGGCCAGGGCTTCTTCCAGAGCCAGGTTAAAGGCCGGATTGGTGCTGCCGGATTCGTAATAGACCATATTTTTAAGCATCTGTGGCGTTTTCTCCATTTAAGCCTGACCGGGAAGCCCAAAGCCGGGAAGGGGGTGGTACCCGTTTTGTCCGCCGGAGTGAACTGGTCTTGACCGTGCATCCGGGAGCGGGCGGAAGGA
>CAZJFJ010000049.1:0-4560 GCA_964545305.1 uncultured Desulfovibrionaceae bacterium
CTTCAGTCGGTGGAAAGCGTTTTCAATGAATCCAACAGTAACGGAATTTCTTCGCTGTTCAGCGCGTTTCTGTCTTCCTGGTCCACACTGGCTTCAACTCCAAGCAAGCAGGCCGTGAGGGAAGACGTAATTTCCAGCGGGCAGAATCTGGCCTCTACCATCAGACAGACAGAGGAGTATCTCAGCACCTATCAGAGCCGCATTGATAGCTTTATCCAGCAGGACGTGACCAAGATCAACGAACTTATGCAGCAGATAGCCAATCTGAACAAGCAGATAAACGTTTATGACGTTCCCGGCCAAAATAACGCGAATACGCTGCTCGACCAGCGCGACCAGCTGGTGCGCGAGCTTTCCAGCTATGTGGATGTGGATATAGTAAATGGCGGAAGCGGAAATTATACCATCTATACAAAGGCCGGGCATACCCTGGTTGAAAATACCACGGCTTTTTCCCTTTCATTTGAGGGACCCAAATCACAAAAAACCGTGGCCGATTCAAGCGTTTCCACCTACGACAGCGTGGCCAAATTCACCGGAAGCAGCTATAACGAGTATACCCTTGAATTTGTGAGCGGCGGTGCTGTGGGAACCGCCCAATACCGGGTGTCGCTTGATGGCGGGAATTCCTGGCTGAAGGACGAGACCGGGAACGACAAATTGTTTACCGCCACTGACGCCAATAATATGGCGGATGTGGACGGTTTGAACATTTACTTTGATGGAACCGGAAATTTTGGTGCGGGCGACCGTTATGAAATTGTTCCCAAAAGTTCGGTCTATTGGGTGACCCCAACAACCCAGCCTATGAATATCGCCCCTCAGCTGATGGGCAACGGTTCGGAAAACAGCAGGCGTCTGACCGGAGGCAGCCTTGCCGGTTACCTTTATGTGCGCGATTATGATATCGGCAACTATCGTGAACAACTGGACAGTTTTGCCAAAAACACGATCTGGCAGGTTAACCGTGAACATTCCCAGGGCGTGGGGACGGTAAAAAACGAATATTTGCAGGGAACCTACGGCGTGCAGCAGGCTGGCACCGCCCTGGGCAGCTATACTTCCGGGCTGGCTTATCATGATTATCTGCAGTCGGGCAACGTGATGTTCTACATTTATGACAGCGCATCCGGGGAACTTGCCAGCACATCTTCCTACGGCAGCCTGGATTTTGGCGGCGGGGCCAACTTTGATCCCAGCGTGCACAGCCTTGAGGATGTGCGGGACGCCATCAACAACACCTTCGGAACCTATTTGTCGGCAAGCATCCAGGATAACAAGCTTGTCATCAATACCGCCTCGGCCGATTATCAATTCGCGGTTGGCGGGGACACTTCCGGTCTTCTGGCGGCGCTTGGCCTGAACACTTTTTTTTCAGGAGATGGATCTGCGAATATCTCCATAAATGAAGCTGTCTCCCAAAACAGCAACAAGCTCTGCGCCGGAGCGATAAACGGAGCCTTTGAAGGCAACGCGGGCGATAACGATGTTGCCCGGGCTATTTCCGGC
The DNA here is from genome assembly GCA_964545305.1 of uncultured Desulfovibrionaceae bacterium. Lineage (GTDB taxonomy): Bacteria > Desulfobacterota > Desulfovibrionia > Desulfovibrionales > Desulfovibrionaceae > RGIG1962. The sequence goes on from CAZJFJ010000049.1 coordinate 1,510, forward strand.
CTTATCGACAAGGATGTATGGATTCCGGGCCGGGGGATGAACCAGGGGATTGAAACCAATCTCTTGAGCTATTATGGAACCTTGGTGGCTAAAGTTGGCACTGATACCAACAAAGCATCCTTTACCTGGGAATATGAAGCCGCTCTTGCCAGCGACCTGGATGCGAGGCAGGCGGAGGTTTCCGGTGTAAACCTTGATGAAGAGCTTACCCTGCTCATCAAGTATCAGAACTCATATAAAGCCGCAGCCAAGCTGGTTACCACAGCCGATCAGATGTTTCAGACCCTGCTTGGGCTCAAGCAATAGATTTTTAAGTTAGGAGGAGTGCCATGAGGGTTACCCAGCGCACGATGTATAGCAATATTATCAACTACAGCAACCGGGCTCTGTCTGCACTTCAGGAATCCAACCTGCAATCAATTACTGAAAAAAAAGTGAACCGGCCCAGCGATGACCCGGCGGGCACTGCGAATATTTACAGCCTGAGGGCCTCTCTTACCAGCATAGATAATTATTCGACCAACGCCAGTACCGCCAAGGGCTGGCTGTCGCTTGCCGATGGTGTTTTGCAGCAGGTCAGCACAATGATTATTGACGCCAAGACCAAGGATTTGCAAGGCGCTACCGGCACGGTTTCAGGTGAAAACCGCGATCAGATTGCGACCCAATTGCGGCAGATTTATGAGCAGCTTATAGTGGCGGCAAACACCTCGTTTAACGGCCAGTATATTTTTTCCGGGCATAAAACCGGAACGCCCCCGTATGAAACAGCGCTGAACGCCATGAGTTATGATGAAAATCTTAACGGCGTTGAGTATGAGGTGAGCGGAGACAGCAGTCATAGTGTTGTAGTTCAGTTTCTTAGTGATGGGGTAATCGGGACCAACGCGTTGGACTACCGCTACAGTACTGACGGCGGCAGCTCCTGGAAAACCGGAACCCTGGCGGCCGGGGATGACGAGCTTGATCTTGACGGGGTTATTGTCACCATGCACAAATCCAGCGGTAAAACTGTAACCGCTGTGGATACCGATAATTTGAATGAGAATGAAAACGGGACTTGGCTTTGGGTTTACCCCACCGCCCAATATGTAGGAGATGACGAAGATCAGGTCTGGGTTGATTCCTACGGCTCTTCCGGGGCAGCGGCTACAGCGCAAGGTACGTTTTCACGTGAGGTTGTTGTGCGGGTAGACAGCGTCAGCGGAGGGGCCATCACATATTCATACAGCACGGACGCGGGCAACTCGTGGAAGGAAGGAAACACCTCCAATATAAACGGCACGGAAGCGAGGGTGCTGGTGCCCGGCGGCTATCTGAATCTGGACCTGTCCGGCGGCACGCCTGTTGCCGGCGACCAGTTTGTCATCCGCTCGCGCCGGGCTGAAATCAAGCTGAATATTGCCCAGGGAGAGACTCTGGCAATCAACAACATTGGCAAAAACATTTTTGGCGGCATTTATCAGGACCCAGACCCCAATTCCGCTGATGATTACGCCAAGCCTGTTTATGACGGCGATGGGCGTAATCTGATGGAAACAATGGGACGCCTGATCGCATTTGCCGAGAACAACAATCAGGAAGGATTTCAGAAGGAGCTGGCCAAGCTTGAGGATGCGCACAATATAATCCTTACCGCCGACGCCAACGTGGGCGGCAGGCTGAACCGGGTGGAAGTGGCCACACAGACTCTGCAAACTATCGGCGATTCCGAAACCCAGACGCTGTCCAACATTGAAGATGTTGACTTCATTGAGCTGATGACTAAAATTGCCCAGCAAGAGCTTGTGTACCAGAGTGTGCTCAAGTCTTCTTCAATGCTGATGCAGCTCAGCCTTTTGAACTTTATTTGATAAGATTGCCATAAACATAAGAATGAGCATGTAATGCTGATATTGACCAGGCGCGCGGGCGAGAGCATTTATCTCGACGATAACATAAAAATCACTGTTCTGGAGGTGCAGGGCAAGCAGATAAAGCTTGGCTTGACCGTGCCCGACGACATGACTGTGTACCGTGAAGAAGTGTACCTGCGTATTCGTGAACAGAACCAGCTGGCCATGCAAACCAGCCAAACAGACTTTTTGGCAGCGACAAAATTATGGAAAAAATAGTTGAGACCCGGCTTGGCAGCCAAAAGATATCAATGGATAAAGTTGTCCATTTCCCGCGCGGGCTGATAGGATTTGAAAGCGAACACGAATTCACGCTTTTGCAAATGCGGGAAGACCTGCCGTTTCTTATGCTGCAAAGCACAAATAGTCCCAATGTAGGCCTTTTGGTGACCGACCCCTATACTTTCTATCCTGAATATCTAATTGAAATAGGAGATGCTGAACAAAAGATACTCCAGGTGGAAAATCGCGAACAGCTCACCGTTCTGGTGACGGTGTTCATTCCTCCGAACAAACCGGAAGAAACGGTGATGAATCTGACGGGGCCGATACTGGTTAACCACGAGCGGAAAATCGGCTTGCAGGTTCCGCAGGTAGACGGCAAACTCCCCGCCCAGATGCTGATTAAGCGCTGAAGGAGCGGAACCCTTTCTCCATTGCGTCAGCTTTGGCCGGGGGTCAGGGTGATCCGATTTTTTTGGTTGCAGTGTATGACTTTTAACCCGGACAAGGCCGCGAGGCGGCGTATCGTTTCAGGCGTGTAAAAAGTGACAGGTGTGAGGTCGCGGCTGTAAAACCAGCCCAGAAAGTGCTCGCGGTCGTTGAAACATGGTCATTATCGATAATATGCCCTCCGGGGCTAAACGGGCCGCCAGAGCTTCAAACAGTTCAGGCGGTCTTTTCACGTGCTCCGCCACCTCGGTGCAGGTAATCAAGCTGTATTTATTTTTTTCATAAATCGGGCCGGGGGCATAGAAGGGGTCGTAAATATCCATTTTATAGCCGGAATCCCGCTCAAGCAGGCGGGCCAGCACCGGCTCCGGGCCGCGCCGTAGTCGAGCCCTTTCTTGGTGGCAGGGGCAAAGGGCATTACCGCATTATCCACAAAATTTTTCAGAGAGCTCACGTATCCTCCATCTTCAAGCGAGTTTCTGTG
>CAZJFJ010000049.1:4616-13973 GCA_964545305.1 uncultured Desulfovibrionaceae bacterium
CTTGTTCCGGGGAAAGGATGTCTTTTTTCGCCCGGAAAATGAGGCCGCACGAATGGCATTCAAAAAATACGCAACGTCCGCGCCTGTCGGTAAAGGATTCCGCCCCGGTGTTACAGATCGGGCAGTTTGTCATGAATATATGCTGCATTTTGAAAATGCCGGAGAAATCGTGCTGCTCGACTGTCGCCTGGTAGAGGAAAAGGTTGTGCGATTCAATTTTATGGGCGTTGCGAAGCAAGGCTTCACAGTGTTGAAGGATTTTATCCGAAGGTATAATTTTAAAGTCGATATGCTCTGATTTCGGGAAAGCATTGAAATTGAAAGGGGGAGCATCTCCTGTAAAGCTGTATGCTCCCCTGATAAGATCGCGTAAATTAAACAATGGCTCCGTCATGGCTTTTCTGGAGCATTTCTTTAATTCGTTTTGATTCGTCTTCATCCTGGGGGGCAGGCGGTTCGCCAAAGGCGAGCAGAATCGGGCTTGAAATGAAGATGGACGAATAGGTGCCTGTAACAACCCCGATGATCATGGTCAGGGCAAAATCCTGAAGGATTGCTCCGCCCAGGAAGAAAAGAGCAAACAGCACCATCAGGGTTGTGCTCGAAGTGAGAATGGTGCGTGAAAGAGTTTGGTTTACGCTGTTGTTGATTATAGCTGCCAGCCCCGGACGGTCGGCTTTGTGCAGGTTCTCGCGGATGCGGTCAAATACAATGATTGTGTCGTTAAGCGAGTAGCCCACAACAGTAAGCAGGCCAGCAATAACGATCAGGTCGATTTCCACATTAAGAATTGAAAGCAGGCCGATAGTAATCAGCACGTCGTGAACCAGCCCGATAAGCGCGGATAACGCATAGACCAGCTTAAGCTTCCAGCAAAGGATCAGGGTAAGCATAAGGGCAACAAAAATCAGCCAAATTTGGGGGATATTGAGTAAGGTGCTCATCAGGTATAGAGATCCGATGAGGGCTGCAGCCATAATGCCTGCCACCAGCCAGCGCTGTTCAAAACGTCCGGATACGTAAATGGAGATCAGAAGCGACGCGTAAAATAGGGCGTTTATTGCGGAAGCGCGTAAATCAGCCCCAACTTTGGGGCCAACGGATTCCACCCGCTCTATTTTTATTTCCTGACCGGGGAATTTTTTGTTGAGAGCATCAATTATTGCAGTGCGGAAAGCGCTTGCCCCTTCATCTATTGCGGAAATGCGGATGAGGTACTGGGCGTCTTCCACATTCCCGAAGATTTGCCCGCTTATTCCGGGCAGGTTTGTGGCAGCAAGCGCGTCTTTAACATCGCCGTCTTCCACCGGAGCGGAGAATTTGACCTGGACTACAGTGCCGCCGGCAAAGTCTATCCCGTAGCGCGAGCCGCCTTTGTAGATGAGGGAGGCAACGCCCACGGCGAGCACCAGCAGTGAAATTGTGTAACAAATACGGCGGATGCCCAGGAAGTCAAATTTGGTATTATGCGGTATGATTGAAAGAGCCATGATTCAATCCTCGTTAAACGCTGAGTTTTGTCGGGTTTCTATGGGCTGCCCACATATCCATAAACACATGGGAAACAAAAACCGCAGTGAACAGGGAAGCTACCAGGCCGAGAGTAAGGGTAACGGCAAAGCCGCGAATCGGTCCAGTACCGAACTGGTATAGAACAAGAGCCGCGATGATTGCGGTTACGTGTGAATCCACAATGGTCAAGGTGGCCCGGCTGTAACCTTCTTTGATGGAAGCCTTTACCGTGAGGCCTCGTCGCAATTCTTCCCGTATTCGTTCATTGATTAGAACGTTGGCATCAACTGCCGTGCCGATGGTCAGGATAATGCCGGCTATGCCAGGCAGGGTGAGGGTGGCTCCAAAACAGGCCAGGCCAGCGAGTATGAGAAATATGTTCAAAACAAGTGCGAGATTGGCGATCATCCCGGTAAATCCATAGTAAACAACCATGAAAACTACCACCAGAGCGCCGCCGACCATACAAGCGTTAAGCCCCTGCTCTATGGAATCCTGCCCCAAAGAGGGGCCGACCGTCCGTTCTCCAAGCAGGGTAATTGGCGCAGGCAGGGCTCCTGTTCTTAGCACCACGGCCAGATCGTTTGCTTCGTCAAGCGTGAAGGAGCCTGTAATGCTGCAACGCCCGCCGGGAATGCGCCCCTGGATTACCGGGGCGGAATAAACTGTTCCGTCCAGAACTATGGCGAGCGCGCGGCCGACATTTTCCCCTGTAAGCTTCTCAAAGATTGCCGCCCCTCTTGAATCAAGTCGCAGGTCCACCAGCGGTGTTCCGAATTCGTCGTAACTCACTCTGGCGTCAGTGATATTTTCTCCGCCCATGGCCACTTCGCGGGAAACCACGATGTTGCTTGTCGCCTCTTTTCCTTCGCGTTTGCTGACCATTGGCATGATTTCACTGTTTGGAGACACGATATTTGAGGCGGCTTCAAATGATTCCACCATGCGGAATTCCAGATGCGCGGTGCGCTCCAGCACCTTTATGGCGCGCTGGGGGTCGGTCAGGCCGGGCAGCTGAATTTGAATCTGGTCATTCTGCTGGCGGCGGATTTCCGGTTCGGCCACGCCGAACTCGTCAACACGGCTGCGCAGTATCTTTACTGTCTGCTCCATGGCCGCGCTTTCGATTTCTGTAACTTTGGATGATGAAAGCTCCACAGTGTAGCGAAGCTGGCTGCCTTCCTGAGCGCTTGAAAGCACACGCAGACCCTGCAAGGAGGGGGATTCGGCAAGCAGCTTGTCTATTGCCGCTTTATCTGAAGCCTTTGGAAGCGTGAACTGCAGCTTGTGCCCAGGCATGATTTGAGGCCGGTACACATAAATGCCTTCTTTCTGGGCTGAATCTTTTATGTCCTGCCCATATTGAGAAAGGGCTTTTTCAACCGCCTTGTCAATGTCCACGCCCAGGGTCAGGTGAACGCCTCCCTTGAGATCGAGCCCCAGGTTAATGACTTTTTGGGGCAAAAATTTGCTTAGCGGCGAGTCCTGAATTTGCGGGATGCTGGGGAGGACGTAAATTATAGCAAAAACGGTTACAAGCAGGGTAAGCGCAAGTCGGGATCGAAGGCGCATATCAGATCACTCCTGGATGGATTAATTCTTTGCCGGAATGGACAGAGCATTGGCAAGCTGTATTGGCGGAGCCATGAAGGGTCATGGGGCAAACCTGGAATCGCTACATCCGGCTTTACCGGATGTAGCGTTGAGTTCTGTTTTATGAAGCCGGATATTTATTTTTTCTCTTCATCAGAGTTTTCTTCTTCTTTGGCAGGTTCTTCAAAATCATTTTCCTGCTCTGCATCGGCTGCGGCTTCATCCTGGTCTTCCTGGGCTTTCGAGGCGGCTTTGCGAGGAGCCGGACGGCGTTTTCTCTCGCCTTTGGCTGCGCTTGCCGCGGGGCGGCCTTCCGCCATGTTGGAAATATATTTAAGGCCTATTTCAACGGTGCTGTCGCCCAGATCCAAAAGAACGCTGTCGCCTCGCACTTCAACTACTGTGCCATAGATGCCGCCAACGGTAATTACCCGGTCTCCCTTCTTTAGCGCGGAAAGCATTGCTTTAATACGTTTTGCTTCTTTGTGCTGGGGGCGGATGATCAGAAAGTAGAAAATGGCGAAAATTACCACCATGAGCAGGATATTCATGGAGAGGGGGGAGCCGAATGCGGAATCCCCGCCGGCTTGCCCGGCGGAGCCCATGGCATAAGCTACATCATTAAAAAACATGCTGTCTCCTAAGGTTAAAGTATGAAGGTTCTTCTTACATCCTCAAAGGAAAAGTTTCAAGAAAAAAGAATAAAGCCAATCAGCCCTCAAACGGTTTTGCCGCGCCCGGCAAGCCAGCCTGCAACAGCTTGGGCGGCGCCTGCCAGGGTCAGCCCTATGAGCAGGAATTGCCATGTGTGGACGATGTCGTGCAGCATTCCAAAAAACAGCGGGCCGAATGAGGCGATAAGGTAGCCGCCCCCGTTTACCATTGCGGAAAGGGATGTGGCCTGCTGATGGGTGCGGGTGCGCAGGCTGATGAAGGCAATTGCAAGAATAAAGCTTCCACCCCCGCCGAACCCGGCAAGGGTAAGCCACAGCACGGCAAATTGCGGGGCCAGGAAAAGGCCCAGCGTGCCTATGCAGCAAAGCAGGCCGCAAACGGCGGTGATCACGCTCTGGTCTTTGGTGCGTGCAATTACAAAGGGCAAAAACAGCCCGGAAGCAAGGCTGATGATTTGATAAAATGCTACCAGCCAACCGCTTTTCTCGGCATTATAGCCATTGTCCTGCAAAATGGCGGCAAGCCAGGTAATTATCACATAAAAGCCCATGGACTGAAGGCCCATAAAAATAGTAATTTGCCATGCTATGGGGGATTTTAGAATGCTTGTTGCCTGTTTTCCGGTTTTTTTCTCCAAAGCTTTGTGGGGGCATCTGATTTGAGGAAACCAGACAAAAGCGGCGGCTACGGCAACGATCAGCCAGACCGCCAGGGAGGTGCGCCATGACAGGCCGCCATCGGAGAAGCATAGAGCCGCCCACGCTGCGGCCGGCACGGCGATTCCAGATGAAATGGCCCCCAGGCTGGTCATCCACGTGATATAGATGATAGTTAAGGCAGCGGCTTTTTGCGGGAAGTCACGTTTGATTACCGTTGGCAAAAGCACGTTCCCTATAGCTATGCCGGATGAGAGCAAAGCGGTTCCGGCGAACAAGGTGCTTGAAAACCCTAGCGAACGCACCAAGATGCCTAAAGCGATTAAAAATAGAGCCAGCATCAGGCTGCGCTCTATGCCGAATCTTCCTGCAAAGCCTGCCAGAGGCGAAAATGCCGCAAAGATAAAGACCGGAAGAGAGGCAAGCACCCCGCCCATGCTGGTGGAAAGATCTAGGTCGGCCCTGATTGTGTCCAGAAGGGGGCCCACATTGGTTATGGGCGCGCGCAGAACCGAGGCGATAAGCATTACCCCGGCGAAAAGTAAAAATTTGCTGGTGGTGCGGTTTCTTGCAGGAATGGGACAATCAGTTGAAAGCATATTGTGCGGGGTTGAGGGTTGAGCACTTTTTCAAAGCCAGCCGGCGCAGGCCTGCTTGCAGAAAATGAATGGTCTGGCAGTGTATTAATGAGGTGCTTGCTCTGCTGACTATCAGGGATAATAAGGGGCATCTCTTAATTGGCAAGCGGTTTGGCGAAAAAGTTTTTAGCGCAAAACTGCGCTTGGCGCTGATGGATGGGAAAGATTTTGGGGCGCTTGCAGAAAATGGGGTGCGGGCAGGGAGCCTGTTTCGGCGTGTATGCGAAATTTGTGGAAGCATGGGCCTGACGGCTTAGGACGGCAAGAAAAACAAGCAGGTGCAGCAGGTTCCATTCTGTTTTTCCCGCGCAAGTTGGTTTTGGTTTGCAGTGCCCGGCCTTTGCTGATATCTGTTGTGAAAATGAAGATTGTTTATGAAAAGCAAAGTTAGTTTTATTACGATTGACGAGTCGCAGGCAGGGCAGAAACTGATTGCCTTTTTACAGCGTAATTTGCGAAATTCGTCCACTGGTGTCCCTTTGCCGCAATCCCTCCTGCATCGCCTGATTCGCAGCGGTCAAATCCGGATTGACAAGGGAAGGGTCAAGCCCGGCCATGTGCTCGCCGCAGACGAAGAGCTTCGCTTGCCGCCACTTGATGGCGTTTCCATGTCTTTCCAGCCGGAATCTCTTTTGAGAGAGCACGCGCAACCCCACGGCATCTCCCAACCCCACGGCATTTCCGGGTGTGTCCGTGAAAAATGCCCGCAACTGGGGGTGGTTGCCGAAACGGAAGACTACATTGTTCTGAACAAGCCGGGGGGGCTGCCCGTGCACGGCGGCAGCAGGCACGAATTCAGCGTTATCGGCTATGTTGGTGAATGCTGGGGGCGGCAGTCCGGTTTCGCCCCAACCCTTGCCCACAGGCTGGACAAAGATACCAGCGGAATTTTGCTGATTGCCAAGACATACCGTTTCCTGCGCCAGGTTCAGGATGCCTTGAGGGATGGCGAGTCCGAAAAATTTTATCTGGCCTGGGTGCGCGGCAAATGGCCTCACCCCGAAACGGTTCTTCTTGAAGACCATTTGATTAAAAAGGCGGATGCGAAAGGCGGTGAAAAGGTGAGCACAGCACATGCTGGCGAGGGAAGCTTTTGCCAGAGCCGGGTTACTCCCCTGCGCTACAACGGGGAGGCGACATTGCTCAGAATTGAACTGATTACCGGCAGGACTCACCAGATCAGGGTGCAGCTTGCTTCCCGCGGGCATCCCATTGCGGGCGACTTGAAATACGGCGGCTCCGCTTGCGGGCAGGGCATGCTGCTCCATTCTTTTTTCTTTTCTCTTCCAAAGGCCGGGCTGGAGTTCAGCGTCCGGCCAGGCTGGAGCGACCCTTTTTCCGTGAATATGTAAAATTGAGTTTTCTGCCTTTCAGCCATGATCAGGTAAACAGGTATTGGCGGGATATTCGTAAATAAATCAGTTCTTGCGCTGCTCGAATTTTTAAAACTATTTGACGCATTCTGGCGCATGCGGTAAATGTGCCTTGATATGCAAAAAATCGCCCTTATCGGACGCCCCAATGTGGGCAAGTCCACCTTGTTCAACCGTCTTATCCGTTCCCAGCGAGCCATCACCCACGACCGGCCCGGAGTTACCCGCGACCGCATGGAGGGGGTGGTTAAACGCCAGGAAAAGCCTCCCCTTATTATTATAGACACCGGGGGGATTACCCTGGAAAGTATAAGGGGCGAGGAAACAAGCCTTGCCCAGGGGCCGGAAGGCATCCGCGGTTTTGAGGCGGAAATATTGAAACACGCGCAAGCAGCCATTAACGAGGCCGTTGGAATCGTACTTGTGGTGGACGGAATTGACGGGCTTACCCCGTTTGATGAAAGTTTGGCCAAATTTGTGCGCAGGGCCGGTAAACCGGTGCTGCTGTTGGTGAACAAAGTGGATGGCCCGGAACTGGAGGCGGAACGCACGGCCGATTTCTACCCTCTGGGGTTTGAAATGCTTGCGGTGTCCGCCGCTCATGGGTTCAACCTTAACGCCCTGGACTATGCCCTTTTTGATCTGGCGGGAGACCGCGAAGCGGAAGAAGAGAGTGAGATTGCGGAACAGGTGAATGCCGTTTTGAAAGGTGATCTCAAGCTCGCCATGCTGGGCCGCCCTAACGCCGGAAAATCTTCACTGGTCAACGCTTTGGCCGGAGAAGACCGGATGATTGTTTCCGATATGCCCGGAACAACCAGAGACAGTGTGGATGTTCTGGTTGAAATTCCGGACGGCAAAGGCGCGGGCAAATATATTTTTGTGGATACTGCGGGAGTTCGCCGCCGGACAAAAATCACCGATTCGGTGGAGGCGTTTTCGGTAAACTCGGCCATAAAAAGCAGCACTAAGGCCAACGTCACCCTGCTGGTGATTGATGCCGCAGGCGGGCTGGCCACTCAGGACAAACGCCTGCTTGCGCTTCTGGATGAGCGCAAAACTCCGTTTCTGGTGGTTGTGAACAAGACGGATTTGCTTAAAGGAAAGGACGGCGAGCAAGCCAGGCGGGATATAAAGGACGCGCTTGCTTTTAGCGGTCATGTTCCGGTGCTTTATGTTTCCGCGAAAACAGGCAGGGGGCTTGAGCAGATATTGCCCCTGGCGCGCCAGATTTATAGAGAATGTTCCGTGCGTGTGCCCACCGGGCTTTTGAACCGGGCCATGCAAACTGTGCTTGACCACAAGCAGCCGCCTGTTGTGAAGAGGGTGCGCCCCAAGTTTTTTTATCTGACCCAGGCGGAAGTGGCCCCGCCGACCTTTGTGTTTTTTGTGAGTGACGCCGACCGGATCAAGGAGCCTTACGCCAGGTATCTGGAAAAAGCGCTACGCAAAATGTTTTCAATAGAACATGCTCCCATCCGGGTGCATTTCCGCTCTTCGCACAAGAAAAAAGACGAGAAATAACCTTTTTTCGTTTCAGGCCCTATGGTCCCAGATATGTTTAAAGGTACAGGTCAATTCCTTCCCTCAATCGCGCCGCGCATGCAGCAGCATGCTGTGCGCATGGCCCTTTTCCTTGTGGGCTATGCCTTTTCCACCTGGGCAACCTTAATTCCGTTTGCGAAAAGACGCGCCGGCCTGGATGAAGGCTCGCTGGGCCTGATGCTGGTTTCGTTTGGGGTGGGGTGTGTTGCGGTAATGCCTTTCGCCGCGCCTTTGGCGGCCAAATATAGCCACCGGGCGGTTGTCCGCTGCAGCGCCGTTGTGGCTTGTTTTGTTTTGCCCCTGCTTGCCTGGTTTGATCATCCCCTGCTGCTGGCCGTGTGCCTGTTTGGGCTTGGCGGCTCCATGGGCGTTACTGAGGTAGTGGCAAACATGCAGGGAGTGCATGTTCAGCGCGAGGCCGGAAGGCCGTTGATGTCTGGCTTCCACGCCTTTTACAGCATAGGCAGTATTTTGGGGGCCGGGTTTATGACCTTGCTGTTCAGCTTGTCGCTCAGCCCGTTCAAGTCGGCCCTAATTGCGGTTTTCCCTATTGTTCTGGCCGTGATGATTTTCAGCCCCGGCCTGTTTGGGCACGACCCCGCAAAAGAAGCGGAAAAACAGAAACTTTTTGTGCTCCCTAAAGGAATTGTGCTCTGGCTTGGCATGTTCCTGCTGATCATGTTCATGGCCGAGGGCTCCGTTGTCAACTGGAGCGCTCTTTTTCTGGTTGATTTTAAATCGTTCCCCCCGGAATACGGGGCCTTGGGAATTACAATTTTCTCAATAACCATTGCATTCGGCAGGTTGGTTGGGGACAAGGCGGCCGACAGGGCAGGCTCTGCGGAAAAAATGATAATTTTCGCAAGTATTGCCACTGCGGCATGCTATCTTTTAACCATATACGTTCTGCCGGGCTATTTTGCTTTGGTTGGGTATGGGCTGATTGGTCTTTCCATGGCTACGCTTGTTCCCAGCCTTTTCACCCTTACGGGCAAGCAAAAAATAATGAACGAGGACCTGGCCATTTCTTCTGTAACCGCATTTGGTTACGGAAGCGCTCTTTTAAGCTCTCCCCTCATCGGGATGGTGGCGCGTTACACCTCTCTTTCTTTTTCCCTTACCATGGTTTGCGTTTTTTTGCTGGGCATGGGCCTATGTGTGAAAGTCCTGTTCAAAACCTGAAAATTTTGTGCTTGCGGCGGCGTTATTGCCCAAGCCATGCTTTGTCCGGTATTTTTTGATGCGGCCCAAAGGCGCAGGGCATGAATCTTGTTTTTTGGGGCTAGAGCATTTCACGCTTGAACTGCTCGGCAAGGATTTGTCTTCAAATCCTTGCCGCCAAATGATTGTAGGGAGGCTTTGCCC
>CAZJFJ010000050.1:0-13836 GCA_964545305.1 uncultured Desulfovibrionaceae bacterium
TAATATTCTGCTTGCCTGCACTGAGTGCAAGCGGCGCAACTACGCGACCTCCAAGAACAAAAAGAACACTACCGGCCGTCTGGAAGTGAAGAAGTTCTGCCCGTTTGAACGCAAGCACACTCTTCACCGGGAAAGCAAGTAGGCTGTTCTTAAGAGTCTGAATAGTATTAAGTCTGATTTTCTCCATAAGCCTGCGCCCGCCACCGGGCGGGCGCAGGCAGGCATAAATCCGGCTTAATGTCATAAGTTAATCATTGCAGGGCAGTAGCTCTAACGGCTAGAGCGCCGGTCTCCAAAACCGGATGCTGGGGGTTCGAATCCCTCCTGCCCTGCCAAAATCAGCTAAGGCAGAAAAAAATGGCACAGCAAAAAGCAGAAAAACCCGGCAAGCTTGCAGAGTTTGGCCAGTATTTCCATGAATCCCGGCTTGAGCTCAAGAAGGTGGTCTGGCCTACCCGAAAAGAGGTCATTGCCACCACCCTCGCAGTGCTCGCTCTGGTGTCTGTAATGTGTCTTTACCTTGGTCTGGCTGACTTTGGCCTGAGTAAACTTATGCAGCTAATACTTTCATAATGGACGGGCACGCCATGACTGAAATGGAATCTACCCCAAACCCCCGCTGGTATATTTTGCACACTTACTCCGGTTTTGAAAACCGGGTGGAGCAGACCATCCGCGAAATGATGCGCACCGGGCAAGATGAAGGGACCATTGAAAATGTGATCATTCCCACCGAAAAAGTGGTGGAACTGGTGAAGGGAGCCAAGCGCACCTCCACCCGTAAGTTCTACCCCGGGTATGTGATGATTCGCATGGTCATGACCGACCAGTCCTGGCATTTGGTGCAGTCCATACCCAAAGTCACCGGATTTGTGGGTGGCAAAAACCGCCCCGCCCCGATGCTGGACAGCGAGGCTGAGCACATCCTGTCTATGATGGAAGCCCGGCAGGAACAGCCCCGACCCAAGTTCAACTTTGACCGGGGTGACGAGGTGCGGGTTATTGATGGCCCGTTTGCCGGATTTAACGGCGTTGTTGAGGATGTAAACTTCGACAAGGGCAAACTTCGGGTGTCCGTGTCCATTTTCGGACGCCAGACACCTGTGGAACTCGATTTTGTGCAGGTAATTAAAGGCTAGGATTTACCTGGCGAACAACAAGGATAACTGCAATGGCCAAGAAAGAAATTGCCAAAATTAAACTTCAAATTCCGGCTGGTGCTGCCAACCCTTCCCCGCCCGTGGGTCCGGCCCTCGGTCAGCACGGCTTGAATATCATGGAGTTTTGCAAGGCGTTCAACGCTAAAACCCAGGAAGAAAAGGGCATGATCATTCCGGTAGTAATTACCGCATATTCCGATCGCTCTTTTTCCTTTATTACCAAAACTCCTCCTGCCGCTGTTCTGATTGCCAAGGCAGCTAAAGTGCAGAAAGGTTCCGGCGAGCCAAACCGCAACAAGGTTGGTTCGGTTACCATGGCTCAGGTGGAAGAGATCGCAAAGCTTAAAATGCCCGACCTCACCGCGGCTTCTCTTGAAGCTGCCGTGAATTCTATTATGGGCACTGCCCGCAGCATGGGCATTGATGTTAAGTAAAGCGTCCATAATCAATTGTACTGCCGTCTTTCCCAATGCTACGGCAGGAGATTTGAAGACCTTTAACTAAAAAGGACGGTTAACCATGCCAAGACATGGTAAGAAATATCGTAAGGTTTTAGAGGGAGTTGACCGCGCCCAGTTGCGCAGTGTGGAAGACGCGGTAAAGAGCTCAATCGAGTCCTCCTTCGCCAAATTTGATGAAACTGTGGATGTGGCCCTTGCTTTGGGAGTTGACCCGAAGCACTCCGACCAGATGGTGCGCGGCGCTGTAGCTTTGCCTCACGGCCTTGGCAAGACTGTTCGTGTTGCCGTGTTCTGCAAAGGCGACAAAGAAGCGGAAGCCAAGCAGGCCGGCGCAGATTTTGTTGGTGCGGAAGACCTGGTTGAGAAAATTAAAGGCGGCTGGATGGATTTTGACGCAGTGGTCGCCACCCCCGATGTAATGGCCCTGGTTGGCCAGATAGGCCGCCAGCTTGGTCCGCGCGGGCTTATGCCCAACGCCAAAACCGGCACTGTCACTTTTGACGTGGGTGCAGCGGTTCAGGAAATCAAGGCGGGACGCGTTGAGTTCAAAGTGGACAAGGCCGGAGTGCTGCATGCCCCCTTGGGCAAGGTCAGCTTTGGCCCGGAAAAGATTTTGGGCAATCTGAAGGCCTTGCTTAACAGCGTAAACCGATTGAAGCCTTCCGCCGCAAAAGGCACTTATATGAAGTCCATGGCGGTTTCCACCACTATGGGCGTGGGTTTCAAGGTAGACCCCAGCGAACTGAAAAAATTTGTTGAAGGTTAACCTTCACAATAAAGGCCGCCTTGACTTCCCTTTTTGGCGGCCCGGAAGACGGGTGTCTGGCCTGTTTCCTTACGGGGAGTTGCGGATTTGCCGCAATTTTCGCAGCCGTGCCATACTGGCACGCCCGGGCTGACCAGTTCAGCCCTTTTGATCGGTATTTATCTACTGATCTTTGGCAGAGGCATGGAAATACAAGTTGAAGACAGCAGGTGGCTACGGCGTAAACCCTGCCGAGACTTTTCTTTAGCTTTGCTATTTCCACCAGTGCAAAACAAGACTTTGAAGGAGACTCTAGTGAAAAGGTCTGAAAAATCAGCAATCATAGAAAAGCTCAAGGCCCGTGCCGAGGCTGCCTCTATTTCGCTGGTTACCGACTTCAAGGGCATGCCGGTGGAAGAGCTCACCACTCTTAGAAGCAAGATTCGCGAGATAAACGGTGAATTTTACGTTGTAAAAAACACCCTTGCTTCCATTGCTTTTAAAGGCACACCGCAAGAGGGCATTGCAGACATGTTTAAAGAAAACTGCGCCATAGCCCTTGCTTTTGAAGACCCGGTTCCAGTGACCAAGGTAGTCAGCGAGTTTACCAAGAGCAGCAAGCTGTTCAAGTTACGCCACGGCCACCTTGACGGTCGCGTGCTCAGCACAGACGATATTGTTGCATTGTCCAAGCTGCCCGGCAAGCCAGAACTTCTGGCCAGGGCCCTTGGCACCATGAACGCTGTGCCCACCCAGTTTGTGTCTTTGTTTGCCAATATCATTCGCAGCATGCTGTATTGCCTCAAAGCCATTGAGGAACAGAAGGCCGCAAGTTAATTTGATAAACGCAAACCGCAGAGTGTTAATCTCAAGCAAAATTTAAGGAGAAATTCCAATGTCCGTTACCAAAGAACAAGTAGTTGATTTTATTGCTAACATGAGCGTTCTTGAGCTTTCCGAGTTCATCAAGGAACTGGAAGAAAAGTTCGGCGTATCTGCCGCTGCTCCGGCTGTTGCTGTTGCCGCCGCCCCCGCTGCTGGCGGTGACGCCGCCCCCGCCGCTGAAGAAAAAACCGAATTCGATGTAATCCTCACTGCCACTGGCGACAACAAGATTGCAGTTATCAAGGTTGTTCGCGCTCTCACCGGCCTTGGCCTCAAAGAAGCCAAGGACAAGGTTGATGGCGCTCCCCAGCCCATCAAAGAAGCTGTTTCCAAAGAAGAAGCCGCCGAAGCCCAAAAACAGCTCCAGGAAGCCGGCGCCAGCGTCGAAGTCAAGTAGTGATCGCGCGGGTTTTCCCCGCTATCTGTGTTATTGTAAAAACCGGGCCGGGATGTCCTGTTGCATCCCGGATCCGGTTTTTTCTCATCAAACCATTTCACACTTGAAATGCTCTGCAAGAATTTGTCTTTAAATCCTTGCCCCCAAATGATTATAGGGGGCTTTACCGACCGTTAAGCAATCATTTGAGGCGTTAACTGCCCTAATAGCTGAACAGTGCCTGAAATTAGAGCCTCTTGCTTTTGAAAGGGTGCTTTGCTGACAAAATGCTCTGACTGCGGGCCGGCCTCCACACAAACGCGAGCGGACAGTTCCACAGGCAGCATAGTTGTTGCAAGCAATTTTGCCCGGAAGGCAGGATATGCGAAAGGATATTAGAGTAAGCGCCGCAAACTCAGCCCACTCTTGGGCACTTAACGGTGATGCTGCAGCCTGCCAGCGGGCAAAGCCTTTAACCCTTCACAACGAAATTTTAATCAAACCCTTGCAAAGCATTTTTATACAACCCACCAAAAATTTACGCTGGCATAACTTACCGCAATTACCGCAGTTAAAGTTAATTCCAAAAAAGAGCTGGGCCCGTAAGCAAACTTTTTTCTCTCTCATAGAAGCAAGCTGACGCATCAAAGACCTTTCCCTGTTTATTTGAGCGTAAAACCCGATTTGCGATGGGCTTTTCATTGATGAAAATCTATTACAAATGCCCGCCCCGGCTTCTTATTCTTCTGTTTGCCAACATTTTATTTTCTCCGCAGGCATATTGAAATTTCCCCTGCTATTAGTATATAGGTGTGCCGGACCTTTTTCAGGAAAAATAATGGAAGAAAAAATTCCTCTCTGGACCAAAGATTTCATTCTTATTTGCATAGCGCAGCTTGCGGTATCCACCAGCTTCTTTGCTACCTCTACAGTTTTGCCCATTTTTCTTGAGGCCCGGCTTAGCATTGCAGGACTGCTGCTTGGCATTACCGTTGCCTGCTATACGATTACCACCATCCTTTTCAGGCCGCTTGTGGGATATCTGCTGGATCATTGGGGCCGGAAAATTATCTATCTGCCCTCTTACTTTTTTTTCGGACTGCTTTTTTTCTTTTATCCCTTTGTTGGAGCTTTGGCAGGAATGATTTTGCTGCGCCTTGCGCACGGCATTTTCTGGGGGGCCTCTCTAGGCGCGGCGGGAACGGTTGTGGTTGACCTCACACCGGTTAGCAGGCGAGGGGAAGGGCTGGGCTTTTTCGGCCTGACAGCCAGCATAGGCATGGCGCTAGGCCCGGCTCTTGGCGTGATGATGGTTGAAGACCTTGGCTACGAGGCGCTGTTTGCAGGATGCAGCGCTTTTTTGCTCGTCTTTTTTTTATTTACCCTCACTCTCAGAGTACCCAAAGTTGAGAAATCCGACCGGAAACTTTCCATCGGCGCCTTGGTTGAGAAGACCAGCCTGCCAATGGCGTTTGTTGTAATGGTGCTTGCCGTGCCTTATGGAGGCATGATCACATACACCGCCAAATATGTTGCAAGCGGACAGGTAAACGCCTCTGCCGGTATTTTTTTCGTCTCCCTCGCGCTTGGCATGGCGGTTTGCCGGGTGCTGGCAGGCAAGCGCTTTGACCGCTCCGGCCCGGTTCTGATAATGACCTACTGCTTTATATTTATTGTCGGCGGCTATTTGATGCTCGCCCTGACCCGCTCGGCCTGGCCGTTTTATGGGGCCGCATTTGTGCTGGGGCTTGGCTATGGAATTGCTTTCCCGGTCTGCTCGGCCATGGTCAACCATCTGGTGGGAGCAGACAGAAGAGGCGCGGCAAACGCGACTTTCTGGACAATTTTCGATATCGGCATTTGCAGCGGGATTATCCTGACAAGTTTCGCGCAGGAGGAGTTTGGCTGGCGGGCAACACAAATTGCCGAAACCGCCGCAGTTGTCCTGGCAATGACCTTGTTCTGGCTTAAAAGCCTGCCCCACTACCTGAACACCCTGCATACCTCAAGGCCGAATTTGGAAAGGTATTAGAACATTTCACACTTGAAATGCTCTGCAAAAGCTTTGAATTTCTTCTGCAAAATAAGCACAGGCGGCTTTGTTCGCTATTAAACGGATATTTCATTGAAAAAAGGGGGCCAAATGGCCCCCTTTGTGGTGTGCTATTTACTTTTCAGCCCCAGCCGATTTGCCGCCGCAAGAGCCGCTTCGTCATAAAACGCCTCTCTGGTTTGTTCCGCAAACCGGGATTCAGGTAAAAGCATTTCCGGCCTGTTTACCAGCTCCGGCTTGGACGCAACCTCATATTCAGGCGGAAAAGAATTGTTGAAATACATATCCTGAAACCCTGAGAACTTGAGGGCATGCGCCGTTGAATCCAATATGGCCAGGGTGTTGCCGTCAATGAGCCTGCATTCTTTTGCCTGGATGAGACCGGCCAGACATTCGCCGCCCTGGGTGCACGCGATATGCCCGTGGCGGTTCGCCACAAGCATGGCATCCATAATGGCCTGCTCCTCCACCTGAATCACATTGAATTCACCGCCCTGTTCCAGATAATTCCGGGCAAGCAGCTGGACGCGGGGGAAAGAAACCGGATTGCCGATCATGGCGGCCTGGGCGACGGACGGAATTACCTGCACCGGGCGGTAATGACGCTTGCCTGCCGGCTGCTCATAATATTTGAAAACCGGATCGGCATGGGCCGACTGCACCCCGAACATCATGGGGAGCGCGGAGATTATTCCCAGCTCTTTGAGTTTTAAAAAGCCGGCCATAACCGCGGTTATGTTGCCTGCATTGCCGATGGGCACAAACACCGCCTTGCCGGACAAATCCCAGCCGCACCACTGGGCCACCTCAAAGGCATACGACTCCTGCCCCAAAATCCGCCATGCGTTCTTGGAATTGAGGAGCGCCACCCGGTAGTTGTCGGCCAGGCGCTCAACCACTTTCATGCAGTCGTCAAACACGCCGGGAAGCTCAAGCACAACAGCGCCGCTTCCCAAAGGCTGGGAAAGCTGCTGGGGAGTTACCTTGCCATAGGGCAAAAGCACTACAGAACGAATCGGGCCGCCTACATACGAGGCGTAAAGCGCCGCCGAAGCCGAAGTGTCGCCGGTGGACGCGCACACGGTGAGCACTTCATCCCACCCGTGCTTGCGCACCATAGCCTTAAGGTAGCTGAACGCGCAGGCCATACCCCTGTCCTTGAAAGAGGCGGAGGGGTTTTGCCCGTCATTTTTATAGGCGAAATTCAGGCCCAGATGAGAAGCCAGCGAACCGGCTGCCGGGATTACCGGAGTGTTTCCCTCCCCAAGGTGGACAATGTCATTCTCCTCCAGCACCGGGGCAATCAGCTCATAAAAGCGGAAAATACCGCGCAGAGCCTGGCGCTTGGCCGCCGCGCGCGAGTCGAACACATTGCGCCATTTTTCACCGCTGGTTTCACGAAGCTGATCGAAATTTTTGTCTTCAAGCAAAAATACTCCGCCGCATTTGGGGCATGTGTAATGCAGCTCGTCCATGCCGTAGCGCTGGCTGCAGCCCAGGCAGAAATATTCCATGTTGCCGCGGTAGGCGGGGAAAGCATCGGCTTGACTCACGTTCATTGTTACTCCAGGTCGGTTGTTTTACGGACAAATGTTAATAACAGACTATCCTGCAAGAGCCAATATTTTTAAGCCTCCACTTTGCAAACGGGAGCACGCGGGGCTTTTCCGGCAAAACTGCGTCCCCGCGCGGGCATAAGGCCGGGAAACATGCGGACAAAGGCAAAAGCTTCAAAAGTTACTCGCTTTAAAGCAGAATTGTCTTGATACGCCCGCCCCGCTTTATCACTCTGCCCCGCCGCTGGAGCGGATGACTTCAACCACGTGCGGAAGTTTGCGGATCATGTCTATGGTCTGGTAAAGCTGGGCCACGTCAGTCACTTCAAGGGTAAAATCGATCAGGGTTTTCCCGTCCACCTGGGAACGGATTTGGCCCGAATCGATATTTATCTGGTTTTTGGCCAGCACGCTGGAAATTGCGGAAAGAACCCCGAGCTGGTTGTCCGCCACAATATTGATGCGGGATGGGTACGGGCGTCCGACCTGGCCTTCCCAATATACCGGTATCAGGCGTTCCGGTTCCATTGTGGCAACATTGATGCAGTCGGAAGTGTGCACGGTAATTCCCCGGCCCCGGCTGATGTAGCCGATGATGTGGTCGCCGGGAATGGGGTTGCAGCAGCGGGCGAAACGGACCAGCACGTCGTCCACTCCGGTAATGGTTACTCCTTCCGAAGGCTTGGGCGATGAGATGTCCGTTTTCCCTGCTTCCGGCATCTGCAGGGATCCTTCCACTTTGGGCATCAGGCGGTTCAAAACTTTGCGCGGGGTAATTCTGGCGTAACCTACAGCGGAATAAAGTTCTTCGGTCGATTTGAATTTGAGTTCTTTGGCCAAAGTTTCAATTTCCGTATCCTTAAGTTTCAGGAAATTGATGCCCAGGCGGCGGCCCTGCTTTTCAAGCATTTCCTTGCCGAGGGAAACGCTGCGCTCCTGCTCTTCCGTGCGGATATAGTTATTGATCAGGGTGCGGGCCTTGGCGGTTTTTACAAATTTCAGCCAGTCGCGGGAAGGATGGCGGTTCGGATCGGTAATTATTTCTACGGAGTCGCCGCTGCGCAGGCGGGTATTGATGGGCACCAGCTTCCCGTTCACCTTCGCTCCGGCGGTCTTGGCTCCAACCTTGGTGTGAATCTGGTAGGCGAAATCCACAGGGGTGGCCCCTTCGGGCAGCTCCAAAACATCCCCGCGCGGGGTGAACACATAAATTTCGTCTTTGAACATGTCAAAGCGCAGGGCATGCATGAACTCCCTGGAGCTTGACTCCTGCTTCTGCCAGTCCAGCAGCTCGTGCAGCCAGGCGAATTGGGCCGCACTTTTCGCGGAAATTTTCGCTCCTTCCTTATAGTGCCAGTGGGAAGCAACGCCATGTTCGGCCATACGGTCCATTTCCCAGGTGCGTATCTGAATTTCAAAACGCTCGCCCTCGGGCCCCACTACGGTGGTATGCAGGCTTTGATACATGTTGGCCTTGGGCATGGAGATGTAATCTTTAAAACGCCCCTGCACCGGCTTCCAGGCGGAATGGGCCAGGCCCAGCACCGCGTAGCAGCTTTTTACCTCACTCACGATAATCCGGAACGCGATAATGTCGTGCACCTGATCCAGGGTGAGGTTCTGCTGCATCATTTTGCGGTAAATGCTGTATTTATGCTTGATGCGTCCAAAAACTTCGCCGCTGATCCCCGCGTCCTGCATCATGACGCGCAGTTCCTCGCGGATGCGCTCAATATACTTGCTGTCTTGCGCATAATTGCGATCCAGCCAGTCGGTCATCTGGCTGTAAATATCCGGCTTTAGATACATGAACGACAGGTCTTCAAGCTCCAGCTTGATGCGGTGCAGGCCAAGGCGGTTTGCCAATGGCACATAAATGTCCATGGTTTCCTGGGCAATGCGCATTTGCTTCTGGGGCTTCTGGAATTCGAGGGTGCGCATGTTGTGCAGCCGGTCGGCCAGCTTGACCATAAGCACGCGGATATCCTCGGCCATGGCCAAAATCATCTTGCGGATATTTTCGGCCTGGGCTTCTTCCTTGCTTTCAAATTTCATCAGGGAAATTTTAGAAACCCCGTCAACAATCAGGGCCACGTCTTTGCCGAAGATTTTTTCAATCTCCTCCACCGTGGTGTCCGTATCTTCAACTGTGTCGTGCAAAAGCCCAGAGGCTATTGTCGCTTCGTCCATGCGCATGTCGGCCAGGGTATAAGCCACTGCGAGGGGGTGCGAAAGATATGGCTCGCCGGAAAGGCGCACCTGCCCCGCGTGGGCTTGGGCCGCAAAGACGTAAGCCTTTTGCAGAAGGGTTGTGTCCGCATCCTGCTGAATCGAGCGTACCTTGTCGATAATATCCTGAATGCGGATAACCTTATGCGGCACATGCGTTACCGAAGAGCTGTAAACAGCGGTTGGCCGGACTTTCTCTGATTGCTTTTCCATATCAATTCTATATAAGTGTTTTCCCGTTAAAAGTAAAAGCGGCGGAGATGCAAAAAATGTCTTTCAAGAGCAATTTTGCATTGAATTTGCCGCTTGGCGGCAAGCCCGCCCCATGCAAACCCCACAGACATTACAGGGCAATGCTTACAGCGGCCGCGCGTTTTCTCCGAATGCGCAATTATCAAAGTAAAAAAACTCTGCACACGGCCCGCGCAGACACCGCCGCGCCCGTGAGGAACGATAAAAATCCGCTCACGCCATCCGCTCAGGCACTATGCCTGAAGTTGTTCCGCTTTACGGAGAAATAGCCGGGCGCTCGTCCGCGCTTCTTTTAATCCACCACTTGTCCTGGTTATAGGTTATGCCTGCCGGGGCAGGCTCAACCCCCATTACATCCGAACGGATAATGGGCAAAGCCAACGGGACATACAGAAACAGATACGGCTGATCTTCATGGAGTATCTCCTGAATACGCCAGTAAATGGGCTTGCGTTCTTCCGGATTGAGCAGGTGGCGGCCTTTGTTCAGAAGCTCATCCACTTCCGGGTTCGAATAGCCTATGAAGTTAAGCCCGCCCCCCTCATATTTTGAAGAGTGCCAGACATCGAAATTGTCCGGGTCCTGGGTGATGGTCCAGCCCATGATTATGGCGTCGAAATTGCGGGGATTGATGAATTTTTCAATAAAAGCGGCCCACTCGACTGTTCGGATGCGCACTTCTATTCCCACGTTTTCCAGCTGATTCTGGATTATCTCGGCTATTTTTATGCGCTGCTCATTGCCCTGGTTGGTCATCAGGGTAAACGAGAATGCCCGCCCGTCCTTCATCAAAATTCCATCCGAATTTTTCTCATGCCACCCCGCTTCGGCCAGAAGCTTGCGGGAAAGTTCCGGATCAAAGGAGTAATCTTCAATTTCCGTATTATATGGCCACGTTCCCGGCTTGTATGGCCCGATGGTAGTTTGCCCAAGCCCCATCAAAACCCCATGCACAATTCCCTTTTTATCTATGGCATGAGCAATGGCCTTGCGCACCCTGGCGTCGGAAAAAAGCGGGTTTTTCAGGTTGTAGCCCATATATGTGTAGCTGAAGGAAAGGTATTCATACTTGTTATAATTTTCATCCCAGCGCGGCCCGCTTGTCTGGCGGGTATATTGATATGGGGAAAGATTCATCAGATCGAGTTTTCCGGCTTTAAGCTCCAGAAACATGGTGGAGGTGTCGGGGATCACCCTGGACATGATTTTGCCGATATAGGGCCTGCCTTCAAAATAATTCGGGTTGAACCCGAATTCCAGCCTGGTTCCCGGCGTCCAGCTTGAGAGGAGATAGGTGCCGGAGCTTAAAGGAGCGCGAATATATTTTGTGCTCAGCAGATCCTCCCCTTCCAGCACATGCTTGGGCAGTATCGCCCCCATCCAGGTTGACAGCGCCCTGGCATAAGGCTCGCTGTAATAAACCTCAAAACTGTACCTGCCGGTCTTGCGGAACTCTTTCACCGTGAGGAAATCTTCGGCATAGGCGGTTGGAGTCTTTTTATCGATCATCAGCCTGTAGGTGAACTCCACGTCATCCGCGGTAAGCTCCACTCCGTCCTGCCACATTATGCCCTTGCGCAGCACAAAAGACAGTTTTTCACCTCCGTTTTCAACCTTGTAGCTTTCCGCCGCCCAGGGAACAACCTGCAAATCCTTGTCATATTTAAGCGGCGACACATACAAATAATCCGCCGCTTCATGGGAAGGCGCATCGGAGCTTAAATATGGAATCAGGTTTGACGGTTCTCCGATGGTTCCCAAAATAAGCCTGCCGCCATATTCCGGCTTGGCGGCTTCTGCAGCGCCCTGGGCCCTGGCCTGCGAAAAAATGCCGCAAAACAGCATAAGCGCAAAAAAAAGGAGTAAAACGATCATGTTAAGATGTGTTCGGAAGGAGGCAAGCATGTTTTTTATCCGCCATTTGCCTTTTTATGTAGGCAAAATTTTCAAAGTTTGTTATAGACTATAATTAGTTAATGTGCAGCCTGTTGATTCTTTTGCTGAGGACTTGTTTTCTCGTTGACACCAAGCGCAACTTTCCATTGCGAATTCCTTCTCAAAATTCTGAACACATTTCGCCGCCTTGATTGAAAAGCTATAAAAACTAGAGTATACAGGACGTTAATCGGCACCCGTCAGCCAAAAACAGCGTGCTTAAATTGAAAATATAGCTTAAGCACGAATGATAGCCAAGCAAATCTTGGCCGGATGAACAGTTTGTGTTTAAAAGCGGACCTGCCCGGCCAATGTAACCGGGGGGAGCTGCTGGTCTGGGTTTATGGAAAAAACGAATGAGCAGATTGCTCAGGAAGCATTGGAAAAGTTTATAAACGGGGTGATCCCCGAATATATTCTTGATGGCGCGCATCTGGTTCTTGACCAGGGCGGCATACAAAAAATCAGCTTGAAACAGGGTGACGGCTACTGGGATGTTGAAGCCACTGTTGAAGGCGACGATTTTCAGGTTTACGCCCCCAGGCTCAATCTTGATCTGGCTGACGGGGCTGTGAATTTTTTATGTAACTGCCCCGATTCGTTTTCCGGGGTATGCCGCCACGTTGGAGCCACCGCGCTTAAGTTCCTGGCTTCCCTTGCTGTGGGGGAGGATGAAGGCAGGGAGCTTGCGCCCCTTCGGCCCCGGGTGGATTGGCGTCAGACCTTCCGCCCCTTCTTTGTTAACGAAATAGAACCCGAAATCGGCAAGCATTATCTGGTGTTCCGCTTCTATCCGGAGCCGGAGCGCATGCAAATCGCATTTTTCCGCGCCCGCCAGAACAAGGCGGGGCTTTCCAGCGTACACAATGAAATCACTTTAGAGCAGATTATCACCAATCCCGACTGGTGCGAAATCTCGCCCGGCTTGCCGCATGTGGCAAAGCACATAGCGGCGGAAATAGATTTTGCCGGGCACAGGGTGGACGTGCCCACCGGGCTTGCCAGCTGGCTGTTTTGGTCTTTGCGCAGGGAATATTATCTGTTCTGGAAAGACACGGACAACCCGTGCCGCATTTATGACCGCCCCATGCATTTGAAAATCAGGCCGGAGCTCACGAATGACGAACTTACCTTTGATGTGCTCATGCACACCGAAGGCAAGCCTCCGCTTTCCATCCTGCAGGACAAGGACGTCACCTTCCACGGGCAGCTTCCTCTATGGGTTTGCCGCAACAAACGCATCCAGCCCGTGCACACCCCCCTGCCCTCGCATTTTTCCCACGACATGATTGTCAACCCTCCGGTTATTCCCAAAACGGATATTCCCGAATTTCTCAACCGGGTATGGTCAAAAATTCCAAGCTCCGCACTTTACGGGGAAGAGGAGTTTCTCGACCAGATGCAGCCCTTGTTTGTGCAGGCCCAATATAGCCCCAAGCTGTTCCTTAATGAACAGGGAAGCCTGTTGACCCTGGAAATCGAAAACGTTTATGAAACCGAATTCGGAGAGTTCACTCTTCCAGGCCCCAGCCCGGACTTTCAGACCGGAAGCATTGATTTTGACAACAATACTTTCATGCTTCGCCGCAACCAGGAAGAAGAGGCGGCACTTATAAACATGCTGCTTGAGATGGATTTTCAGCCCAGAACCAACCGGGTATGGTTCCTGGAGCCGGAAGAGGCGATTAATTTCCTGCTGGACGCCTATCCTCAGCTGGTTGAAAAATACCGCGTGTTTGGCGAACAGTCTCTTTCCCGCTACCGCGTGCGGGTGGGGCAGCCGGTTATTTCTGCGGTTGTGGAAAGCGATGAAAAAGAAAAATGGTTCAATTTCGAAATCAACGTCGAATACGAAGGGCAATCGGTTTCCCTCGACACCCTGTGGGATGCCTGGACTTCCAACAAGCGCTATGTGCAGCTTAAAGACGGCTCTTACACCTCGCTTCCTGAGGGCTGGCTGCAGGATCGCGCGAAGCGACGCCTCATGCGGCTGGCTCAAACGCATCAGCACCAAGCTCGAAGCCTTGGGGTTTGACCCCGACAAGCCGCCGAAAACCAGATTCGAGCAGTTTGAGGCCCCCGTGCTGGACAATTTGATGGACGACATCCCGGAAGTAAACACCGATTCGTTCTGGGAAAGCCTGCGCATGAAGCTGCATTCTTTTGACAAGATCAGACAGCTTG
>CAZJFJ010000051.1:0-13494 GCA_964545305.1 uncultured Desulfovibrionaceae bacterium
GAGATTGAAGAGCTTGCAAGCACAACTCAACTGCTTTTAGTAGTGCCGGAGGCGGAATGGGAAAACCTGGATAAAAAGCAGGCTCCTCTCAAAAAAACAAGAAGCCAGGTTCTTCTGCTGACTAAATATATCCTCGCCCAATCAATAGACGCAGGGCCGCCCTTTGCGCTGTCTCCAAACCCGGAAGAGCCGCTGAATAACGCTCAGGCTCCAGAGGAAACACTTCCGGCTGAGCAAAATGCGACCATGGATGCACCGGCTTTGCCAGAAGATGCAGTCAACTCCGGGCAGGAAGAAACAAATGACCGAAGCGTTGTAGAAAAATCAGATGGTTTTGCAAGGGATGACAAGGAAACGCCTTCGGCTCAAAACGCAACTGACGGGGCTGCCGGGCCTGCCCTCCAAGACTCCAGGGCTGGAGACACCACCCAGAAGCAGGACACAGGCATAACAGAACCGCTGAACGGGGCTGAAGAGAACACAACACCGCAGAAGCCGGAGCCAGCTGAGAAAGAAAAAACTGAAGACAGCGCCAATCAGGAAGAAATTGTCTCTACAACATACACTCCCAAAGCAATGCGCCAAATTGACCTTGTGTATGGGACAATTCCGGGAATGCCGGAGATGAGCATTATTGTGCGCTACCGTGAAATTAAACGGATTGATTAATCCTGCATAACAGACCCCGCTCAAAGCGGGGTCTGTTATAACATTGCGCTTGCAATAAATTCAAAATAAAATTCTCTGTCGTAAAGAGTGCTTTGCATTAAAAATAGTTACACGCTCTGCTGGCATGAAGGCGTAGGCGCAACCGTGCCTCAACGTGAAACGCCGGAAGGAGCACCCAAAGAAAGGCTCTAACGCTTGAAATCGGCTCTTAACTGCAAATGAAGCCAGCCTGCCCCCGCTTCACGGCAAGAATTTCAGCAAGAACCCTTGCCTTGTCCTACAAACATCATCCAATTCCAAAAACATGATATTTTTTGCTGTTTTCAAGATTAATAAAGTTTAGAACTTCTCAGGGTTGCCCCCTAGGGCAGTTAACGCCTCAAATGATTGTTTAACGGGAGGCTTTGCCGCCCTGCAATCATTTGGCGGCAAGGATTTGAAGACAGATCCTTGCCGAGCATTTCAAGTATGAAATGCTCTAACACCTGCAAACTGATGCTTGCGGCTTTGCCCCAGTTCAACAGCGGCCTCCACGCCAAAACGCCTAGCCTTCATTCAGAGCCGCCCGCCACGCCAAGACTATAAAGATGGCACAGGACAATGACAAAATAACGCTGATACGGTAAGGGATAAGCGCGTCCTTGAATATCTTTGGCACAAAAATCCCAATAACCATCCCGCTGGCAAGCCCGGTCACATGGGCAAGGATGTCTACTCTGACACCTTCCATCCCCAAGAAAGCCAGCCAGGAAAGCCCTGCAGCTAGAGGGAAAAAGATGCGCCGCCATCCGCCCGTATCCCGCAATGCGATTGCCAGCCCGCATAAAACCCCCATAGCCCCGAAAAGAGCCGTGGAGCTTCCAACGCTGCTGTAGTCTGACCCCATCCGCAAAAAAACAGCCAACAAATTACCGGCAACTCCTGAAAGGAAAGAAAGGCACAGGGCGTTCAGCGCACCTATGCGCATGCCCAGCACAACCAGCACAATCCCTCCGAAAAGGCAATTACCCAGAAGATGTTCTGCATCCACATGCAAGGTCAGTGATGTCAGCGCTCGAAACCAGTCCCCCTTGCCAATAAGCCCTGCGGCATTTAGAGAGCCTTTTTGCAGCCATTCTTCCGGAGCAATGCCTAATCCGCCCCACCAGCCCATGCGCAAGGCGTGCCAAAGCGCGAGCGCCAGAAGCGCCAGAAATACAGGTTGAATATTTGCCGGATTTTTGGCTATTTTTACTTTAGCTTTGAGTGGAGGTTCCTTCAAGAAGGAGCAAATTTCAGAACACGCACGGCTTGCAAACAAAGGGGGCACAAAAAGCAGAGTAAATCCTTTCTGGCGAACCACCACATATGGTATATTTTTGGCATCCAGAACCAGAGTCCACTGCCCCAACAAAAGACGATTGAAGTTTTTCCCCGCCTTGCGCGTAGCCGCCATGCCGCACTCGCGCCAATAAAACGGGGCTCCCGAAGGCCTGCGCGCAATTCCTCCAAACCCGGACCGTTTCTTTTTTAGCTGGTATTTTTGCACGCTCAATCTACATTTTTATTTTTTATCCCTTCCATCTTCTTGAGGCGGAAGTTCCGGGTTGTCATCTGCCGGATGACTGGGCGTAACATCAATTATATCCGAATTTTTGTAATTGCCATTGAAAAATTCATTTTCTTTCTTTTCAAAAGGACTTGTGTTTTGCCCAGAAAACTGCCTGGACATAAAAAATTTATAGAAAACAAACGGGCCTTGGCATCCCCCCGGTTCCCGGCGTTCCTCTTTTTCAGCACCTGCCCTGCTCTGCTCTCCTGCGTAAGATGAAAAAGGGGGTTGCGGCTGTTGCATACGCTTTCCCATCCGGCGGACTGCCGCCCTTCTCAGTGCAGGAACAAGCAGGGGCAGTACAAGGATGTCGCTTAAAAAGCCGGGGATGATAAAAACTATGCCGCAGAGAAATAGCACTATTCCGTCAAGGATCTCCGCGTGGGGGGACTCGCCTCGCTCCAGAGCCTGATTTGCGCGAAAAAAAACAGCAAGGCCATGAGAACGAGCCAAATACAGCCCAAACAATGCCGAAGCTGCCAAAAGCAGAAAAACCTGCAACGGGCCGATCAAGCCTGCGGCCCACACCAAGATGTATCCTTCAAGAATAATATAAACAAATGCGGCAAGAATAAACGGCATAAATATGCGCTCCTCAGCGGGAAAGGTAATATTTATTTAAAAAATAGCAAGTGAAAGGATATCTTAATTTTTTCTAGATATTATCTTGAAACATACGCTATTATACTTTATGATAATTTAAATGTGTGAAAAAAAACAATTATAACGTACCGCAAAGCAAGGACTTATGGAGGAGAAAAGAATGCCTCAAGTAGCTGCCAGAATTTCCAGCGAACAAGAAAAATGGCTTAAAGACTACTTCCGCACCAAAAGCGCCGGAGCGGAATTCATTCTCCCCTGGGCTGTAGACACATTCTTCAGGGCTGTGCACACCGTTAAAGAAATTTTTTCCGCGCCTGAACTCAAAACCATTGTTGAGGCGCATAAAGATTTGCGCCTTCTCCCTGAAAATACAAGGCTGTCCTATTTAATTCTGAGAGTTATGGACTCCTGTGACGTAGGGGCCATACACAACAAGCACGGCGCAAGCAAAGCCAGCCTTGAAGCCAAATTACGCAGGCTGGACGACACTCAGGCCGCCGCCATCATGGTCTGGTCCGCAGCGTTCTGGGTGAGCCGCAGCTGTGATGCGGAGAACCTGGATGAGTATATCAAGCAGTATTAATAAGCTTGCAATCACACCCCGGCCTGAAGTTTTTCAGGCTTTCCTCTCGTTTATATTCTAAAAACCCGGCACCGCTCTGGCCGCGTTGTCCAAAATTCCGTTTATAAAGGCCAGCGCCTTCTGGTCGGCATAGTTTTTTGCAAGCTCAAGCGCCTCGCTGATAACAACTTTAGCCGGCACATCAGGGTTATAGCGAAGCTCGTAAACAGCAATTCTAAGCACTGTCAGCTCCACACGCCCAAGACGTTCAACTTTCCAGCCTTCAGAAAAACCGGCAATAACTTCATCCAGTTCTTCTGTTTTGGACCACACGCCATATACGATTTCCCAGGCGAAACCCTCGGGCTTGGCCTGCTCCGGTTCATCCGCACCGCTGATAAGCGAAGCATCCTTAATGGTTTTGGCTTTGGAAAAAACGGAGCGAAGCTCTTCAGGCCCCGAAGGAGAGTTGAACACAAGGCTGTATAAAACCTGAAAAGCATAATTTCTGGCGGCACGCCTGCCTTTTGGGGCCCCCTTCTGCTTCTGGGCATTGGAAATGTTATTCACGGCGGCTTCAGCTATCATATCTGCTCCAAAACCTTTACTGTTTCAAGCATGGCGAGGGCCGCCTCAACTCCCTTGTTGCCGGATTTGCTCCCGGCCCGTTCAACCGCTTGCTCAAGATTATCACAAGTGAGCAACCCGAAGCCGATCGGGATTGAGCTTTGAAGCGACACCTGGGCAAGCCCCTTGCTGCATTCCGCACACACAAAATCAAAATGGGGAGTAGCCCCTCTTATTACCGCCCCCAAAGCCACCAAGCCGGAGTATTTGCCGCTTTCCGCAAGCTTGGAGCAAACCAGCGGCAATTCAAAAGCGCCAGGAACCTTGACGATTGCAATATCCTTGCAATCAGCCCCATGACGCACAAGGCAATCCAGTGCGCCGTCAACCAGACGGGAGGTGATAAAATCATTAAAACGGCTCACCACCAGCGCAACCTTCAATCCTTTGGCATCAAGCATGCCTTCAATTATTTTTTGAGCACCCATCTCTTTCCCCCTTGAGAAATTATTTTCGACAATCACAGACAGAATTCAGCAAGTGTCCCATTTTTTCTTTTTTAGTACGCAGATAATCTTCATTGAAAGGGCCCACGCCCAAATCCAGAGGAACCCGCTCTACAATATGCAGGCCATACCCTTCAAGGCCGATAATCTTTTTGGGGTTGTTGGTCAACAAACGAATATCCCTAAGCCCCAAATCGAGCAGAACCTGGGCGCCTATCCCGTAGTCCCGCAAGTCTTCATCAAAGCCCAGATGCAGGTTGGCGTCAACTGTGTCAAGCCCTTTGTCCTGCAAAGCATACGCCCTGACCTTGTTCGCAAGGCCGATTCCACGCCCTTCCTGGCGCATATAAAGAACCACTCCCCGCCCTTCGTCACTGATGGCCTGCATCGCCGCGTGCAATTGGGGGCCGCAATCGCAGCGAAGCGAAGCGAATGTATCGCCGGTCAGGCATTCGCTGTGCACGCGCACCAGTACCGGGCCTCCTTTCAATATTTCGCCCTTAACCAGTGCAGTGGGGGTGTCTTCGCCAAGGTTTGATTCGTAGGCTATTATCTTGAAATCGCCATAGGCAGTGGGAAGTGAAGCTTCTGCAACCCTCTTAACGGAGGTGTCTCCCTGCTCCAGGCGGTATCTAATCAAATCGCGAATAGTGGCGATTTTCAAATTATGTTTGGCGGCAAATTCTTCCAGATCTGGCATTCGGGCCATTTTGCCGTCATCTCTAAGCACCTCGCAAATGACCGCGGCGGGTTTAAGCCCGGCCAGACGCGCAAGGTCGGTGCTTCCTTCCGTTTGTCCCGCCCTTACCAGCACCCCGTTTTCCTGAGCACGGATGGGGAAAATATGGCCGGGAGAGACTATGTCGTGCGGCTTTACATCATCAGCCACTGCTTTTAAAATTGTAGTTGCCCGGTCCGCAGCGGAAATTCCGGTGCTTACGCCATCACGCGCCTCTATGGAAATCGTAAAATTTGTGCCGAACCGGGATTCATTGCTCTGGGCCATTAAAGGCAAATCCAGTCTGTCCACCATCTCCCCGCTCAGCGCCAGGCAAACCAGCCCTCTGGCGTGAGTGACCATAAAATTAATTATTTCAGGGGTCACATGTTCCGCAGCAATTGTAATATCCCCTTCATTTTCACGATCCTCGTCATCCACCAGGATGATCATTTCACCATTTTTAATAGCTTTTACAGCTTCTTCAATTGAACATACAGACATCGGAAAAACTCCAATAAAATCACAAATGATTATAAAAGCAACAAGCAATCCGCTTGAACAAATCAAAGCAATCAGAACGCTTAATTAAACCCGTTCTTGATGAAAAAGTCCAGGCCAAGTACAGGCCGTTCCCTGGCATCAGGCTGGGAGCCTTTTTCCAGACGCAACATTTTGGCCACATATTTGCCGAGCATGTCCACTTCAAGATTCGCCCGATAGCCCTTATGCCATAAATTTGCGGTGGTTGAAGCCCATGTTTCTGGTATGATGTTCAGTTCAAAATAGCCGGGGGCACAGTTATTTACGGTCAGACTGATCCCGTCCACACAAATAGAGCCCTTATTCACAATATAAATATCCAGTTCTGGTGCGCAGGAAAATTTTACCCGGCGCGAAGAGGCGGCCTCTTCAATCATCTCCACTGTGGCAACTCCATCGGCATGCCCGCTCACGATATGCCCGCCAAGCCGCTCACCCAAAGCCAAAGCCAGCTCAAGGTTGACACTTTCCTTCGGCTTGAGGCTTGCAAGATTGCTGTTTGCCAGAGTCTCGCCAGAAACGTATGCGGAAAAACACACCCTTTCTCCAGCCTCCTGCACCTTCTCCACAGTAAGGCAAACCCCGTTGACAGCCACGCTGTCTCCAGGCTTCACACTGCCGCGCTCAAAAAACGTGAGGATATGAAGCACCATATCCCGCCCTTGCCTGTCAATCCGGTTTATGTTCCCCACACAGGCTACAAGCCCCGTAAACATGTCTATTCTCCCGGCTCAAACCGCAATATTATATCGTCTCCGATTTTACCAAAACCTGTCGTTTTCAGAGAGATAAGCTTCCTGGCCTCATCAATCGTATCCGGCGCCATCCCTTCGAACAAGTTGACCGCCTGCCTGTCGGCCAGCAGGCAAGGCGCCATATGCAGCTCAAAACTCTGCACGAGCCCCGCCTTCAACAGGGCGAAACCAAACCGGCTGCCCCCTTCTGAAAGCACTCTCCATATATTCAGCTTTTCCCGCAAAAAAATAAGCATCCGCCTCAAACTTTCAGGAGAAAATTCTCCATTTCCGCCGGGATCAAATTCAAATACCCTTACCCCATATTCCTCAAGCAGCTCAGCCTGTTCAGCAAGCTCCGATCCCGCACCAGTCAGAAAAATTGTATGAGATCCACGTTCGGCAACCACCCGCGGCAAATTTTCCAGATCAAGCTTCCTGCTGCTTGCAATCACCGCCAAGGGCTGAACAAAACTATGCGGCTTTTCTAAAACAAGCCAATCAACACCGGTATTCCTGGGGATTTTCCCTAACTCTGTGTTTTCGGCCAAACCGCCGGGCACATCCAAACGAACAGAAAGCAAAGGATTATCCGTGTGCAAAGTGCCTCCGCCAATGAGAACCGCCTGATTGCGGGCTCTCAGCAAATGCACCCGCTCACGGGCCGGAACTGAACTAATCCACTTCGATTTCCCGCTTCTGGTGGCTACAAAGCCATCCAGGGTGCAGGCCATCTTTAGGGTGACAAAAGGAAGAGGGCTTCTCTGCCAGAACAAAAAATCC
This sequence comes from uncultured Desulfovibrionaceae bacterium, assembly GCA_964545305.1. Taxonomy (GTDB): domain Bacteria; phylum Desulfobacterota; class Desulfovibrionia; order Desulfovibrionales; family Desulfovibrionaceae; genus RGIG1962. The sequence continues at coordinate 7,277 of CAZJFJ010000051.1, forward strand.
TGCACCAGGGCGCGGCATTCGTCCGGGCACGGCCCAGGCTCCACCTTTACCCCATGCGCTCTGAGAAACTCCGCTCCGCCCCCGGCTTTGGGGGTAGGATCGAAAAACCCCACAACCACATGTTTTATGCCTGCCTTCAAAATAGCCTGTGAGCAAGGAGGCGTCTTCCCATAATGATTGCATGGCTCCAAGGTTACCACCAGCACACAATCGGCAGGGTTGACGGACTTTCTGGCCGCATCCTCAAGGCAGTTTATTTCCGCATGATAACCCCCGAAAAATTCATGCCACCCTTCCGCCACAACTTGACCGTCTTTGACCAGCACTGCTCCTACAGCGGGGTTGGGAGCTACCGCCGGAATTCCCCGTTGAGCAAGTAGCATTGCCCTTCGCATGGCCAGGAGAAAGGTCGGTTCACTCATAATGACGGCATTTGAAAATCTTTTGACTCAAATTCCAAAACTTCAAAGGGAATGCCGGATTGCCGGGCCATCTGGGTAGCCAGCTCATCCGGATATTCATTCACAAAATAAACCGCGCTTACTCCGCAGTTAATCAACATTTTGGTGCAAATGAGGCAAGGTTGGTGCGTGCAGTATATTTCAGCCCCGCTAAGAGAAATGCCATGAACAGCCGCCTGAATGATTACATTCTGCTCCGCATGCAGGCCGACGCATATTTCATGCCGTTCACCCGAAGGAATTCCAAGCTTCTGGCGCAGGCAGCCGGTATCAAGGCAGTGAGGAATGCCCGCAGGGGCTCCGTTATAACCGGTAGCAAGTATCCGCCTGTCCTTTACGGCCAGCGCGCCGACTTTGCGCCTAAGGCAGGTGGAACGCTGAGCTACCAGATAGGTAATTTGCATGAAATACTGAGGCCAGGGCAGACGCTGGGTGTTCATTTCGCCTCCGGGCTGCTGGGGAAAATGCCGGCTGGGAGAAACGCCCCCAACCGGCACAAAAGACATGCGGGCTTACCAGGCAAAAAGAGGATACGTGCGGGCAAACTTGCCCACCTCAAGAGAAATGTCCTTAAGCCTGGTTGCATTGTCAATATTGGTCAGGGCATCATTAATCCATCCGGCGATCATGCCCATTTCCTTCTCTTTCATTCCACGGGTAGTCAGTGCTGGAGATCCCAGGCGCAACCCTGAAGTTACAAAGGGAGAAAGGGTTTCGAACGGAATACTGTTCTTGTTGGTCGTAATTCCGGCCTCGTCCAAGGCAAGCTGGGCATCTTTGCCGGTAATGCCCTTGTTGGTCAGGTCGATCAATATGAGATGGTTGTCCGTTCCGCCGGAAATCAGGTTAAACCCGGCATTCTTCAGGCCTGACGCCAAAGCTTCCGCATTTTTAATCACCTGCTCCTGATAAGTTTTAAACCCAGGACGCAAGGCTTCCCCAAAAGCAACGGCTTTTGCGGCGATAACGTGCATCAGGGGGCCGCCCTGAATACCGGGAAAAATCATGCTGTTCAAGGGTTTGCCAAACTCCTCGGAGGACAGGATGAGGCCGCCTCGCGGGCCGCGCAAGGTCTTATGGGTGGTGGTTGTGGTGATATGGGCATAATTGATGGGAGAAGGATGCAGCCCGGCTGCTACCAGCCCTGCGATGTGAGCCATGTCCACAATCAGTTTGGCGCCGACCATATCCGCAATTTTCCTGAACCGCTCAAAATCGATGATTCGGGGATATGCGCTTGCCCCGGCAACAATCGCCTGGGGGCGGTGTTCCTTGGCAAGGGCTTCCACCTGGTCATAGTCAATCCTTCCGGTTTCCTTGCATACGCCATAACCCACAATTTTATAATAGCGTCCGGAAAAGTTGACCGGGCTTCCGTGCGTCAGATGCCCGCCATGGGAAAGGTCCATTGACAAAATGGTGTCGCCAAACTGCAGATTTGCAAAATACACCGCCATATTCGCCTGCGATCCGGAATGCGGCTGCACATTGGCGTATCCCGCACCGAACAGTTGCCTGGCGCGGTCAATGGCCAGCTCCTCGGTCACGTCAACATACTCGCATCCGCCATAATAGCGCTTTCCAGGATATCCTTCCGCATATTTATGGGTAAGCACACTGCCCTGGGCCTGGCGCACGGCGGTGGATACAAAGTTTTCCGAAGCGATCAGCTCGAGCTTGGTCGTTTGACGCTCCACTTCCTGTACAATCGAACGCCCCACTTCCGGATCTTGAATCAGCAATTCTTCCATAATAGAAATCTTCCTTGATTAACTTAACCGCTAAAGCAGATTAGTTTTAAGACGCCCCCTTCGGCGCTTAGAGCACTGCTGTCTTCATCCGTATTACTCAAAGATTCGTCTACGGCTGAAGCCGGCGGCGGAAGCGACTTCCGCCTACGCCTGCGGGGCGGGTGACGCAGCACGCGCCCCCAGAGCATTTTGTCAAAAATGACTTTTCAATGTTAAAATGCTCTAAATTTTTTAAACAATATGCTGGCGTTGGTGCCGCCAAAACCGGCGGAGTTGCACAGGGCATACTCCGGGTTAAGCTCTTTGGGCCCACCGCCCATATAATTCAAATCGCATTCCGGGTCGGGCTCTTCATAATTGATGGTTCCCGGAACAATGCCGGTTTTAAGAGCCTTCACCGTAAACACACTTTCCATGCCTCCGGCCGCGCCCAAAAGATGCCCGGTCTGGGACTTGTTCGCGCAAATCGCTATATCATAGGCATGTTTTCCAAACACCTGCTTGATCGCCTTGGTTTCCATCAAATCATTCAGTTGAGTGGATGTGCCGTGCGCATTCACATGCCCCACCTGGGAAGGCTCCACGCCCCCATCTTTCAAAGCCTGCCGCATGGCCTGGGCCATTCCCTCTCCAGACTCGGAAGGGGCAGTCATATGGAAAGCGTCACTGCTAGCGCCGAATCCTAAAATTTCAGCGTAGATCTCAGCTCCTCTGGCAACTGCGCTCTCCAGGGACTCAAGCATCAAGAGGCCAGCCCCTTCGCCCAACACAAAGCCGTCGCGATTTTTTTCAAACGGGCGGGAAGCCTTTGATGGATCATCGTTGTGGGCAGTGGAAAGCGCCTTCAGCGCAGTGAACCCTGAAACGCCCATGGGAGTGATGGTAGACTCCACCCCTCCTGTAATCACAGCATCCAACCGCCCCAGCATAATGTCCATGGCCGCATACCCAATTGCATGCAAGCCGGACGAACAAGCCGAAGTCATGACCAGATTCGCCCCTTTGGCGCCGGTCGCTATGGAAATTTGTCCGGGCGCCATGTTCGAAATAAGCATGGGAATCATAAAAGGTGAAATCTTGTTCGGCCCGGTTTCCATCAATTTGGTATGAAAAGCCTCCAGGGTATTCAGCCCGCCCAAGCCCACGCCAAGAATGACGCCCACATCCGCGGCATTCTCTTCATTGATTTCAAATTTAGCATGCTCCAACAGCATTTTGCTGGCAGCCACGGCATATTGGGTGAATATGTCCATGCGTCTTGCTTCTTTGAAGTTAATATACTGATCAGATTTAAAATCTTTAACTTCTCCGGCAATGCGCGCGGCGTATTCACTAACGTCAAACCTGGTGATGGGACCAATGCCGGATTTACCGGACAACAAGTTCCCCCAGGATTCTGACAGGGTATTTCCCAACGGGGTCAATGCAGAAAGCCCCGTTACCACAACACGTTTTTTTTGCATGTGCTCTCCGGGCAGTTTTTGCTGCTCTGATCACAAGTTCAACTGTAGTTTCGCTGTGCAAACGCGAAAAAACAAAAAACGCGGACATCTGGAATCAAGGCTTCTCCAAAGACGGTCCGCGCAGGCTGCACCGCTTAAACCGCGGTGCAGCCCAGTGCACAAGAACTATTTGCAGTTCTCAATAAAAGAAGTTGCGTCTTGCACTTTCAAAATCTTTTGTGCATCATCGTCACTGATTTCAATGCCAAATTCCTCTTCCATAGCCATAATCAACTCGGTAAGGTCGAGGGAGTCCGCTCCGAGGTCTTCCACAAAAGAAGCTTCCGGCTTCACTTCTTCAGCGCTAACGCCAAGCTGTTCAATAATTATCTTCTTTACCTGTTCTTCTACAGACATATGTCCTCCCTGTGACTAGACTAAACATGTTCGAGTTTATATAATGGATAAGGCCCGACCGTTTTAGCAGTATAGGCCACCATTTACACCAATTACCTGACCTGTAATATAGCTCGCTTTGGAAGATGCCAAAAAGCTTACCAGATCAGCCACATCCTTGGGCTCGCCAAAACGGGCTAAAGGAATGGCTTTAATATAGTTGTCCCGCACTTCATCTGAAAGCGCGCGGGTCATGTCGGTTTCAATAAAACCTGGCGCCACCGCGTTCACGGTGATGTTGCGGCTGGCCAGTTCTTTCGCCGCAGCCTTGGTCATGCCTATGATGCCAGCCTTTGCGGACGAATAGTTGATCTGGCAGGCATTGCCCATCTGCCCTACCACAGATGTAATGTTAACAATCCTTCCGCCGCGCTGCTTGCTCATAATTTTTGCAGCCTCTCGCAAACAGAAAAAAGCGCCTTTCAAATTAATATCGAGCACGGATTCATAGTCCTCGTCCTTCATGCGGACAAGAAAACCATCTTTGGTGATTCCTGCGTTGTTCACAAGAGCAGAAAGATGGACCTTATCTTTGATTTCCTCTCTGAAAAAAGCGGCAACCGCCTCACTGTCGGAAACGTTCAGGGCAAAGGCCTTTGCCTTGCCTCCAGCGGCAACAATGGAATTGACCACTTCTTCTGCCTCGGCCGGGCGGGACACATAGGTCAGGTACACCTGCTGGCCCGATTTTGCCAGAACTTCGGCTATAACCCTGCCGATGCCGCGCGAACCGCCTGTAACTACTGAGGTATAAACTAATTCATTCATAAATGGTCTTCACTAATCCTGTTGTAAAACAAGGTATCTATAATCCAAACAATGCACAACTGCAACTGCCAATTTTAGATATATAATGGCTGTGATTATTTTATTCAATAGATATAATGAAGTATCATCAAATAATGTTGCAAGACCAAACGGCAACAAAGTTCACCCATACTCCGGGTTAAGATGGGGAGGTGAAAACACAATAAACCGAATGCCTTTGTCTTTTTCTCCAAAATGGCGGCGCGGCCGCGCTCGCCCCCTCCTTAGCCCCATTGTCACCTGGGCAAAAAATATGGCAACAGCACCGTGAGGGCGAGAAACTTATCAACACCCCAGCCGCCAAGAGTTTACAAAAAAAAGCATCTATATTAAATAGATAAAAATACCAATACCATTAAATTGGATGAAACTCTCTATCAGTTTTGGAAACAGGACATATGATCCAAAAGATTTCTACTAAAGAGCTGAAACCCGGCATGCAAGTCGTCAATCTCGATTTGCCTTGGCTGTCCAATCCTTTCCTATATGCAATTGAAGGCGTAATAGACAGCCAGGAAGAAATCAACAGGATTATTTCAGAAGGTTTTCTTGAAGCATACATCGACACGAAAGCCGATTCGATCAAAGAAGGCGAGAATCTTACCGATGAACCCGAACGCAAAATACCGGAAACGCAGCGTGAATACAAAGACAAAATTCCCCCGGCAGTCTCTCTGGAGAAAGAACTCCCCGCAGCCCGCGCGCTGTATGATGATTCGGTAAGGTTTGCCCGCAACACCATACTCAGCCTGCGCACTGGCGAGCCCCTGCCCCTGGAGGAGGGCGGCAAAGTTGTAGATGAAATTTTAGACAGTATCACCAGAAATTACAACGCCTTGCTTGGGCTTATAAAACTTAGAAGCAGAGATGAGTACACCTACACCCATTGTATCAATGTGTGCGTGCTTGCCTCGCTGCTCGCGGTGCAAACCGGGCTGGACAAGGAATCCACTAAGAAAATAGGCATCGCAGGCCTGTTTCACGACATTGGGAAAGCCAATATACCCGATACCATCCTAAACAAAACAAACAAACTCACAGATAAAGAGTTTGAAGTGATGAAGAAACACCCGGAACTGGGCATAAAGTATCTGAACCGCACTGACTTGCCGGAAGAAATCCGCAGCGGAATACTCGACCACCATGAAAAAATCAATGGAAAAGGCTACCCGCGCGGGCTCAAAGGCGATGAAATCAGCCAGACCGCCCGCATAATCAGTATTGTGGATGTTTACGATGCGCTTACCAGCCGCAGGGTCTATAAAGACCCCATGCTTCCCCACCAGGCGCTCAGCCTCATG
>CAZJFJ010000052.1:0-211 GCA_964545305.1 uncultured Desulfovibrionaceae bacterium
ACCCTGCAAGTTTCCCCGTCTTTTAATTTTTTGCGGATTTCAGATAGAACCTTACTCCGGTGAGCCGGATACATTGTTGTGGACAAATGAAGCGATCCGGCAAGCCTTCCGGCAAGCTCCTGAGCTTTTTTACGGGTATTCACTATACAGAGGACCTGCTCGTGGCCTGACAGTCTTTCCACAAGCTCATCGGCGGAGAAATCGTGCCCCG
>CAZJFJ010000052.1:221-5170 GCA_964545305.1 uncultured Desulfovibrionaceae bacterium
GGCAGCGGCTCAAAATATTCGTCCAAGCCGCTTTGGGTAGCGGTTGCCAGCACTGCCGTGCAGCGGCAGTTGGCTGCAAGCTCTTTTATAGCTGCCACGCACGGCAACAAATGGGGCAAAGGGAGCATTTGAGCTTCGTCAAAAACGATTACGCTATTGGCGATATTGTGAAGTTTTCTGCATGCGCCCGGCTTGTTTGCAAACAGGCTTTCAAAAAACTGCACGTTGCTTGTAACAATTATCGGCGCGTCCCAGTTTTCAGTGGCGAAACGTCTGTTGTCTTCATCGCCATAATCAATATTGCTGTGGTGCTGAACTACGTTTTCCGCCCCGAATATACCTTCAAAAACTTTCGCGTTTTGTTCAATTATCGTGTTGTATGGAACGACATATATCACCCTGCCCATATTGTGAGCTGCCGCGTGGTTAAGCGCGAATGCCATGCTTGACAAGGTTTTGCCGCTTCCCGTCGGGGCGGTGAGCGAAAACAAACCTTTGGGATCCTGCGCGCGGGAAACGCAGGCGTTGAGAAGTTCGTTGCGCCTGCGGTCAATTTCTCTTGCAGGAAGGTCAAACTGCTTGATGTGTTGCGACAGCTTCTCGCGCAAGGTCTGAATACTTTCAAACTCGCCGCGGGCTATCGCCCCATTCTTCATAAACTTTTCGGTATCAAGCCAGTCCGCATCCACTAAAGCGGAAAACAGCATCCGAATGAAAAACGCCAAGGAAAAGCCGCAATTGCTCTTATCCGGATTCCAGCTCACCGGCTTAATGCCGGACGGCAATTGAACCTCGCCGATGTATTTTGAATAATCGGGCAGGTCGCGGCCTTCCAGCCTGGAATACAACGTGCCCGCGTCAGGCTGGTTCATGGAGCCGCCGTCGGGCAGGCCGCCGTGATGCCCCATAACGCAATACGCGGCAAGCAAGCCGACAATATTTTCCCCAAGTATGTCCGACAAAACGATAGCGCCAGCCGTGGAATGGATTACTCTAATATTTGAGCCGCGCAGCCGCTGCTGGAACTCATAGGAATATTTTCCTATGTCGTGCGCAAGCGCAATTGCCCTCGCAAGCTCCTGTTCGCCAAATTCAGCCGCGAAAGCACCCGCCAAATCCGCAGTGCCGGTCAGGTGATCAAGAAGAGGCTGTTCTACGCCATCATCGCGTATATGAGCGGCATAGCCGTTCGTGTTTTTTGGAGAAGCGTCAGCGGATTCCGTTTGAGGATGTTCCGGAAGGAGAGGAGATTTTATCTTAGCCAAGTGAACCTCCTTATGCCGCGTTAGCTCAGCGGCAAGTCGTTCGCACGAAGTTGACATGAACCGTCAAGCATCATTGCATTGCTCAGGAGATTCTTACATATTTTCACATTGTTTAAAAGCCAAAAAGCTTTAAATTACCCTCAGTCCAGCGTAACGCCTCCGGCCTCTCCACGCATCATTTCAATTTTTCCGCAGATGGGACGCAAACACATGGCTTTATACCCCTAACCATGCAAAAATCTTTTAATTTCGGAAGAATGTGTTTTTAAGAAAATGCTCTGAACGCATAGCGCCGCCCGCCCCACAGGCGTGGGCGGACAAATCCGCAGGACAACGGAACTGCCCAAAAGAACAAAACTGTTTTATCTGGATGGCAAGGCACAGGATGTGCCGAAGGTCATTCGCTTCCGCTGTTGCTTCAGCTGTTAGACGAGTTTTTGAGTTGTGCGGATGAAGACCGCAACGTTAAGCGCTAAAGTGGGCGTATAAAAACTACTCTGCCCCAAGGACGATTTGGAAAAAGCAGCCATACTTTGCATTTGTGGCGATTATTCCTGCAAAAGCTATGTTTTTTCCACTGCAATCTTCAAACGCCGGAGCCCCTCCTCTACAAGACTGCGGGGGCAGGCCAGATTTATTCGCGCAAACTGGTAGCCCTCAGGCCCGTAATCCGTTCCGGAGTTAAGCGCCAGTTTGCCTTTTTCAAGAAACAGCCTCATCAGGTCATCCTGCGACTGCATGCCCAAAGCGGAACAATCCAGCCACAGCACATAAGTGGACTGAGGCATGTATGCCTTTATTTTCGGAATATTCCGGCCAATAAACTCAACAGCGTACTCAAGGTTGGCCCGCACATAATCCACAACTTCATTCGCGTAATCGTCACATTGATTATAAGCTGTGGAGAGGGCCGCCACTCCAAAAGAATTCTTGCCCAGGCTGGCGCTGACAGCTTCGGCCCTGTATCTGGCAAGCATTTCAGCGCTGGACGAGATCATGGCAGCCGTGTGCAAATCGGCGAGGTTGAAGGTTTTGCTCGGATTAATTGCAACAAGGCTAATTTCGGCAAGCTCCCTTGAAAGCGAGGAGAAAGGGATATGCCTGTGCCCCGGAAAAACATAGTCGCAATGAATTTCATCTGAAATAACAAGAACATCATGCTTCAAGCAAAGCGCTCCAATTTCAAGCAGTTCTTCACGGCTGAACACATGCCCGGTGGGGTTTTGGGGGTTGCACAAGAATAGCAGCCTGGCTTTTGGATGAGCCAGCTTTTCCTCCAAAGCAAAAAAGTCCACAGCGTAAAGCCCTTCACCCCGGCTGATTAATGGACAGCTTACCGGATTTCTGCCGTTGCTTTTGGAAATTGCATAAAAAGGAGGGTAAGTGGGCGTGAACATAACAATGTTATCGCCAGGATCGGTGTAGGCCTTCACGCAAAGAGCAAGCCCTGCACACACGCCCGGCGCGAATTCCACCCAGGCCGGGTCCGCCTCCCAGCCAAACCGGACTTTCATCCAGCGGGCGCAAGCCAGAGCGAATTCGGGGTTGCCGGAATCGGTGTAGCCGAACACACCATGCTCAGCCTGCTTTATAAGGGCCGCCACCACTTCATCAGGAGACCTGAAGTCGGAATCGGCGATCCACATGGGCAAAATATCTTCAGGATAAAGATTCCATTTTATCCCGCCATGCCCCCTGCGGTTGATGACGGTGTCAAAATCATATCGCGGCATAAAAACGCCCCTTGATATAAAATTTTGAAAAAGGCCCTGCACACTCAAAACGTTTTAATATTAAAAAGGCTCCAGTGCCCGGTGCTGCAAACACCCGCCGCACCACAGTGGGAATCAGGCGGCATTGGCCTTTCCAGCCCCCTTCCGGGTCTGGTTTCTCAAAACTGTTCCGATCAGAGAATTTTAACCTTTAAAGGGTATATTCCTGAAAAAACACTCTGATATCGCATAATGCTGCCTGCCGCACAGACATGGACGGACAATTCCGCAGAACAGCAGAATTACAAAAAGGAGCGAAGCAACTTTGCCCGGAGGGCAAGGGGCATTCACTTCCGCCGTCAAACACTGAAAGAAGCGCCGCAAAATCAATCTCATCCAAAGCATTCGTGCTTGAAATATCCTGTAAGGGCTTATTTATTAAAATCCTGCCACAATAGCTACAGGCGGCTTCACCTGTTGTTACACAATCATTTCAAACGTTAACCCCTTAAAAAACAAACCTCATCCGGTCCATCCCGCGTCTCACCAGTTCCTGCGAAAGCTCATGAGTCGCAGTCTGGGCGTTGTCTGTGTCGTATACACGGCTTAGGCTGATTGCGCCGGAACTCCAGTTAAGCTTGTTTGTGCTGCCGTCGTACACACTTATAATCATGGTCATTGAAACACTATACATCACACTGGTGCCTTCCCGCGAGTAGCCGTGGTCGGAAACGCGAAAACGCGTCACTTCCACATCCAGTTCATAGTCGGCCTCTCCGGAATCCACCCAGTTGCCAAGCTTACGATAGTTGACCTCATCGTGCACTATCGTGCGTATCAGGGGCGAAAGCCAAGGATACAGGGTGGGATTTTCCACCCGTTTTATTTTTACCGTTTTTTCCCCATTTCCCAAAACCGAAGGTTCGTCCGAGGCAAGCTTGTAACCGCAGCCCGCCTGAAGCAGGCAAAGCAGGGCCAAGGCAACCAAAGTTTTAAGGATGTTGGTTCTTGCTGTCATTTTAACCGGCGACCACGTTAACAAGCTTTCCGGGTACGACTATCACCTTGCGGACAGACAAACCCTCGAGATGCTTTTTAATGTTCTCATCAGCCAAAGCCAGAGCTTCCACCTCAGCCTTGCCGGCCTTGGCGGGCACACGGAAGCGCCCTCTCAGCTTACCGTTCACCTGAACAACTATTTCGATTTCATCACGCTCAAGCGCGTTTTCATCATATTGAGGCCAGGCGGTGTGAAGAAGCATCCCGCTGCCGCCAAGCATTTCCCAAAGCTCTTCGCAAATGTGGGGGGTAATGGGTGAAAGCAGAGTGAGCACTGAACTGATGGCGGAAGAGAGGATATTCCTGCCCGCATCGGTCTTAACCAGTTCGTCTTTGGAAGTGTAAAGTTCGTTTACCAGCTCCATTATTGAGGCGATACCGGTGTTGAACTGGTAGCGGCGGGTTATGTCCTCCGTGGCTTTTTTCACCGTCTGGTGCTCGCGCAGGCGAATTTCCCCAGCCAGGGGGCTTGATTTGGCGTCTTCCGCACTGGAAGAACAGGCGGGAGCCGCCCTGATCTGATCCTTCAATTCGTCCGCCAGGCGCCATACCCGGCTCACAAAACGGAAAGAGCCTTCAATCCCGGCGTCCGACCAGTCGAAATCACGTTCCGGCGGAGCGGCGAACAGGCAGAACATCCGCACTGTGTCCGTTCCGTACTGATCTATCATCTCTGTGGGGTCAACAATATTACCTGCCGATTTGGACATTTTAGAGCCGTCTTTAAGCACCATGCCCTGGGTCAGCAAATTTTTAAACGGTTCATCCAGGCTTAAATATCCTAGATCGCGCAAAACCTTTACGTAAAAGCGCGAATAAAGCAGGTGCAAAATGGCATGCTCCACCCCTCCGATATAAAGGTCAACCGGGAGCCAATATTTGATAAAATCAGGGTTAAACGGCGCTTCGTTGT
>CAZJFJ010000052.1:5180-13433 GCA_964545305.1 uncultured Desulfovibrionaceae bacterium
AAACGCAGGAAATACCAGGACGACTCCATAAACGTATCCAGGGTGTCGGTTTCACGCCTTCCCGGACCGCCGCATCGGGGGCAGACGGTATTTACAAAAGAGGGAGTATCAGGAAGCGGAGAGCGTCCGTCCGGATGGGTCTGCACATCAAGCGGCAAAACAACCGGGAGGTTTTCCTCCTTCTCCGGAACAACGCCGCAAGCATCGCAATAAACCACTGGAATAGGGGCGCCCCAGTAACGCTGCCGTGATATGTTCCAGTCGCGCAGGCGCCAATGCACCGCAGCCTGGCCGCACTTGTTTTTTTTAACCCATTTAACGATTTCAACTTTGGCTTCATCATTCTGCAAGCCGTTAAATTCACCCGAGTTAAAAAGAATGCCGGATTCGGCATACGCTTCGGACATATCCCCGCCGGCAAAAGAAGGCTCTCCCTCCGGCTGGATTACGGGAATAACGGGAATGCCATATTTACGGGCAAAATCAAAATCGCGCTGGTCATGCGCAGGAACGGCCATTACCGCGCCGGTGCCATAGTGCATCAGCACAAAATTGCCCACCCATACCGGCACTTTTTGACCTGTAAACGGGTTTACGCAGTACGCGCCGGTGAACACCCCTTCTTTTTCCAGCTCGTCCGAAGCGCGGTCAATATCATTCATCTTGACCACTTTTTTGCAAAACGCCCTTACGGCCTCCGCCTCCGGCTTGCCCGCAATCAGGCTGTCGATCAGAGGATGCTCCGGGGCAAGAGTCATAAAGGTTACCCCAAAAATTGTATCCGGGCGGGTGGTAAACACCCTTATTTTTTCTGAGCCATCCTCAAGAGTAAAATCGATATCCGCGCCCGTGGATTTACCAATCCAGTTGTGTTGCATGGAAACAACCCGGTCAGGCCAGTTCCCTTCCAGCAGCTTGAGGTCTTCAAGCAGCTCTTCCGCATACTGGGTAATCTTGGCAAACCACTGGGTGAGTTCTTTTTTCTCTACAACGGAATTGCAGCGCCAACATTTTTCGTCAATCACCTGCTCGTTGGCGAGCACGGTATTACAGGCCGGGCACCAGTTTTGGGGCGCGTTCTTACGGTACATCAGCCCCTTTTCATACATTTTCAGGAAAAACAGCTGTTCCCACCGGTAATATTCCACATCGCAGGTGCTCAATTCCCGGTCCCAGTCATAGGCATAGCCAAGCCTTTTTAACTGGCTGCGCATATTGTCGATATTTGAGTAGGTCCACTTGGCCGGATGCTGGCCGGATTTGATGGCCGCATTTTCCGCAGGCAGGCCAAAAGCGTCCCAGCCCATGGGGTGCATGACGTTGTAGCCTTGCATGCGCTTGAGGCGGGCAATCACGTCGCCGATGGAGTAATTGCGGACGTGCCCCATGTGCAGCTTTCCGCTCGGATAAGGAAACATTTCCAGAAGGTAAAATTTTTCCCTGCTGCTGTCAGGGGTGGAGTGAAAACAGTTTTTGTCCTTCCAAATCTGCTGCCATTTGGCTTCAATCTTATCCGGTTGATACTTCATGATGCGAACCTTTTAAATACTCGCTGTTTATTTAGTGTTGTTGGTATTATTCAGGATATCTTTAACTTCAGCCCAGAGAGCGTTCATCTCATCTAAACCGAGTTTTGTAAAGTCCAATCCCTTTTCTTCAGCCAGTTCCTCCATACGGTTAAACCGGCTGACAAACTTAATAACCGCAAAGTCCAAAGCGGAATTGGCCTTTATTCCATGCCGCCGCCCAAGCTCCACAAGCGTGAACAGAACATCCCCGAACTCCTGCTCCATTTCCGCTTTGTCGCCTTTTTCTACAGCCGCACGCCACTCATCCCATTCACAGGCAAGCTGTTTTTCTACGTCTGGCGCGTTTTCCCAGCTGAAACCCGCGCGGGCCGCCCTGGAATGAACCCGGTATGCGCGTAAAAGAGGAGGCAGATCGGAAGCAACCCCGGCAAGCGCGCCGCCCGTTTTATTCTTTTCCGCTTTTTCCTGCTTTTTGATTTCTTCCCAGTTTCTGATCAGCTCGGCCCGGTTGTTGACCTCCGCCTCGCCAAAAACATGCGGATGCCGCCGGATCATTTTAGAAGCCCCTCTCTCCAGGGCTTCAGCAAGCCCCGTACCGCCACCTCTTTTTCCAAGCTCTGAAATGAGCAGCACCAGAAACAGCACGTCTCCCAGCTCCTCACAGATATCATCGCTGTAGCCCTGCCGAATGGCGTGAGTCAGTTCAAAAACTTCCTCCACCAGATTGTCGCACAGAGTAACCGGGGTTTGGGCCTTGTCCCACGGGCAGCCACCAGGGCCAAGCAGAGTTTCGATCACCTGCTGCATTGAAGCCAGCGCTTCGGATTTGCCGGGGGTTTTGTGTTCTTTGCAACAGGTCATTCTGAATCCTACAAGTTATGCGTACCCCCCAAATCAACAGAGGGCCAGAGAGACATTATCGAATCGGGGTTAAGATTGGGGAAAACTTCTATTATCTTGGCCAGAAGATCGCCCAGGTGCGGCGCTATAACCGAGTCGCCCAACACCTCGGAAGAGGGAGAAATAAAGTTGAAGCCCATATAAATCAGGAGGCACACAACAATTCCCTTTGCCGCGCCCAAAAGCGCCCCACCCATATAGTCAAGCCATTTCACCGCGGAAACCAGCAGTATCTTGCGCAGCACCCTGCAAACCATCAGGGCGGCAATAATCGCGGCCACAAAAATCATGACATACGCCATTATCAGGGCTACTTGGGGGCTGGACACATATGCGCTTAAAAGCCTGATCACGTCATTCAAAAAATGATTGGCAAGCGCAAAGCCCAAGGCAAGACCAAGCAAAGCGGCCCCCTCTTCAAGCATTCCGTTCAAAAGGCCGCGGATGGCGAAAATTCCTACAATGGACACAAAAACTATGTCCAGAATATTAAATCCAAATGCAGTCATGGCGAAAGTTCATAGTTTTTTGTGTGCTGGCAAGGCAAAAAATCAAATCCGGCCAAAAATTCATCCCGCCTTCAACAGGCGGGGGCTATTCCGCATTCAGCTCGACCAGTTCGCCGATTATTTCGCCAAGCCTCTCTTCAACATTTTCATTGGGTATCTGGCAAGTTCCCACCTGAATATGACCGCCCCCTCCGTATTTAAGCATAACACTGCCCACATTCACTTTACAACTGCGGTTAAGAACGCTGTAGCCTACTGTCATGACGGTGTTCTGGCGGCGCATTCCCCACATTATCTGCGCGCTGAGATTGCATTGGGGATACATGGTATATATCACAAACCGGTTTCCGGCGAAAATGTCGGTTTGCTCCCGCAAATCCATAACAACCAGCCTGCCGTGCACCTTTGAATTTTCCTTTATCATCCGCCTGAACGGCTCGGCATCCTGCATGTAAATATCCACCCGCTCCCGGACGTCAAAAAGTTCAAGAATTTCATCCACATCCATGCGACGGCAATATTCAATCATGTCTTCCATAAGATCATAATTGCTTATGCGGTAGCCGCGGTAACGGCCGAGCCCGGTACGCGGGTCCATAATAAAACCAAGCAACACCCAGCCCTGGGGGTTAACAATATCGCTTTCATCAAGCTGCCCGCTATCCACCTTATCAACAACCGCCATCATCTCGTCAAAATGGCTTGAAAACGTTTCATGGCCACCATAATACTCCCAGATAACCCTTGCGCAACTGGGCAACAGACGGCAATCCCCCGGGACCTCCAGTTCTTTGCCCAAGCGCTCATATTCGCTGGAGTGGTGGTCGAACCACATGCCGCATCCGGGGACATACGGCACATTGGCGAGCACATCATTGGCCGTCACTTCAACTATTCCATCCTGCAAATCTTTAGGGTGTGCAAACTTATACTCACTAATAATGCCTTTTTCCTTTAACAGGACGGCACAGGCCAGACCGTCAAAATCCGAGCGGGTAACAAGTCGCATGCTAAACTCCCGAATCGGGACAATTTGAGCCAAGAAGGCTGATTCGCCCGTGCTTGCGCCCAAAAAAATCCCTTATTTTTATTGTGCGAGGCTAAAAACACCACTACTAAACATCTTTCTACTATATTTTCCCGCATCAATCCAGCGCAATATTCATTCCCCGCCAACCCCGCATAAAAATCATGCCCAAATTCAAATAAAAACAAATTCATTGCGAAAGTTCTGCGCCTGTTATAGATTAAAAAAAAAGTAAAATCCCGCACAGAAATTTCAACTTTCCACAAGCATTAAGTGAAGTGAGTCTGGAGCCCAAAATAATGAGCAAGATTACCCATCTGTCCGTTTATGTAAAAGAAGACCCTATTGCCGTTGCCCAACAGGCTGCAGAAGCTATTGAAGAGCTTTGCAAACAGGCCATTGCCGAACGTGGAGCTTTTAATCTGGCGATTTCAGGAGGCAGCACCCCCATTCCGCTGTTCCGCCTTCTGGCAGAACCGGCCTGGCGCACACGTTTTGAATGGGACAAGGTAAACCTGTACTGGGTTGACGAACGCTCGGTTCCTCCGGAAAGCCCGGAAAGCAACTACGGAGTTACCAGAAAAGAAATGCTCTCCTTTATTCCGGCCACCAAGTTTTACCGCATCAAAGGGGAACTCAAGCCCATTGAGGCCGCCGAAAACTACGAAGAGCTCCTTGTGAAGAATTTCAGCCTTGCGCCGGGAGAATTGCCCCGTTTTGACTGCATGGTTCTAGGAATGGGAACTGACGGGCATGTGGCGTCCCTGTTCCCGGATATTGCAGACTACATTGACACCAATTACAAGGTGATTGACATTTATGTGCCGAAACTGCGTCAAAGCAGAATCACCCTCACTCTGCCGGTCATCAACAATTCAAGGGCATGCATCTTCCTGGTCTCCGGCCGGGAAAAACACCCTGTGGTTTCCCGCGCGCTGAACCTGCTGACTTCACCCGACCTTCCGGCCCAGAAAGTCCGGCCGACCGACGGCGAACTGATCTGGATTCTGGATGAAGCCGCAGACCAGGGCTGATACCTCCAAATCTTCCCCAATATGCCGGCGCCGCCATGCAAAGCTCCGCGCACCCGCATGAGCCCGATGCCCGGAAAACCATGAGGATTGCGGCCCGGAGTTATAAATCTTGCAAATCTGCGGAAAGAGGAATATCATTAATTTCGTTTGTCCAAAAATTTTATTTAACTTTTAAACCATGCTGTATTTAAGGAGTTTTCCATGCGTTTCTGTGGAGCGTACACCGCCCTGGTAACCCCTTTCCGCAATGGCGGAATTGACGAAGATGCATACAGGGCACTAATTGAATGGCAAATAGAACAGGGAATTGATGGCCTTGTTCCCTGCGGCACTACCGGCGAATCCGCCGCCATGTCCCATGCGGAGCACGAGGAAGTCATCCGCATCTGTGTTAACCAGGCCAAAGGACGCGTTCCTGTGTTGGCCGGCGCCGGATCCAACTACACCAAAGAAGCTATTAGCCTGACCAAATTTGCAAAAAACGTAGGGGCTGACGGTGCGCTCCATATCACCCCCTACTACAACAAACCCACGCAGGAAGGCCTTTACCAGCATTTCAAAGCCATTGCCGAGGCAGTGGATATTCCCCTTGTAATGTACAATGTGCCCGGACGCACCGGGCTGAATATGCTGCCCGCCACTGTGGCCCGCATTGCGCGGGACATCCCCGGGGTAGTCGGCATCAAGGAAGCCACCGCGAATCTGGCTCAATTCTCGGAGATCATCGAGAATTGCAGCCCTGATTTCTGTGTGCTTTCCGGCGACGATTTCACTATTCTCCCCTCTTTCGCAGTGGGAGGGTGCGGGGTAATCTCCGTGCTCTCCAACGTGATGCCCAAAGAAACCGCCGAACTTTGCAGGGCGTCGCGTGAAGGCAACCTGGCCGAAGCACAAAGGCTGCACTACCTGATGATGCCGCTTTGCCGGGCGTTGTTTGTGGAGACCAACCCCATTCCGGTAAAAACCGCGCTCGCCATGATGGGCAAGCTGGAATGCGAATTCAGGCTTCCACTTGTCAACATGCAGTCCGGCACTTCGGATATTCTGAAAAAAACGCTTGAGGATTTAAATCTCATCTAGCGGATAACGGCCTGCGCCCGTATCTGGAGCAGGCCGCAATTAACAAGAAAGGACTACTTAATGTCTTCCCCGAATCAAAACTTGTCGTTAGACTTGGTACGGATTACAGAAGCGGCCGCGCTGGCTTCCGGGCGCTGGCTGGGCAAAGGAAACACCGATTCCGGCGATGGGGCCGCAGTTGACGCCATGCGTGTGGGGTTCAACGGCCTGAACATTGACGGAACCATTATTATTGGCGAAGGGGAAAAAGATAATGCCCCCATGCTATACAATGGCGAAAAGGTTGGAACGGAGCAGGGACCGGCTCTGGATATCGCGGTAGACCCGGTGGAAGGAACCCGTCTGCTGGCATATGGGCGGCCCAATGCCATTTCAGTTGTTGGCGCTTGCCCGGCCGGTTGCATGTATAATCCCGGCCCGAGTTTTTATATGGAAAAGCTGGTTGTGCCGCCTGAAGCAAGAAACGTGGTGGATATTGACGCCCCGGTAGATGAAAATTTGCGCAGCATAGCCAAGGCCCTGGGCAAGGACATTGACGATCTGGTCGTTTTTATTCTGGACAAACCACGCCATGAAAAACTTGTACGCTCGGTGCGCGAGGCCGGAGCCCGCATTCAACTGCACAGCGATGGGGATGTGAGCGGGGCACTGATGACCGTTGACCCCAGGGGCAATGTGGACGTGATGATGGGAATCGGGGGCACCCCGGAAGGCGTGCTTGCCGCATGCGCCATAAAGGGAATTGGCGGCCAGATGTTTGCCCGCCTCGCTCCGCAGTCCTTTGTAGAAAAAGAAGCGTTGGAAAAAGCCGGCATTGATGCGCGGGAAATCCTGACCGTGGACACACTTGTGAAAAGCGACGACGTCTTTTTCGCCGCAACTGGAATTTCCGGCGGCGACTTCCTGCGCGGAGTTGAATACACCGGAGATGGAGCAATTACCCACTCCATGGTTATTCGCGGGAAAACCGGATCGTTGCGATATATGGAATCCATCCAGAAATGGGAAAAGCTGATGAAATTCAGCGCGGTAAAGTACGACTAAGCCCCAAGAGATTCACTGCGCCGGAGCCACAAGCTCCGGCGCTTTTTTTTGTGCCTGAACAGCATGGATATTTTTAACGCTCTCTTGATTAGGCAATACATTTAGAATAGACTTATACAAACACTTTTTCTCACTTTAAATAATTGCTGAGGTGAACATATGGAAGTTGCCAAGTCACAAAGAACCATTGGTTATTTGATGTTGTTTCTGGCCGCCACCTTCTGGGCCATGACCGGGGTGATGGGCCTTGCGGTGAAAAAGGCCGGGGTAGGCCCGATGGAAGTAGCCTTCTGGCGTGCGCTTATAGGCGGAGGGCTGTTCATACTTCATGCTTTTGTCAGCAAAAACTACCATGTTGAAAAAAAGGACCGCCTGATTTTCATGGCCTTCGGTCTGCCCGGAGTCGCCATACTCTTCTATGGCTTCCAGCTTGGCGTGCAACAGGTTGGCATGGCCATGGCCACAATGCTGCAATACACATCCACAGCCTGGATTGTGGTTTGGGGAGTAGTTTTTTTTAAAGAGCAGCTCACCATATGGAAAGTAACATCCGCGGCAATGGCTATCGCCGGCGCTGTCATCCTTTGCCTTGCCGGCGGGAACATCGCAACCACCATCACTTTCGCCGGGGTGGCCGGTTCCCTGATTTCAGGCATCTGCTATTCTTTCCATTCTCCGTTCGGCAAAAAATTCATGCAGAAATACTCGCCAATTTCAATTTACATGCATACCATGCCCATGGGTGCTCTGTTCATGCTTCCCTTTGTCACGTTTGCGGACAAAACTCCGGAAATTTGGGCATGGCTCGTGGGCCTTAGCATTGTGACCGTATGGGCGGCCTACTGGTGTTACTGCGAAGGAGTTAAGCGCATAGAAGTCAGCAAGGTGGGCGTTATCTGCTCCATTGAACCAGTCATCGCCGCCATGATCGGCTTCCTTTTCTTTGCCGAAGATTTCAGCACCATGGGCTGGATCGGCGCAGGCTTCATCATTGTAGCGGTATTTTTAACACTCAAGAAATAACCAAAGAATTAAACAAATAAAAATCCACCCGCATAGCGGGTAGTATTTCATCTGCGCCTGTAAGGCTCTGTTACCAGCAGCGCCCTAACAGGCGCATATTGGATCTG
>CAZJFJ010000053.1:0-13370 GCA_964545305.1 uncultured Desulfovibrionaceae bacterium
AGTCGGCTCGTCGGCTATAATCAGGCTGGGGCGGTTGATCAGCGCCATGGCTATCACTATCCGCTGTCGCATGCCCCCGCTCATTTGGTGGGGATAGTCGTTATAACGTTCCTCCGGAGAGGGAATGCCCACCTGGCGGAGCAGGTTTAAAGTTCTTTCCCTGAGTTCGGCTTTGGGGCAGTTGAAATGGGCCAGAACGGCTTCCTCAATCTGGCTGCCTATGGTCAGAACCGGGTTCAGCGCGGTCATCGGCTCTTGAAAAATCATGGATATCCGGTTGCCGCGCAAGCGTTGCATTTCCTTCTCGGAAAGCAGGTTCAGGTCTTTGCCCTCAAAGCATACCGTCCCCTGGCTGATTTTTCCCGGTTCTGGCACAAGCCGCATAATCGCATATGCGGTCATGGTTTTTCCGCAGCCGGATTCTCCCACCAGGCTCAGGGTTTTTCCTGCTTCCAGGGTGAGGCTTGCCCCGTCCACGGCTCTTGCTTCCAGCATGCCGGACGAGAACTGGTTTTCCTTGTAAAAACTTACGGCCAGGTCTTCAATTTTAAGCAGAGGCGCACTGGTTTTCGGCATGTAACTTACTCCGGAAACACGAGATATTTAAGATTTTCTGCCAGACTTTGGTATTTTTCAAACCAGGCCAGGGGCAGGCGGGGGTAATTCTGGTTAAGACGGTGCACGGGCTTCCCCATGGCGGCGTTGAACACTTTGAGGCGCTCTTCCAGAGCTTCGCGGTTTTTAAGCACATAGCTCAGGTGCCACAGCGGGGCGTGCTGCAAAATTGCGCTGGGACCGGAAAATCCGGTCAGAATTTCATGCACCGGGCGCGCGAACAGGGTCTTGGCGGTGCGCCTGAACAAACGCAGCTGATAATCGGGCCACAGGCCGAATCCCACCCGGAAGTGCCCGCGGTCGGGGAAAAAAGTTGGCCTTTGCAGGAAAAAAGCGTTGATTTCTTGCTGTGAGGCCGCTTCTTTTATTTCTTGCCAGCCTTTGCCGTCAATCCGTTCATCGCCGTCCAGGGCCAGCACCCAGGGGGCCGTGCAAAGGGAAAGCGCATAGTTGCGCTGGGCGGCGAAGTCCCCTGCCAGATTGCGGTGCTTTTGAATAACCGGGCAGTTCGCGTCAAGGCTCATTTTGTGCGGGATGGGGCTGTCCCAAACGATTACCAGTTCTTTCACTCCGGCTGGGATTTGGGCGCAGAATTCTTCAAGCCCGGTTTCTTCCGGGTGCAGAATGGCGAGTGTGGATATTTGCCCTTCCCTGATTTCGGGAGAAGGGGTAAAAGCGCCCGAAGGCGCACTGCGCTGCAAAAGCTGCATGCAGCCTTGCAGGGCTTTTGTTTCCGGTTCGGGCAGCCCGGGAGCGAGGTAAAACACGCTGTTTTCAATTCTTATGTTGGCGGCTGCCAACAGGGCGAGGATGGCTCTTGGCGAGATGTCGCAAATCAGGGCCGCATTTTGGGGAACGTGATTTTCTCCTTTTTGCGCCAGCCAGTTGCGCATGCGTTCCGGTTTCAATTCGCAAAAATAAAGGTTTGTTCTGGTGCCGGAATATTCGGAGCAGAGCTCGTCCGCCAGTTCCGCGCAGCCAACTCCGAAAAGAACAATGTTTTCGCGCCCGCTTTCTTCAAGCAGCCTGGCTATTCTGTGCGCATGGCGGGAGGCTTCCTGGCCTGTAAGGGAGCAGGGGGTGCATTCCGGCTGCGCGGCGGAACCCAGGTTGTAATCCATTATTTCCGCGGTATACCGGCTAAGCAGATCTTTCATATTCATATGCAGGGTTATGAGGTCATCTCAGCGGTTTTTCTTTTGATGTCGGCCAGCGCCGCCTCCGCATCGTTTTTCATAATGGCGTCAAAGTCGTCCTGTGAATAGCGCATCTGGAGCTTCATCAGATTGCCCAGGGCATTGCTCATTTGCGACTGGTTCATCTGGGCTTCCTTGCCGGTGCGTTTTGCATGGCGCACGGTGAGGTGCCCCTGATACACCGGAAGCTCTCCCTGCATGGCATGGCGCAGATCATGCTCCAGGTCGTCGTATTGAGAAGGCGAATAGCGCAGGTCAAAGCCGCCCACCCGGTCGAAAAATTCGCGGCGGAACAGGTGGCAGCATCCGGTCACTGAAGCGCAGGGCCGCATATAGCTGAACTGGCCGAAATCGAACCCCTGAATTTGCAGGGCCGATACCTTGAACTTGCGGTCCACCGCGCCGCCTTCGTCAAGTGCGCCGCTTGCGGGCAGCAGATGGAAATCGGCGCTCTGGATGGTCATTCGGGTGTGCATATCCACTATTTTGCAGCCGTATGCGCCGTGGGCGGGGTATGCTTTCATTGCCGCGCCAAAGCGGGCAAGCCAGTTTTCAGGAACCACGGCATCGTCATCCATATAGGCCATCCAGTCGGCTTCCCGCACGGCAGGCAGTGAGGCCAGCCAATTTCTGGCAGCGGGCGCGCCCACATTCACCGGGAAGCTGATAAGCTCAATTGCCGGGCCCGCCTTTTCTTTCCAGGCGGAAAGCACGCCAGGGGTGCTGTCGGTGCTTCCGTTGTCAATCACAAACACCTTGGCTCCATAGCGTTCGTTGTTAAAAACAGCTTGCAGTGCTTCATCCAGGTGAACGTCCTTGTTCCAGGTGTAGAATAAAATCGCCCCTTTTCCTTTCGGGGCTTCCATGCGGTTGGCGATGCCGCTTTGCAGGTCATAGAGGCGCAGCAGGCTGTTGGTTTTCCAAAAGCGGCCTTCCAGGGCCTTGCGAAATATTCCGGCTGCGGTTTCGGTGTCTCCGGCGTTACACAGGCTTTGGGCGAGCTGCTCCTGCCATGTGCCCAGTTCCAGTTTGCTGCATGCCTCTTCAAACAAACCGGCGGCTTGTGTCCAGCGCCCATCGGCATAGGCAACTCCTCCGCTCAGGAAAGCGCGCAGGGCCGGAGGCAGCTCTTTGAACCGCGCGATTCTTTCCTCAATCCAGTCCAGGCGGTTTTCGGCTATGCCGAAGCTGAACGCATGGTGCAGCCAGAACGCGTTTTCCGGCTCCTTTTGCATCTGGTCGGCCAGATAGCGTTCAATCTTCTCCACTTCCCGGTGCTCAAGCAGGCGCATAAGATAGCGCTGATCCGAAGGCGCCTTGTATGCCCTTGAAAGCCATGCCATGATGGGAACAAGGCCGGAAGGGGCGAATTTATATACTTTTTCCACCATTTGGATCTGTGTGGCGAACGCCAGATTCAGCGGGTCGGCTTCAAAGCCGGACAGGAGCATGCCGCTTCCCAGTGAAAGCAGATTCTGGCGCAGGGCGGGGTCTTGTGCGGCTGGAACGAGGGCGAACGTCTGCTCGGACATTTCAAGCATGTGCAGAAGCCCCGAACTGCCCATGAGCAGGCTGCGTTGAAGGGCCTCTGGAAGCGTGGGGAATGTGTTTTCCCAGAAGCCGGGATGAAAGGATGTGTCAGAAGCCATAACCCCTCCATTGCTAAAGCCCCGGCGAATTTGCAAGGGCTATAAAAATATCTTCCAACTTACCTTGCTTTCCCCTCCGGGGCAATGTTATATTCTCTCCATAATCTGCAAACGCCCGAAAATTGAATAATGACCAGACAAATCAGTACAAAAATGAAACTTCTTGCCCGGATGCTCGAGTTCGATCCGGCCTGGGCTTACGGATCGGCAAACAGGCCGTCACAGCTTCGGATGCTGGGAAAAATTCTCACAGCCGATTTTTCACCTTCAAATGCAGAGGTGCAAGATGCCCTCATGCTGTCCGCCCTTTCGCTGGCGCGCTGGGCCTGGCAGCAACACCCGTTGAACCGGGAGGTGCTCAAGCTGGTTTCCGTGCTGGAAGAGGCGGGGGCGGGGCTGGGCGGCATGGCGGGGGTGGCGGCTGAAACCGAAGCGGTTCTGGCGTCGGTTCCCGGGCTTGCCGTGCCGGAAAGATTTGAAACTCCGGATGCTTTGGCCGAATTTATGCGCGCGCTGCCGGAGTTCGGCTCAAAACGTTTTTTGCGGGAAAGATTTGAGGCTGAACAGGCCGTGGCCCACAACCCGGAAAATGCGGAGAGCCTGTTTAATGCTCTGGATTCTTCCCTGTTCGGTTTTTGGAAGGCCGGAGCGCACCTGGAACTGGTTCAGAAGAAAGGGCCTTCGTATTTTGATTCTGAAATGTTCGGGCGGGTATGGTCCGATTGCTGCTGGCACACAAACCTGATTTTGGCCCTGTTCGATCTGCTTTACCCCGCCAAGCTGGGATGCTGCTTTAAAGAGCAGGCCCCGCCGCCGATACTGTTATACTCCTGGAACAAACGGGACGCTCTTTTCCAAACTCTTGAAAGCCTGCGCGCCTCGAATATTGAAGGCGCTCCGGTATTTGTGCTGGATAACGGATCTACCGACAACAGCCTTGAGATGCTGCTTGCCCAGAAAGACAAATGGGGCACTCCGTTTACTGTAATCAGCCTGGCCGCGAATGTGGGCGCTCCCGCTGCCCGCAACTGGCTTCTTTCCTTGCCGGAAGTGCGGGGGGCCCCTTGGGCGGTGTTCCTTGATGACGATGTGATTCTTGAGAAAAACTGGCTTCAGGGGCTTTGCGGAACGGCTGCTGCCAATCCGGGATACGGCGCGGTGGGGTACAGGGTCACCGACCATATTCCTCCGTTCGGCATTCAAGCGGCGGATTTTCATTTGCTTTCAGCCGATGAGGCTACTCATAGTTTTGAAGATATGGATGAGCGGATATTTCCTTTTTGCAGCGCCATGGGCGAAATCGGGGAAGCGTTTTATGCGTATACCCGCCCCTGCGTTTCCGTAACCGGCTGCTGTCATCTCATAAATATGGAAGCTGTCGAGCGTGCGGGGCCTTTCGATGTGCGGTTCAACCCCAGCCAGTTCGACGACCTGGAACGCGATCTGCGCTCGAGCCTCGCGGGGTTTCCCACTTACTACCACGGCCAGGTTGTAGTGCGCCACATGCAGCATTCAAGCCTGCGTCAGGCCATGGGCCGGCCCCAGCAGGGGCATATCATGGGCAACAAGATCAAGCTGGAATTTTTGTTTGGCGGAAAGCGGGCGGAAAAATTGCGCCTGGAAAGCTTTGAACGCGTGAAGGCCGATCTGCTATGCAAATGTGCACGAGTTGAGCAGGCTTTGGGGGGCGGCGCGTGAAATTTCAGCTGAGCGTGGTAATTCCCGTCTGGAACCGCTGGGGCTTGACCAAGGCTTGCCTGGAGTCGCTTCGCGAACACACCCCGGGCGATTTTATGCAGGTGACGGCGGTGGATAACGGCTCCGATGATGAAACGGCAACGGAGCTTGCCTTTTTGGGCGGGAATTTGTTCGGAAAAGCTTTCAATTTGATCAGAAACCAGGAAAATTTCGGTTTCGCCAAGGCTTGCAACCAGGGTGCAAAGGCTTCCGATGCCGAATTGCTTTTCTTTTTAAACAACGACACTTTGGTTCAGGAAGGCTGGCTGGCTCCTCTGCTCGCCGCGTTCAGGCGGGAAGGGCGTTTGGGAGCTTGCGGCCCGTTGCTTGTATACCCTGATTCGGACAGGGTGCAGCATCTTGGCATAGCCTTTTCTCCCACTCTCGCCACGGAGCATCTGTACGCCAATTTCCCGGCAAATCACAGGGTGGTGGGGCTAAGGCGCAGCCTGCAGGCCATTACCGGGGCCGCGTTCATGCTGCCCAAAGCCTTGTTTCTAGATGCCGGGGGCTTTTATGAGGGTTACAGGAACGGTTCGGAAGACCTGGAGCTTTGCGCCCGCATTGCCGGGCTTGGCAGGACTTTGGAGGTTATTCCGGAAAGCCGGATAACGCATCTGGAAAGCCAGACTCCGGGGCGCTCCGATCATGACCTGGAAAATGCCGAACTGCTTAATGAGCGCTGCCGGGGGATGTTTTCTCCGGACATGCACAGGCTGGCCCGCAGGGATGGCTTTGATATAGCGCTTACCCCCTGGCTGGATATCTTTATCTGCCTTCCGCCGGAAGATGAATTGGCCATGTGCGCCGAATTCGTGCCCGGATTCGGCTCTTCCGAAGGAAAGGCGGAGCTTGCGCCCGGCCTTTGGTGGGAAGGGCTGCAAAAGGAACCGCTATGGCAAACAGGCTATCCTCTTCTGGCGGAATATCTGGAGCAGAACGGGCAATACGCCGAGGCTTCGGGGGTGCGGCTTTTACAGTGCAGTTTTTTCCCTTTGCTTCCCAACTTCCGCGCCCTGGCCGCCAGCGCCGCCAAAGCGGGCAACGCCGGGCTGGCCGAGCAGGCTGTGAATAAAATTGAATTCATAAATTCTCGGATTGATGATTTTGATGCCCTTCTCGATAAAGGGCAAAAATTGAGAAACTGGGCCAACCGCGCGGGAGAGCGCGAGCTGGAGGAAGCTTACGCCGGCTGGCTGGAAGCCCTTTAGGCGCATTTTCTCCGGAATTGCCTTGAAATATCCCTCTCCGCGTATTTGGCGGCCTATCCATTGGCCCATATGAAGGATAACGGCTTTAAACGGCTTCGCGCCGCTTGGGGCCCGCTTTTTTTACAGTAATTTCCTGCCTTGGAGCTTTTCACACTTGAGCCGCTCGGCAAGAATTTGAAGACAAATCCTTGCCGCCAAATGATTGCAGGGCGGCAAAGCCTCCCGTTAAGTAATCATTTGAGGCGTTAACAGGTCCTGGGGCATCCGTCTGGAGATGTGAGAAAGGGAAGGCCTTGGGCCTTCCCTTTCTCGATGCAAGATGGCTAACTCTAGTTGCTATCACGCTCAGTGGTCGTTTCCCGGTTTACGACTCGGCTGATTCTTTGGTTGTGGGCGCGGCTTCCGGTTTCGGTTTCGGGGTTCTGGGGGTTCCCTGATGGCTGATGATGCCTCGGGCCAGAAGCGGCTCCCGGTATTGCTTGTCGGTATACAGGCATTTGGTGGGGCAAACGGCCACGCAAACGCCGCAAATAACGCAGGCCATCGGGTCGAACGACCAGATGCCCGCTTTGCTGTCCACAGTGATGCACTGGGTCGGGCAGCGCAATTCGCAGGCCCTGCAGAAGATGCACTTGTCTATCTTTATGTGCAGGGTGCCGCGCACATCCTCAAAGATGTCGCGCTTCACAAAGGGGTAAAGCCTTGTTGCGCTTTTGGTGAACAGGTTCTTAAGAACGTTTTTGGTCATGTACATGTTTTTTCCCCTCCTACCTTTCCGTGCAGCTGATGCAGGGGTCAATGCTAAGGGTAATAACCGGAACGTCGGCAAGCTCACACCCGCCCAGCATGGCCAGAAGCGGAGGAATGTTGGCGAAAGTTGGGGTTCTTATGCGCACGCGGGGCAGGTTTTTGCTGCCGTCGCTTTTTACATAGTAGAACAGTTCGCCACGAGACTGTTCGACGTTGGACCAGGCCTCCCCTGCCGGGGGGTTGCCCTTGATGGGAGTGGCCAGTTCCGAGTCGGGTATTCCGGCGATGCATTCGCGGATGATGCCGATGGACTGGAGCACTTCACGGAAACGGACGGCGCCGCGGGCGTAAGAGTCTCCGTCATATTCCACAACCGGCTCGAAAGAGATGTCCTTGAAGGCGTCGTACTTGAGCATGCGGGAGTCAATAGCCCAGCCGCTGCCGCGCAGGGTGGGGCCGCAGGCGCCCAACGCATAGGCGTCTTCCTTGGAAAGATAGCCCTTGCCGTGGGTTCTGGACTCAACAGTGTAGTCTTTGAGCATGGTGCTCATAAGCTGCTTGAACTCTTTTTCCACCAGATCCATCTCGTTCATGATCCAGCGCAGATTTTCCGGGCTGATGTCGCGGCGCACTCCGCCAAGAATGTTGGTGGAGATTATGACCCGGTTGCCGGCGGTGGCTTCCATGATGTCCATCACGCGTTCGCGCACTTTCCAGAAGGCGAGGAACAGGCTTTCAAAGCCGAATGATTCGGCGAAAAGGCCCAGCCACAGCATGTGGCTGTGCATGCGGTGCAGCTCCGACCAGATTATGCGCAGATATTGCGCCCGCGGAGGAATTTCCACGTTATACAGCTTCTCTACCGCGTGGCAATAGCAAAGCGCGTGCAGGCAGGAGCAGATCCCGCATACGCGTTCAACTACATAAATCATCTGGTGCACGTCCCTGATTGTGGACAGTTTTTCCAGACCGCGGTGAATATATCCAAGGTTGGGAATGACTTCGGTTACGATTTCGTCTTCCACTACCAGTTTAAGATGCAGCGGCTCAGGTAGAACCGGATGCTGCGGGCCAAATGGGATAATCGCTCTAGACATAGGATTTCCCCTTATTCCTTATTTTTTTGCACGGTGGTGAAGGTTGCAAAGGGCGCCGACATGCGTTCGCCTTCTTCAAGCTCATCCACGTTGGTATAAAATGTGCCGTTATAGTCAAGAACCAGCCCGTCAAAATCGATGTGGAACAGGTCCTTGATTTCGTTTTCCACCAAAAGCGCTGCGAACACCACAGGAGAGATTGAAGGGACAACAGTGCCCTTGGGGCAGGTCAGGCGCAAATGCTTTATTTCAAATTCCGGAGTGTGGAAATGGTAAAGGAGCTCGAACTCATTTTCATTCAGATCCACTGCCGATATGGTAACGAATCTCCAGCCCTGGCCCACGGTCGCAGCGACTTCCGCGCGAACATTGCTCAGGCTTATTTCCGTTACATGATCCAAAGTTTTCATATAATTAGTCCTCAAAAGTCTACTTGCGAGGCGTTAGGCCACATCAATTTCGGGTTTGGCGTCAGCCTTGGGGGCTGCAGTTCCTTCAAGCTTGGCCTTGACCAGAGCAAGGGCCTGCACCACTCCGTCAATAATCGCTTCCGGTTTGGCCGGGCAGCCGGGCACATATACGTCTACCGGAATTACCCGGTCCACGCCGCCGACCACGTTGTAGCAGTCGCGGAACATGCCGCCGCTCATGCCGCAGGTGCCTATGGCCACAACGGCCTTCGGCTCGGGCATCTGGTCGTAAAGGTTCTTCAAGATGGTTTTATTGCGGCTGTTGACCGTTCCGGTAACCAGCAGCACATCGGCATGCTTGGGGTTGCCCACATTAACTATGCCGAAGCGCTCCAGGTCATATACCGGGGTCAGGCAGGCCAGCACTTCTATGTCGCATCCGTTGCATGAGCCGCAGTCGAAATGCACGACCCAGGGCGACTTCAGACGGCTTTTGTTGATCAGATTATTTAAAAGACCCATACCAGTCTCCTGTTAGTAATAAAGCCAGAAAATGTTAACCAGAGCGAGAACCATGCCCATGTAGAGCGAGGTGCGCAGCATCCACTTCCAGGTCATGCGCGCGCAGACATTGTCGATTAACACTTCCACAAAGTAAGTCTCGATAAGCAGAAGACTCACACCGATTATCGTGCTGGTCTGAGAGGTCCAGAACAGGGCGGTAATGCCCAGGAGCAGCACCACTTCCAGCCAGTGCCCGATTTCAAGAAGGGCAAGCTGCGGGCCGGAATAGTCAGTGCGAATGCCGCTGACTATTTCCTGGTGGGCGTGGGCGGACGATGAAATGTCGAACGGCGACTTGCGCAGCTTGATCAGCATGACGATGATCATCACCAGGAAGAGCAGGGGCAGAGAATACAGGAGCGGCTCTTCCACCTTTACGATCTCGGAGATGTTAAAGCTTCCGGCGGCCTTTGCCATTCCCACAAACACAACCACGAGAAGGGGCTCGTAGGCGAGCATCTGGAGAAGCTCACGCTGTGCGCCCACCTGCCCGTATGGGGATTTTACGGTCATGGCGCCCACCACCTGGGCCACTGCGCCCACGGTTACCACAAAGAAGATGAGCAGCAGGTCGCCCTGCATGAAGAAGATGAACAGGGCCACAACGGCGGAAACCACATATATATAGGCGCAGAGCACCTGCCATGAGTTGACGATCATCGGGGCCTTGCCGAATAGCTTCAGCACATCATAGAAAGGCTGGAGCAGGGGCGGGCCATAGCGTGATTGCAGCCAAGCAGTAAGACGGCGATCCACCCCGGTAACAAAGCCTCCCGCCAGAGGCGACAAGATTATGGCCACCAAAGCGATGCCGACTGAAACAAAAAAGTTTAGTTCCACATTACACCTCCAACCATGAGCGCAAGCAGAGTAATGGCCACAGCGTTCGCTGTGCCGGTGAGTTTGCCTTCGCCGAAGATATTAGACAGATAGTAGTTGCCCATTGTAGGGTTGGTTACCACACGCATCGGACCCATGAAGCCGACTTCGCCGTTGGCGTCGCGAGCTTGTGCCCCGGAAAGGTAAGGATCGGTAGCAGGTGACTGCGAAGCTCTTTTAGCCGCACGCATGGCCCACAGGAACCCTACCCCGATAGCTACGAACAGGGGGTACACGGCAAAGGCGCCGGTCTTGTTGTAGAAAGAGCCAAGTGCGCCCCAGATGGAGTATCCGCTTTCCGGGTTGGCGGCCATAATGGTGGCCGGTTGCACCATAGCGGTATACAGCAGCGGCGACAGAATGGAAGCCAGCACCGCGGTCAAGGTAAGCACCATGAGCGTGAAGCTGATGGAGAAAGGCTGCTCGTCGCTCACCTTGATGGGGCGGGGGGAGTCGGTTCCAAGCAGTATGCCCGCCCAGCGGCCCCAGAACAGGACTGTGAGGGCGGAACCCAGCGCCAGCATGGTAATTACAATGGGCATGGCGAAGTTCATGTTCAGGGCGGATTCGATCGCCATCCATTTGCCAAGCAGCATGCCGAAAGGCGGCAGCATCATGGTCATAATGCCGATTGCGGTAAGAATCGCAGTGCGCGGCATGACCTGGTAAAGAGCGCGCATGTCGTCAATATTTCTCGATTCGATGCGCTGCTCGATAGCGCCAACGCAGAGGAAGAGAAGAGCCTTGGAAATGGCGTGGAACACTATAATAAAGATGGCGGCAGCGATTGCGGCCTGGGTATTGATGCCCGCACACGCGATAATCAGGCCCAAGTTGGCTATAGTTGAATAGGCGAGAACTTTTTTGCTGTTGCTCTGCCCAACCGCCAGGGCCGAAGTGGCGAGGAAGGTGAAACCTCCGAAAATAGCCAGCACAACCGAGAACCATGTGCCTTCAAAGCCGGGGGCAAGGCGCAGAATGATGAATACGCCCGCCTTGACCATGGTGGAGGAGTGCAGCAGGGCCGAAACCGGAGTGGGTGCAACCATCGCGCCGCACAGCCAGCTCTGGAATGGAACCTGGGCAGCCTTGGTGAAGCCTGCAAAGCACATCAGGACGATGGGCATCAGGTAGAGGGTATTTCCGCTGGAAATGAGGTTCTGCACGGAAAGTTCGGCATTGGCTTTTTTAAGCATCATCAGCGCGAATACAAAGGCCATGCCGCCCAGCATGTTCATCCACAAGGCGCGGGTGGCGTTTTTCTTCGCTTCTTCATTTCCGTCATGCCCAATCAGCACGAAGGAACAAAGGGTGGTCAGTTCCCAGAAGAAGAAGAGCCAGAGCAGGTTGTTTGCAAGCACCAGCCCGTTCATCGCGCCGAGGAACATCAGCATGAAGAAAAAGAAGCGGGGTTGCTTGGATTTTTCAAGATGCAGGTGCTCCTCATGGTTGCGCATGTAGCCAAGCGCATAAATGCAGATGAGCGAACCCACCAGGGAAATGACCAGCACCATAACCAGGGACAGGTTGTCGGCAAAAAGGCCCATTTGGGGCAGAAGCGGAGCCGCGAGGGACTGGCCGCCGCCCACAAAGCCGAAGAGCCCTTCAATATAGAGGACCCCGGCAATTTGAGCCGCTGCCAGGCCGGTGATGATCCAGTTTGCCAGCCTGAGACCGATAAGCAGAATAATTGCCATAAGCGCAAGGTCCAGTACGAGAATGAGACTGTCCACCTTGATCCCTAGCACGGTATCGGCCGCAAGCTGAAAGGAGCCGTTTCTGGCGAGATAAAGGGAAGCCAGCGCCAAAACAACTCCAGTTGCCACTACAAGCACCCCTCGGAGGAAACTGGCGCGTAGAACAAACACCAGAATTCCCGCCAGTATGGGAAGCGCAATGCAAGCTAAAGCCAAGCCATCAAGCATAATCACCTCTGAACAAAAAAGTTTTACTGTTGCACCGACATTCAGGAAATCTTTCACAAGGAACAGCTATTTCAGGGAGGCGGGAGCTTCAAATTTTCCCAAGCCTGGTCAGCTGGTGTTTTTATGGGTGAAAAAATTACTGAATGTCGGCACAATCAGATAGACAAGAACACCTTCAACACGATACGCCACCGTTTTAGATGTCCAACCTTTCGATTACTGGCTATCCTGCATTTTGATTTTAGTCAATAGAAAAGCAAAAAAAGTTGTGACAAAAAGTACATGCCATATACAACAAATTCAATAAAATAAAGATGTTATATCGTGTTTTGATTTGTGAAAAAAAATACAACCCCTTGCGCGCTTGAGGCTTGCCGCCAGGCAGGTTGGCGGTTTCCATGCGCGTTTTTTTTGGAAAAACCGGTTTTGCCCTCTTTTCTATTGCTTTTATAAGGAGTATAAGGAAGATAATTGGATATGCGGCTATTCCGGCCCGATTGCCGTGTGGGCTTTTGAGTGCCTTACGCAAATTCTTTGGAGAGAACCCATGAAAAGATTTTTTTTAATTCTTTGCTCCTGTTTTATAATCGCTTCCGCGGCATGTGCCCCTAAGCAAACGGGGAGCGAAGAGCCCGCCCCTCAGGCAAAGGGAGCCCAGGAAAAACCAGGCTCCGCTCAGCAGGAGCCGGACACGGTCATGCCCGGCGAGGTCAAGCCGCTTAGAAGTCAGGCCGATTTTGATGATGCCATTAAGCGGGCTGGAGCCGGGGATGCCGCTGCCAGCGCCAGCCTGGCCCTCTATTATTATAACCAGGGAGAGCCCCTGGATATAAACGCCGCGGCCATTAACGCCAAAACGGCGGCGCTTGCGGGGGTTGTTGAAGGCAAGTATGTTCTGGCCGAGCTGTTTTTGCTGAGACGTGACGACAATGATGCGAAAACCGGGCTGACTATGGCCCAGGAAGCTTCTGAGGCCGGGTATGTTCCCGCGATAACCACTTTGGGTAAATATTATTATACGGGGCGGGTCGTGCCCCGCGATCTCAACCAGGCCCGCACCCTGTTTGAACGCGCCGCCGCGCAAAATGATCCGGGCGGGCAATATTTCCTTGGGGTGATGCATGCAACCGGCGCCGGAGTTCCTGAAGATCAGGCCAAGGCCGCCGAGTTTTTCAAAAAAGCCGCGGACCAGGGGCTTCCCATTGCCCAGTTCGCTCTTGCCGACCAATACGCAAAGGGCAAAGGGGTTGAAAAAAACATAGACGAGGCGATCCGTCTTTACCGCGGCCCTGCCAATGCCGGGAATGTTCTGGCCCAGGTCGAGCTGGCTTTTGTTC
>CAZJFJ010000054.1:0-13285 GCA_964545305.1 uncultured Desulfovibrionaceae bacterium
ATTTACTATCTTCGCCATAATACGCTCCTAAAAGCTATTTAAGTTAAACAAACAGATGTTTGGTTATGCTCTGACTCTCTATCTACGGGAGGGCTTGCGTTTTTTAAAGTATGTAACGGTAATATGGCTTTGTTACCGGCAAATGTTCGGAAGACGTGCTCCAATTGCCTTTACTCTGCAATGTGTTACAACAAAGCTTAGGAGGTGAGTTGCGTGAAAAACCGGCGACCAAGCGACAGGGAAATAAAAGACCAGCTGCAGCTTGTTCTGAAAAGCCCTGGTTTCGCCTCCTCCGAACGACTGAAAAACTTTCTTGAATATGTGGTGGCGGAAACTCTCGGCGGGCGCGGCGATAAAATCAAGGCATACAGCGTGGCCGTGGACGTGTTTGACCTCGGCCTGGATTTCGACTCCTCCCTGAACCCTTCCGTGCGGGTGGCCGCCGGGCGGCTGCGCAACAAGCTTGAGCATTACTATTTTACCTCCAAAAATAAAGACAAGGTGAAAATAACCATCCCCAAGGGTGGGTATCTTCCCTATTTCTCCCGTTTGTCCGGCCCCAGGCAGCATGATGACAAAGAAATGGAGCCGGAACCGCCCGTCTTGGAGCTTATGGAAGCGGAGGCCGGGCAGAGAAACGTTGCCGGGAACCGTCCCACCGTTATCGTAATGCCGTTTAAAAGCCTCAGCGAGCAGGAACACCTGAAAGAATTCCTGGCCGGTCTCTCGGAAGAGATAGCCATTGCCCTTACCCGCTTTGACGAGCTTTCCGTGGTGAATATCCAGCCCAGGGGAGGGAAGGAGCCGGATCTGTGGGAGACCGCGGAAAAGATAAATGCACGGTTTATTGTGGGTGGAAGCGCCCAGGTGGGGGGTGATGAAAACAACAGCCTGCGGATGCGCGTTTACCTTGTGGACAGCACCAGCCAGACCCAGGTGTGGGCGGAAAAATATGATGGAACCCTGAATTGCGCCAGTCTCTTCGACATTCAGGACGAAATTTCCGAACAGGTGGCCGCGCGCATCGGGGACAGTTTCGGGCTGATAAACCGGATGCTGCTCAAAGAAAAAGCGGCGAAAAGCCCGGCTGACTTGAAAGTTTACGAAGCCATGCTGTATTATCACAACTGGCTTGCATCGCTTACCCCCGAACGGTTCATCGTTACCAAAAAAGTACTGGAAAGGGCCATTGCCCTGGACCCCGGCTATGCCACAACCAAGGCCATGCTTTCCGATTTATACGCATCTCATTACCAGTGGAGCCTGCGCGCGTTTGAGAACAATCTTGAGCTTTCCGAGCGGCTCGCCAATGAGGCGGTGGAGTTGGACAGCAATTGCCAATATGCCCATTGGGCCAAGGCCTACAACTGCTACTTGCGCCGGGATGAAAAACTTTTTCTGGAGGCGGTTTACCGGGCGCTGGAGTTGAATTCGTCCAACACCAATATTCTGGCCACTTCGGGCAAAAAGCTAGCCATGATCGGGCGCAGCGACGAAGGGTTGGAAATGCTCTCCAAGGCGCTCAAGTTAAACCCGCATATTCCCTGCTGGTACAGGAGCGCCCCGTTCATAGTGCATTTTATGCATCAGGAATATGAGCAGGCGCTTTCGGAAGCGAAATATATCACCACCCCCGATTTTATGTGGGGGCCGCTGATGCGGGCCGCGGCATACGGCATGCTGGGCTTTGCGGAAGAAGGCCGGGAAGAGCTTGACGCACTGCTGTCTATAGAGCCGGACTTCAAAGGGCATGGGCCCAAAGCCATGCTTCTGCTTTTTTTCCAGCCGGAATCCGTAGAAAAAATGATGGAAGGCCTGCTCAGAGCCGGGCTGTAATCTTGTTTTTCGTGCTGTTTGCTTTTTTTTCTTAACTCTGGCAATTATTCAATAATTACATCAGGTTCAGTTCGATGCAGCACAGTGTTCGTTTTGAAAAACGCTGACGGCATGTAGCGGGAATGAAGGCCGTGGCCGGGGAAAATGGGCGGAAATTGCTTCGGCTTATCGTTCTTCGGGGGCGTTGGGTTAAAGTTGCTTCGCCCTTCGGGCGCAGCGTTACTTACGGTAACAAACTTGTGGGGAAAAGATTTTTTTATGATGGTTTTGCTATATTCGTAAAATATATTACATTACAGGCAAGTTGTAAGCTAGTCGCATTTTCAACCCAGTCATATTTCTAGCCAAAGGGGTCTAAGCTGATGAGTGAAATGAAAGACAATGACGTGTTTGTTGACTCTCCGGTGGACGGAGCGCAGCAAAGACTTGAGCAACTTGGTTACAAGCAGGTGCTGGACCGCAGACTTTCAGTGTTCGGCAACGTGGTCATGGGGCTTTCCAACGTCGCCCCGGTTATGGCCGCGTTTTTATACGGCCTCGCCGCCTTTAGCGTGGCGGGAACGGGAGCCATCGGCGCAGCCTGGATGCAGGGCATTAACGTTTGCCTGATCGGGCTGATTCTCGCCGAGGCGGGCTCCATTTATCCGGTTTCGGGCGGGCTTTACTCCCTGGTTAAATACATGCTGCCCCGGCCGCTCGCGTTTGTCGCCGTGTTTTCTTTTATGATTCAGGCCTTCATTTATCCCCCCGCCATTTCCATGGGCCTTGGGCTTTATTTGCAGGAACTTTTCCCGGCCTTGCCGCAAACCGAGATGGCCACCAGCGTGATTGCGGCCATCGCCCTGATTCTTTCCCTGCTCATCGGCCTGAACAACATTGTCACGAGCAACCGGGTGGCCAAATTTTTCCTGGCCCTGCAAATGATTGTAATTTTTGTGTTTCTTTACATCTGCTTCGCAAACCCGGTACGCCCGCTCAGCGAGGTGATGTTCGACCCGGTGATGCTTGGAGCGGACGGGCTCAGCCTGGCTCCGGTTTCCTTCATGGGTGTTTTGCTTGGGCTGGGAATCATGTGCGCCGCCATTGACGGATACCCCGCATCCCTCGGTTTTTCTGAAGAAACCCGGGGATCGTGCCGCAATGTGGGCAAAGCGGTGCTCATCACCGCCCTGTGCACCGTGTTTCTGGTGGTTATCTGCATGACCATGGGCGCTATCGCCGCGCCCGACCTGGTGGCCTTCCTGGGTTCTTCTTCGCCCTATCTGTACATAGCCCAGTCCTACATGGGCCAGATGGGGGCGGACCTGATCAATATCGGCATCATTATCGCTTCGTTCAGCTGTCAGACTGTGGTCATCACCTATATGTCCCGTGTAATTTTCACCGGCGCGCGTGACCACATCTGGCCTGAGCCGGTGAATAGATTCCTGGGCCAGGTTTCCAAGCGCCAGACCCCCTGGGCCTGCACCGTGGTTGTGGGGCTGGTGTGCTCGCTGATGGTTTTTTCCAATACCATGGTAGACCTGGTGACCTACGGCGGCATGTCGGCGGCCATAGTTTACATGCTGGTGGCCATAGGCTCCATTAACAGCCGCCGCAAGGAGCCGAAGCTCACCCGTCCTTTCCGCATGCCTTTCTTCCCGCTGCCTCCCATTCTGGTGACTTTGTTCCTTATTGTGGCCATCGGCTCTCAGGAAACCGGCAACCAGATAGTGGTTGGCTCGTTTGTTACTTTCGCGCTGCTTTATTATTTCCTGTACATTCGCCCGCGCGACAAGAAGGAGGGCAATACAAATGGCTAAACAGATTGTTATAGCGGATATAGCCAGCGAGGTGGGGGCCAAGGCGTCCGAGAGCCTTGCCGCCAAAGGCTGGGCGGTGACCGGGATTTCAGCCGGAAAGGCGGAAGCCGACTACTGCTGCAATCTTCTTGACCGCGCCGAAGTGATCAGGACGGTGGACCGGATTGAAGCGGAACGGGGGCCGATATATGGTCTTTTGACCGCCACTCCTTTTGAACTGCCCGGAATTCCGTTTCTTTCGGCCACCCCGGAGAAATGGCAGGTCCGCCTGGACGCGTGGCTTGCGCTTGCCGTCAACCTGTCTTTTGCCTGCGGCAGGCAGATGGCCCGGCGCAAGGAAGGGCAGATTATGGTGCTTGCGCCGGATTTCAGCCGGGTGAAAGGCGATTGTGTGGTGGAAGCCACGGCGGCCGGAGCCCTGCACGGCTTTTTGAAGAGCTTCGGGGCGGAAGTGGCCGAGGAATATGTGTGTGTGAACGGCATTTACGCAGGCCTTCCTTTTGACTTTGAGGCCATAAACTCCACTTGCGACTATCTGCTGGACGACGGCGCCTATGTTTCGGCCCAGTTGATTTCGCTGGCGGAAAAGGCTTGAAGGAGGAAACCATGCAAAAATATGCCGAACTTAAAAATCAGATAGTGCTCATAACCGGCGGAACACAGGGTATTGGCGAGGCGATGGCCGATGCGTTCGCAGCGCAGGACTGTAAGCTCGCTATTAATGGGCGGGCGTTGAACGACAAGGTGAGAAAAGTCGCCGACAGAACCAATGCCCTGCCGGTTATGGGAAGCATTTCCGAACCAGGAACTGCAAGCCGCATTGTGGATGAAACCATTGCGGAATACGGCAAGCTGGATGTGCTGGTATGCAATGCAGCGGGTATGGACATGAAGCCCTTTTTAGATCATCCGGAAGAAAAATGGTGGCCCCAGATAAACATTAACCTCAGCGGGCATTTTGAGTGCGTCAGAACGGCGCTTCCCGGCATGATCAGACAAAAAAGCGGCACCATCATACTGATCAGCTCATTTTTCGGAACTCTCGGCTGGAACAACGCCTCCGGCTATGGGGCGTCCAAATCCGGCCTGCTGACCATGGGCCAGTATCTTGCCAGAGAGCACCGCAAAGACGGGGTGAATGTCTGCATCATTGTGCCGGGGGTAATCCGCACGGCCCAGCTTCAGGTTGACGCCGACGATCTGGGCATATCATATGAGGAAGTGTGCGAGATGTACGCCCGGGATATTCCCATGCACCGCATCGGCATGCCGGGCGAAATCGCCGGCATGGCCGTGTTCATGGCTACCAAGGCGGGCGGGCGCGGGCTTTCCGGCAGGCATGTTCAGGTAAGCGGCGGAGACTATAGAACCACACCTTATTATGTTTAGGGGGCATTGATATGAAGCTGAAAAACAGGGTTGCGCTTGTTACCGGGGCCAGCCGGGGCATCGGAAAAGGAATCGCCCTTGCTTACGCCAGAGAAGGGGCGGATATAATTTTCACCTATCACAGCAATCATAAGGCTGCGGAAGAGACACGGCATGAGCTGGAATCTTTGGGTAGCCGCGTGATGATGAGCCAGACCGATTCCGCTGATGAAAAAGCGATCATCAAGCTGCGCGACGCCGCCAAGGAGCGCTTTGGCAAGCTGAATATTCTGGTCAACAATGCGGGAACCATTGGCGAAGAGCTGCCGTGCACAGACATGCCGGTGGAGGAGTTTGACCGCGTGCTCGCCTGCGATTTGCGGGGAGTGTTCATGTTCTGCAAATATTTCATCCCGCTGATTGCCAAAGATCCGGTGGGTAAGATCATCAACATCACTTCCGAACTGGGCTTTAAGGGCCGCGCCAACTATATTCCCTACGTCACCGCAAAAACGGGCTTGAACGGGCTTTCCCGCTGCCTCGCCTATGAACTGGCCCCCGGCATCCTGGTGAACAGCATTGCCCCCGGCCCCATTGAAACCGACATGATACTGGCGGATATGGACCCGGTGTGGCTGGAAAAGGAAAAGGACATTCCGCTGCAACGCTTGGGCAAGGTGGAGGAAATTGCCGCCGCCGCCCTGCTTCTGGCCTCGGATGAAGGCAACTTCTTCTGCGGGCAGATTGTAAGCCCAAATGGCGGGGCGGTGTTTACCTGAATTCAATTGCTTTCTCACATCGTTTTGGGTGGGTTTACCCTCAGGTATGCCCGCCCGGAATCTTTTCCGGTCAATTCCGGCTGGAATGAAACTATTTAAGTGTTTTAGTTTTGAAAATGCCTTGGCGGCAAGTGTTTGGCACTGGCCGGGTTAACCAGGAGCCGCGGAGCTTATTTACAGGTCTTTATAAGTGCCGCGCTTTCAGGGTTGAAGCTCTTTAAAACAATAAAGGAGCGGATATGTTCGATTTGTCCAACCGAGTGGCTGTTGTTTGCGGCGCATCTTCCGGGCTGGGGGTGCAGTTCGCCCATGCTTTGGCGGGGCAGGGGGCGAAGCTGGCCTTGCTTGCCCGCCGCGCTGAAAAACTTGAAAACGTTGCGTCCGAACTGAATGCCAGGGGATGTGAAGCATTGGCCGTGCCTTGCGACATCACCTGTGAAAACGAAGTGAAAAAAGCGGTGGGAATGGTGATGGGCAAGTTCGGGCGGGTGGATATTCTGGTGAATAATGCCGGACGCAACAAACGCGTTCCTTTTGAAAATTTCAGCACTGAAGACTGGAACGCGGTGATGGATTTGAACATCAACGCAATGATGCTCTGTTGCAGGGAATTCGGCAGGGAAATGCTTACCGGGGGCTATGGGAGGATCATCAATATCGCTTCCATGTTCGGGCTGGTAACCAACAGCATCGCTCCGGCAGCGGCCTATCAGGCATCCAAGGGGGCTGTGGTCAATTTTACCAGGGCTCTGGCGGGAGAATGGGCGAAACGCGGAATCACCGTAAACGCGATATGCCCCGGATATTTTATTACCGAGCTCACGGAACAGTTTTTGAACCAGCCGGGCCCGCAGGAAGGCGTAAAGACGTATTGCCCCATGGGCCGGGTGGGGCAACCCGGCGAGCTTGACGGGGCGCTAATCTACCTGGCGTCGGACGAGGCCTCTTATACGACCGGGTCCATGCTTTGTGTGGACGGCGGCTGGACTGCCGTCTAGAACAGTTAACGCCTCAAATGATTGTTTAACGGCCGGCAAAACCGCCCTGCAATCATTTGGGGGCAAGGGTTTGGAGACAAATCCTTGCAGAGCGTTTCAAGGGCGAAATGCTCCAGATTGCTTTTTTAGAACGGCTTAATGGCGAGAGGGCAAGCGTCGCGTGGGGGAATTGCATGCTCCCCTTGAATGCGGCCCAAGATATTCCGCTGTAGTAGAATGGCTGCAAACTGGTTTTAAGATTTGTTTGCGAAGCCGAGAATTTTGATTTCTGCTTGCAAAAACGGGGGCAAAGCCGGTTTTGAGCTGAGCCGGGCAAAAAACAATTTGCCCCCAAGCGGTTTCAGGGGGCGAGCAGGTTCAGCCCTGCTTTTTCGAGGGCGTGAACGACTTTGTCTGCGGAAGATTTTTCAAAGAACATGGTGAGCAGATAGTCATAGCCATATTTTGGAAATTCCGGTGTTATTTCTAGCAATTTCTTTGCCTCATCTCCCGCTTTCTCAAAATTTTTCAACTGAGCAAGGGCTGCCGCGCGCAGGATGTTCCCCCACATAAAGTCAGGGGTCGTGATCTTCATGGCCTCGGCCAGGGCTTCCTCAAATTCGTTGTGGATGAAATGGAAGGTGAACGGAGCGCAGTGATACCAGCAGGGGATGTGCGGATTCAGGCGCAGGGCCGTGTTCAGCATTTCCAGGCCGGTGTCCCAGTTTCCAATCATGGCGAGCTTTGTTCCCGCCGTGGCAAGAATATTGGTGTTTGACGGATTTATGTCGAGCGCCCGGGAAACTGCGCTGATAAAACTGGTTTTATCCCTCCGCAGGTAGTGGTTGTAGGCAAGCGCCCAATGTGCGTATTGGCAATTGCTGTCCTGCTCCAGGGCTTGCCTTGCCAGCTCTATGGATAACTCAAGCGCGTCCGGGAAAATGTTCAGCCCCCATTGGTAATGGGACGCGTAGACATCCGACAGCATGGCCTTGGTCACCGCGTATGTGGGGTCCAGGGCAACAGCCTGCTCCAGGGCTTTTTTGGCCTTTATGAACCGTTCGTTGGTAAGCGAGTTCAGCCAGTGGTGGTAGTAGAGCATGGCCTCGTATACTTCGAGATCGGCGGTGCTTTTTTCCGCCTGCTCCCTTAGAAGCACCCTGTTGATCAGGCCGAAGCTGTCCCCTATTCGCGCGGAAACCTGACCGGTAATTTCGTCTTGCAGGGAGAAAAGGGAAATTCTGTCTATGCTTCCTTCAAAGCGGTGCGACCATACATAGGAATGGGTTTGGGCGTCCATAAGATGAACCCGCAGGCGCAGTTCTGTATTATTCTCCCCGGCGGTCTGGGCGCTGCCGCTGATTATGAAACGGGCTCCGGTTCTCGCTCCTATCTCCCACACTCCTTTTTCTCCGGTGTGATTGTTGTGGATGCTGAGCACCGCCAGATTGTCAAACTTCACCAGGGCTATGGAAATTTCTTCGGCCAGACCCTGCAAAAAATTGGAAATGCCTTTATGTTCACTTAAATCCGTGAACGGCAACACCACGACAGCCGGGCGCGCATGCAACGCCGGAGAAGCCGTTGCTTCAGCAATGTCGACATATCCGCAGTCTTCTTCCAGAGGAAGGGATTTTGATCTGGGCGGTTTTTCACAGTAGGCAAAGACGGGCAGATATGAGCCCTTGGGGATGCTGATGCTTACCTTGTCGTTGTTTACGGAGGTGAAATAATAATGTTCAAGCCTGCTTCTGAGCCTGCAAGCCGTTACCCTGATGGAGGTGTTCAGCGCCGGGTCGAAATCGCTGTTCAGGTCAAAAACATCAATCCCCACGCTGTAGGCCTTTATTTGCTCGCCCCTGCCCGCCAGCTTTTCTTCAATTATATATTGTAAAAAACGTTTCAGCCTCTCAGAAAAAGCGAATTCTTTGCTTTCAAGAATCAGCCCAAGCTGTTCAAGAATCTCCTGTTTTTTGGGTGTGTCAGCCACAGTGATGCCCTTTCTCTCAAAATTTAATAGTCCTTGTTACAAGCAATACACGAAAGTGTCGACTTTAGAAGCATGTTACGGTTATAAACGGTTTGGCACTTATGTTTCACTACATTTTCCTTTAAATATAGCTGCATGGGATGAAACTGCTTTACAAAATGCTGTTTTTAACATTGCAAATCTCGCAAAAATAGAATGGATGGAACCCCTTGTAGGGAAATGGTTTTGGGCATTTGGCCGGCCTTGCCTGCCGCTGTCCTGGTCAGTCTGAACACAGAGTGACTCTGCTATTTTAATTATGGCTAAAACATAGGGATTTTACGGTGCAACCATTCATAGGAGGAAATTAAATGGAGAACCAACTTAACACTACTGCCCTGTACATCGGCGTTATTATCTATTTCGCCTGTATGATCATGGTGGGCTTTCTGGTGCGCAAAAAAGCAAGCACCGCCGAAGGTTATCTGGTAGCGGGGCGTTCATTCGGCCTGCTTTTCAACTCGGCCGCACTTACCGCCTGCTTCCTAGGAGGTTCGATTATTCTTGCTCTGCCTGGTCTTGCCTATGGCATGGGCATTTGGAACGATGGCAAGATGTGGGGCGCTTCCAGTGCTTTGGGTGGTATTTTCTGCCTGCTCCTGGCCGGCCTGTTCTACATGCCGAAGCTCTGGCGGCTGAAATTGCTTTCCATGGGCGACTATTTCTATCTGCGCTTCGGCAAGGGCACCGGCTTCGTCGCCAGCCTGGTTACCATTCTCACCTTTGTTTTCTGGGTTTCCGTGCAAATTCTGGTATTCGCCAAGGTATGTAACGCCTTTATGGGCTGGGAGCTTATGACCGCGGCCATCATCGGCATTGGCGTTATCGCCGTGTACACCACCCTGGGCGGCTTGTGGGCGGTTATGGCCACCGACATGGTTCAGGTATGCCTCGTTGCCCTAGGCATTTTTGTGCTTGTGCCCATTGCCCTCGGCCTTGCCGGCGGCCTTGAAACCGTTTTCAACACCATTCCGGCAGAAAGAACGCATATTGTGCCTCAGGTTTCCGAACCCCAGATGTGGATAGCCTGGTTCGCTTCCTGGTGCCTGGTCGGCATCGGCTCCATCGTAAGCCCCGACCTTTTGCAGCGCGCTTTTGCGGCCAAAACCGCATCCGTTGCCCGTAACTCCGCCCTGGTCGGCATGTGCATCAAAACCGTTCTCAGCTTGCTGATGATTCTGCTCGCCTACACCGGCTGGACCCTGGTTCATACCGAAGTTATTCCCGAAGCCGCTCTTGGCGGCGACATGGAACTGATTGTTCCGGTAATGGTTAAAACTCTGCTGCCCACACCGCTGGTAATTCTGTTCGTGGGTGCCTGTCTCTCGGCAGTTATGGGCGCGGCCTCCTCCGCCCTGCTCGCCATGAGCGGCATGATTTCCAAAAACGTGTGGAAAGACGTAATCCGCCCCGACACCACCGACAAAGAACTGGTGCTGGTAAGCCGCATCTGTGTAATCAGCCTGTCCGTTCTCGCAGTATACCTGGCCCTCAGCCTGAAAATGGTTTACCTGCTGATGGCGCTCGGCTTCGACCTGATTATGTCCAGCCTGTTCGCCGCCATGACCCTGGGGCTTTATTGGAAAAAATCTAACGAATACGGCGCAATCGCCGGTATCATAGCCGGTATCAGCTTCCGCATCCTCGGCCCTGGCCTTGCCGGCGGCTTCAGCCCGGAAAGCATCGCTTACGGTGGAGACGTCTGGTACGTGTGGACCCTGGCCTCCCCGGTCATCGCCTTTTCCGTGATGATAGCGGTGTCGCTTGCTACTCAGAAGGCCAAGCCTTCCAATGAATACGGCTTCCACTTCGATGCCGATGACAACCCGCTGTTTGCCAACGGGCAAAAAGCCAACGCCATGGACATCGACAAGGCCGCGTAAAATGACTTGAACCTCCGTCCGCCGTTATCGTGCGGCGGGCGGGAGTTTGTTCCTTTAACTAATTTGACAACCCGATACGGGAGGAAATTATGGCGAAGATAGTAAATTGTTGGAACGAGTGGGACCCGCTGAAGCGTGTGGTTGTGGGCAGGCCTGAGGGGACCTGGATAGCCAATCCGGAGCCGGGGTGGATGTATAATTGCGCGGCCGCGGGCATGGGCCTTGGTTATTACGGGCCTTTTCCGGAAGACATGGTGAACGATGCCATCGAGCAGCAGGACGGCTTCATCAAGATGATGCAAAAGCGCGGGATCACTGTTGACCGGGTGACGGTTCATCCTTCCCAGCACGACGAGCGCGGTTATTCCACCCCGGACTGGACTCAGGCCACCGTGCAGGGCGTGAACAACCCCCGCGACCTGTTCCTGCCGCTCGGCAACGAGATTATGGAAGCCCCCGGCAGCCGCCGCGCCCGTTTTTTTGAGTACATCTGCATGCGCGACTTGTTTGAGAAATGGTTCAAGGAAGATCCGGATTTCATGTGGACCGCCGCTCCCCGTCCCCGTCTTACCGAAGAATCCTTTGTTCCCAACTATTTCTGGGATTACGAATGGGTTTGGGACGATGCGCTCAAGCGTGAAAAAATGCTGAACTGGGAGTTTCACCTGAGCGAAAAAGAACCCATGTGGGACGCCGCCGACGCCTGCCGCGCGGGCAAGGACATTTTCTGGCAGTGTTCTTCCGTGACCAACAA
Organism: uncultured Desulfovibrionaceae bacterium; assembly: GCA_964545305.1. Taxonomy (GTDB): domain Bacteria; phylum Desulfobacterota; class Desulfovibrionia; order Desulfovibrionales; family Desulfovibrionaceae; genus RGIG1962. Next base: position 11,429 of record CAZJFJ010000054.1, read on the forward strand.
GGCGGGCATGGACTGGCTGCGCCGCTATCTTTCCGGCCGCGGCTTCCGGCTGCATCCGGTCATATTCGATTCCACCCCTGCGGGATATTACCACCCCTGGCACATTGACGTGGTGCTGACCCTGCCTTGCCCCGGCATGGCCATAGTAAGCGCCAAAAAGCCGATTCACACCCAGGCGGTGACCGACCTGTTCAGGAAAAACGACTGGGAAATCATCGTTGCCGAGAATCCGGTTTACCACTGGAAAGACAAGCTGACCCTTTCCAGCACCCCGCGCGGTCAAGGCATGGACGGCCCGAACTGGATCTCGATGAACACCTTCTCGCTCGACCCCAAGACCATTTGCGTGGGCGACAAGGAAACCGCCTATATGGATCAGCTGAACAAGCTGGGCTTTGAAGTGGTTCCGGTTGAGTATGAAAAGGTATACCGCTTCGGGGGGATGCTGCACTGCACCACCCTCGACGTGTACCGCGAAGGCAACTGCGAAGACTACTTCCCCAATCAGTAGAATGGCGGTTTGAGGCGGAAGGGCGCGTATCGTCAAGGGTATGCGCCCTCCCGCTTCCGGGTCGGAAAGAGGAGTTTGGCCGGGGGGATGCGCCAGCCCTGCCTCCTGGGCGAAGCGTCCTTGCTTGCCGACCTTGGAGCGGATTGACTTTAAGATAAATCCTTGCCGCCAAATGATTGCAGGGCGGCTTTGCCGGCCGCAGGCGTAGGCGAGAGTCACTCTCGCCGTAAAGCGCCGGAGCGAGCGTGCCTTTCACAAATCCCGCGCAGCGGGGTTGTCATCAGTCTGCGGCTGGCAAAGCCCCCGTTAAGCATTCATTTGAGGCGTTAACTGCGCTATCGGAACGTTCGCGCATTTTTAAAGTTGAAATGCTTTAAAACAAACTCCTTCCCATATCTGCCTCCCCCTTCTTTCTCCGGGAATGGGGCAAATGACAAAAAGGATGCTATGAGCACGGATCATTCATTGCTTTCAAACAAGAAGAATTCTTTAATCGCAAAGGGCCCGCTTCTGGTGATTTTGGGCTCCCTCTGCTTTTCCACCACGGGCACGGCCCAGGCGCTTGCGCCCGATGGGGCCACGCCGCTGGTCATCGGGGCCATCCGGCTTTGGGTCGGGGGCCTGGCCATGATCGCGTGGTGCCTGCTCGCCAGACAAATCCCTTCGGTAAAGGGCTGGCCGGCCGGGCGCACCATCTTGTCCGCGCTGGGCATTCTTATTTACCAGCTCACTTTCTTCATGGCGGTGTGGCGCACCGGAGTGGCGGTGGGAACGGTCGTGGCCATCGGCACCACCCCGATCGCCGGGGGGATTCTGGGCGTGATTTTCCTTAAGGAAAAGCCCGCTAAAATCTGGTACCCGGCCACCCTGGTGGCCATCGCGGGATTGTGCTTCCTCTCGCTTACGGATAATATAAAGGCCGATCCCGTAGGGCTTCTTCTGGCCCTCACGGCCGGCTTTTCTTACGGAATCTATTCCGTATTCAGCAAGAGCCTGGTGAAAGACCGCAACCCGGGCCAGGTGATGACGGTTCTGTTCATTATCGGGGCGGTGCTGATTACGCCGGTGTTTTTCATCTACCCCACTGCCTGGATAGCCACCGGCACGGGCGTGGTGGTGAGCCTGCACCTGGGAATAGTAACCACGGCGCTGGCCTATACCCTTTACCTGGGCGGGCTCAAACTGACCCCGGTCTCAACGGGAGTGACCCTGAGCCTGTTCGAACCGTTCGCCGCGGCCTGCTGGGGAATATTCCTGCTGCACGAACCCGTGTCCGCACAGCATATACTCGGAATCATACTGCTGTTCTCTTCCACTGCACTGCTCGCATTGAAAACAAAATAAGC
>CAZJFJ010000055.1:0-12635 GCA_964545305.1 uncultured Desulfovibrionaceae bacterium
CGGCCAACCTGGAACAAACATTTAAAAATATCATTGAAAAACTTGAAAAAGACACTGGCATTGACGCCGCCTGCGGAATAGCCGAATACCCATTCCTCGACTATCGTAAATCCGACAGCTTGGGCAACGCCGGCAAAGCCCTGGATTACGCCATGCTGCTCCCCAAACCGAAAGTGGGGCGAATAAACAGCCTTGCCCTAAACATCCGGGCCGACTGTTATTTCAGCCAGGGGGACATGTTTGCGGCAATCAACGAATACAAACAGGCTCTGCTGGCCGACGACAGCAATGCCTGGGCCTGGACCTCGCTTGGCGTATGCTTCGCAGGCATTGGAAACCGGGAGGAAAGCAGGCGCTCTTTTGAAATGGCCCTGTCCAAGGAGCCCGATGATATCATGGCTCTTTACAACCTGGCCCAGGTGCTTCAGGCTGAAGGGGAAACCCCGGAAGCAAAAGAGTATTACGAACGCTGCCTAAAGCTCAGCCCCGAACATGTGTTTTCTCTTTTACGCCTGGGGCAGATGGCCGAAAACACAGGCGACTATGAAAAGGCCGAAGAGTATTTTCAAAAGGCCGGAGAACTTCCCCAAGGGGAAGGAGCGGCTTCCCGCCATCTGGCCCGGATAGCCCTGGCCCGCAAAAAACCGGACGAAGCGCGCGAGCACCTGCACAGGGCGCTGACCAGAAACCCCGATGACGCCCTGGCGCTTGGCATGCTCGCGGAAATTTACCTGAACGCAGGCGACAATCCGGAAATCGCGCTCAGCCTAGCCCGCCAAAGCGTGGCCCTGCGCCCGGATTATTCGCTGGGCTGGCTGGGGCTGGCCCGCGCATATGAGTCCTGCAATGAGCCAGAACAGGCCCAACGGGCCAGATTAAGAGCCGCCGAAATATGAATGTGCCTCCCGCAGGCCGCCCCAAAAACGGGCAACAACCGGAGAAAAAAAACTTGCCCGCAGCCGGGCCTCCCCTGCGCCCCAATCCCACCCTCTGGACCGCCATTCTCATGGTTATTGGAGGCGGCATATGCATCAGCTTCTCAGCCATTTTCGTGAAGGCTTCCGGCGTTTCCGCTACCAGCGCCCTTTTCTACCGCTGTTTTTTCGGCGGCCTGTCTTTAGCCATTTTGGGGTTCTTCACCCGCGAATCGTACCGGGCAACTCCCAAAACTTACGGCATTCTGGGAATAGTGGTGTTCTGCTTCTCCATGGACCTGGTCTTCTGGCACAACTCCATCTTTCATGTGGGGCCGGGAATGGCGACCATTCTCGCCAATTTTCATGTTTTTTTCATTGCGCTGATCGGCTTTCTCATTTTCAAGGAAAAACTTTCAATACAGCTGAGAATAGGCCTTCCACTCGCCTTTGCCGGGCTGTGGCTGATTCTTGGGGTAAAACCGGAAGGGCTGGATAACAGCCTTCTGAGCGGTGTGGGGCAGGGTCTTTTCGCCTCGTGGTGGTATGCGCTTTATGTGCTTGTGCTCCGCCACTCCCAAAAAATGGGGGAGCGAATCTCGCCCATAGCGAGCATTACCGTCATTTCCCTGGGCTGCGCCCTGTTCGGCTTTATTGTCTGCATGATAAAAGGCGACTCGCTGGCAATTCCAACAGCGTTTTCCGCCATAATGCTGCTGGGCTACGGCCTGACCGGGCAGGCCCTGGGCGGTCTTCTGTTTACCTGGGGCCTGCCCCGCCTTCCAGCCTCGCTGGGCGGCCCGCTGATGCTGGTTCAGCCTGCGCTCGCCTTTACCTGGGACATTCTTTTTTTCGACCTGCCCACCACAAAACTCACATTACTGGGCGCGGTCATCACGCTTGGGGCAATTTACCTTACGGTAAACGGGCAAATGAAACTTGAAAACAGGGCAAAATCAGCGAAATAATCTCTCAACTCCCGCTTCTTTTCCAACTTCTGCAGCAGAAACTAACCTTTTTCCCACGCAAGCTGGACTTTTTTAAAGAAGCCTGTCATCATATGGAATTAACAGGTTTTAGTAAAAATACAGGAGAAAATCATGAATGTTGAGAAAGATCAAACCTGCTCTTGCAACAAAAATGCGCAGCTGCCGCAAGTTACATTTTCAACCTTCGTGCTGTCCATTGCATCCACAGCCCTGGTTCATCTTGGCGAAGTTCCGGAACCGGAATCAGGAGAGATGAAGGAAGACCTTCTGGCCGCCAAGCACAACATAGACATGCTGGCGATGCTTGAAGAAAAAACCGCCAATAATCTGGATGCTGAGGAAGAACGTCTGCTGGAAGGAGTTTTATACGAGCTTCGCATGAAGTATGTGATAAAGTGCAAATAAACCAAGCACACCCGCTAAAGCGATTAATGCTTGAAATAGCCGTTTAGCGCCAGGTAAAATCCGCCTGCATCCATTTCGCGGCAAGGATTTTAATAAAATCCTTCCAGAGCATCTCAAGCTGCAACGCTCTAGCCCCATGTCAGCATATTCATTTACAACCATTTTTACTGGTAAAAACAACCTGCATAATATATAAAAAACATAGTTAACGATGCTGCTTACCCTCTGCAGGCCCACTGGCCAGGAGGAATCATATTTTTGTAAAGGAGTGACTCATGAAACGTTTTCGCGTAGGTCTGGTTGGAGCTAACGGCTACACCGGCATGGAGCTGCTGAGACTTATCGCCTCGCATCCACGCCTTACTCTTACACGTGCCACGGCAAGAACAGATGCAGGCAAAACCCTTGCAGAGCTGCACCCTTTTCTGCAACGCTCATGCCTTGCGGACATTGTTACAACCGAGCCCGACATGAAGGACTTGGCCAAGGCCTGCGATCTGGTGTTTCTCGCTGTTCCGCACGGCACAGCCATGCACATGGCCGCAGAGTTGCTGGAAAAGAACATAAAAGTAGTAGATTTGTCCGCCGACTTCCGCATTAAAGACAAATCCGTTTATGAGGAGTGGTACAAAGTCACTCACGGGCAGGCCCAATACCTGAAAGAAGCAGTTTACGGAATTCCGGAAATCAACGCCAGCGACATCCGCCGCGCCCGCCTGATAGCCAACCCCGGGTGTTACCCGTCCTCAGTAATTCTGGGGCTTCTGCCTGCGCTCAGGCTGAACCTGCTCAAGGCCGGCAACATTATTGTAGACTCCAAATCAGGAACTACCGGAGCGGGAAGAGGCGCAAACGTGCCTTCCCTGTTCTGTGAAGTATATGACTCCTTCCGCCCGTATAGCGCAGGAATTCACCGCCATACTCCGGAAATGGTTCAGGAAATCGTTGATCTTTGCAAAAAGAACATGACAGTTACTTTCACGCCTCACCTTTTGCCCATAAACCGGGGCATATTGTCCACCATTTACGCTCCGCTGCGTAAAGGAGTGGATGAATTCCGCATAAGATCCGCCTATGAGTCCGGCTTTCGCCGCCATAAATGGCTGCGCCTGATGCCGGAAGGAAAGTACCCCGAAGTGCGTAACGTGCGGGGCACAATGTTTTGCGATGTGGGCCTTGCTGTGGACAAGAAGAACGGTCTGCTCACCGTCATGTCGGCCATCGACAATCTCTGCCGCGGCGCCTCAGGTCAGGCTCTTGCCAACGCCAACCTGATGATGGGCATGCCCATGGACATCGGCTTGCGCGACTCTCCACTCATGCCTTAAAGTGTTTCACACTTCAAACGCTCCAGGTTTTATTAAACTCCTTGCAGCGAAATGGCACAAGCCGGCTTTATTTGCCACTAAAAGATCTACCTGCCAATTGCCCTGTCAAATAAGCGCAAGAAAGCCGCTACCCCTTGGGGTAGCGGCTTTCTTGCGTAACTTCAAAGCTCATGAGGCATGCGGTTCAGCTTGCTTGCATTGGGCCAATCAACCTAGAGCAGTTAACGCCTCAAATGATTGCTTAATGGTCGAAGCCGCTCTGCAATCATTTGGCGGCAAGGATTCGAAGACAAATCCTTGCGAAGCATTTCAGGTATGAAACGCTCTAAAAAGCCTTTAATCCAGAAACTCCGGGCCGCCAGCTCCGCGCAGCCACCAGCAGGGAGGGCGCACATTTCCTTCCCTTAGCAAAGGAAACACCGTTTCTCTCCGGCCTTGAGAAAATATCCGGCCTTCTTTCAGCAATATGAAATCCTCTCCCAAATCGGCAATCATATCCAAATCATGGGTAACAACCACTTGGGTAATTCCGGCGCTCCTGTTTTCAATTATTATGTCCCGTAAATGCAGCTGGGCATAGAAATCAAGCCCGGAAAAAGGCTCGTCCAAAAGAAGCAGCCCTGGGGCGCACATCAAAGCGGCGGCAATGCTGGCCTTGCGCCTTTCTCCAAAAGAGAGGGTTTGCAACGCCTCATCCTCAAGCCCCAAAAGCCCCATTTCCCCGCAAAGATCATTGAAAAGACCCTGCAGTTCTGCGCTCTTGCCCTTATCCAGGCCCAGAAACATGTCTTCACGCAAGGTGGAGCCAAGCAGAAAAGAATCCGGGTTCTGAGGGACCAGCCCCACAATGCCGCGCGCCTCTTTTTGTTTTTCAGGCAACCGGAATCCGCCAATCGAAAGCTCCCCTTCAAACTCATCAAACAGCCCGGCCAGAAGGCAAAGCAAAGTAGATTTTCCGCTGCCATTGCCGCCCATCAAACAGACAATCCGGCCCCGGGCAATATCCAGCTCAAGCCCGGCAAGCGCCGGACGGCCCGACCCCGGATAGCTGAATTCAAGATTTTGCGCCTTTATCATAAGGACCCAGCCTGTTTTTAAGCATAAATTTATATATGCCCAAAGCTGCGAGAACCTTGAGCACCGACCCCGGCACAAAAGGAATGAAGCCCGCCACAAGGGCCTGTGAGAGAGGAATGCCCATAAACATGCCCAGGCGCACGCTTCCGGCAAACAGCATGGCAAAAATCGCGGCCAGGCAAACAAGCCCGGCAAGCGGCGTTTTAAAGCGCCTGCACCATGCCGCCCCCAGCACCACCAGAACAAAGCCCAGAAAATAGCCGCCCGTGGGGCCAAGAATTACGCCAACACCCCCTTTCCCGCCGGAAAAGACCGGAAGCCCCAAAGCTCCGGCGAGCATATACAGCCCCAGCGCGATCAGGCCGTACCTCCAGCCCAGCAAAAATCCGGCCAGAACCAGGAACATGTCCTGCAAGGTCACGGGAACGGGGCTGAACGGCGTGGGGATGGAAATAAATGCCCCCGCGCCGATTAAAGCGGCGAGCAAAGCGGCCCAGACCAGACGGTAAATTGAATAGATGTCCGACATATCAATGACACAACGGGAAAGAAGAAAACGTGCAAAGTCTGCAGGAAGTCTCACCCGCAACGCAAACAGATTTTATGCTCTCTGCCCAATCCGAAAAACAGACAAAAGCAAAAAAAATCCGCCTGCACAGAAATAAATTCATTTTTAATTCACAATCACGCATTCAAACCAATAAATCTCGGCGTCCGGCTCTTGCCAGTCATCGGGGCCAAGCCCAGCCTTACGGCAAAGGTTTTCCAGAAAAACTTCCCGGGTCCAGCCGCGTTCCCCCGCCACCTGCGGCAAAAGCAGCCCGTGATGTCCATCCTTCTGAATAAAAAGCCCATGCTTTCCCACCTCAATCCGGTTCGGATCCGGACAGCGTGTAACCGGACTCATTACAGAAATCTCCCAGGAAACGTCCTCCAGCTCGTCCGCATGCAAGGGCGGGAAGCGCGGGTCATTAAAGGCGGCGGCAACCGCCATTTGTGCAACCGTCTGGTATAATGCCCCCCGGCCAATCATTTGCCCGATGCACCCTCTGAGCTGCCCATCCTTACTCAAAGTGACAAAAGCCCCAAACTCGGACGAGAGCTTTGAGCCCTCCGGTGGGGCTGGAACTTCTTTGGCGGCGGGGTTTCCCCCGCGCTCGAAGTAATAGAGCAAGGTCCATTCCACCAGCTCTTTCAAATAGGTCTTTTCCTCATCGGCAAGACTGAAAGCAAACGCAGCCATAACCTCGATCTCCCTTCTAATTACCTGATCCAGGGCCGTTTTCCGGACTCCCAAAGCTCCGTGAGCAGCTGGTGGTCGCGCAAGGTATCCATGCACTGCCAGAAACCTTTATGCGGATACATGGAAAGCCCGCCTTGAGCGGCCAGTTTTTCCATCGGCTCTTTTTCAAGATCACAGGATTCCTCTTCCGAGAGGTAAGCCAAGAATTCACGCTTGAATACGAAAAATCCGCAATTTATATATTCGTCCAGCAGGGGCTTTTCCTGCCAGGAAGTTATATTTCCATCCGAATCGGTTTTCACGGTGCCAAAACGGGAGGGCATCCGCACCCCGGTGAATGTGCCCATTTTGCCGCTGGATTTATGAAAATTCACCAGTTCCTCAATGTTGATGTCAGCCACCCCGTCGCCATAAGTCACCATGAACCGGTCCGTATCGATATGCTTGGCCACCCGCTTGATCCGCGCCCCTTTCAGGGCGTCCTCCCCCGTGTCGCACAAGGTGATGCGCCAGTCTTCGCAGGCAAAGCCCCCGCTCTGCCCGTGGGTAATCACATCGCCATTGCCAAGGTCTATGGTAAAATCGGAATTGCGCATCCGGTAATGATAAAAATATTCTTTCGCAACCTCGGCCTTATAGCCAAGGGCCAGGATAAAATCCTTATAGCCATATTTGGCGTAACGCTGCATTATGTGCCAAACAACAGGGAAGCCGCCCACTTCAACCATCGGCTTGGGCTTGAACTCTGTTTCCTCACGCAAACGGGTGCCCTTGCCCCCGCACAAAATTACAACTTTCATCTCAATTCCTGCTTTTAAGGTTAAAGTTCAAAGGCCTGGATAATGGCTTCCTCGGTCGGCTTGGTGAACATCAGGCCTCTGAACACCTTGATTCTTTCCTGCCTGAGCACTGGCTCGCGTTCAAACACTCCCAAAAGCCTGTCGCTGGCCGGGGAAAAACCCTCCGGCCCGGAAATGCTGTCCCAAAGTTCCCCTTTTCCATAGCCGGGCAAGTAGTTAAGCCCGGTTCCATCTTCCGGTTCCACCGCAATAACCGGAAGCCCCATGCACACAGCCTCGGCCAAAATGCCGGAACCCGCCCCCACAACCAGCGACGCCCCTTTCAACGCATCCTGAAGAGGGCCCCCGGCAAGCGAGTAGTTAACCGGAAGCAGATGCGCGAACGCCTGCCATTTCGTGGCGGGGTGGAAGCGCAAAGCCAGCTTCACCCCTTTCTCAGCCAGCGGCTTGGCCAGCTGAAGAACCCTCTCGGTTTCAACCGGATGATAGGAAAGCAGCATCAGCACCGGGCCACTCCGGTCGGGTTCGATTTCCGTTTCAAAAAGCTCTTTATAGCGAAGAGCCGGGCCAATGCGGTATTCCGGCCCGCCAGGGTATGGATGATAGGGCCGCGCGCCGGGCACTTCCACTGAAAAATCTTCTTTACTCACAGCCTCTTCCGCCAGATCCGGCAGGAAATAAGGCCCGTTGACCAGCACAAGATCAGGCGCGGCCCCATGCTGTCCGTCGGCTGAATCGGCATGGTTATTCAGCAGGTTCGAGGGCCAGGTGAGCAGTTGCGCGCCTATAGTATAGGCATCAGATCCGGCCTCATTAAGGCCCCGGTAAAAGCATTTGTCCATCACCTGGTTCTCATACCAGCTGATTATCCTTGAGCCCTCAGGCAGAAGCGCAGCCAGACGCCTGGCGGCGAGGCGCCGCGCCTCGCCGGACATGTAGTTCTGCCCCAGGCACTGGATCAGAGCGGAAGAAATATAAGCAAGGGGAGAAGGCGGGCATTTGCAGCCGTTGCCCTTTTCGCATGAATGCTTGTGGGCGAGCTGATAAAGGTGTGCATCCTGGCGAAGCTGCCTCGCTAGCCTCAGGGTTTGGAGGGGAAAAAGAAAGCCGAATTTAAGCAAGGCCAGCCAGTCCCAAAACCTGAAAAGCTCGTATTCCGTAATAACCGGGATATTATGCCTCTTCAGGATGGAGAACAGCTTTTTCAGGCAGCGCGGATTTCTGGTGCCGTAAAATCGGGCCAAAATGACGGTGCTGTGCCCCTTTTTGGCCAGGGCCTCAGGCAGGCCGGGCAAATAGCTGTCTTTGAAGCGTTTTTCATCCAGCACCCTGCGCGCCAGGATGAAAATATCCACCACGGTAATGCTCCTGCCCTTTTTGCCAAGTTCTCTGGAGTTGTTGAGGCCGGCGCGGGCCTGGGCGAAGCGGGCCAGAATCATTAGCCCGATTACCGCCAGATGAACTGCCCAAGTGCGCAAAACCCTGCCCGCAATTTGCAGGCGGGTAAAATGCCAAGGGGCGGCGCCCAGTTCGTAGTGTTCCAGCAGGCCGCAGCATGGAGTTTTAGAAAGTACGTGATTGGCCAGGTGAATGGTGCTGGCATATGCCTCCTTGTTCACCCGGCTTATTGCCTCAAACAGCTCTTTGCTCTTACCTTGCGGATACATTTGAATTCCCGGGCTAAAGGCTCATTTTTCCTGCGCCATTGCTTGCGACGCCCATGCATACATTTTTGCCAGGCCTTTTTCCAAACCCACTTTGGGGAAATATCCCAAGGCCTTTGCAGCATGCTCCGGGGCTGAATATATGCCGGGGATATCCCCTGCGGTGCTTCCTTCGAACTTCACCTCGACCTTGTGCGGGTGCAACGCGACCATTTTCTCTATCAACTGCCCCACAGTCACTTTCCCGCTGCCCGCAATGTTGAACACCCCCGCCCTGGAGGCCGGGTTTTCCAGGCAAAGCAAAAACGCGTCCACAACATCGTCAATATAAACAAAGTCGCGGTAACGGTCGGGCGAGCCCTTCACGTGAACGCGGTTGTCGGCAATCATCATGGCCATGAAAATGCTGACCATGCCCTGACGCAGGTTGGCCATATTCTGACCGGGCCCATAAACGTTGAACAGCCTTAGCGTAGTCGAGGCTATGCCATATTGTTCATAAAGGCGCAGATAATGCTCAGAAGCAAGTTTGCCCACGCCATAGAAAGAATGGGGGAAGCACGGCGCATCCTCTTTCACGGGGTGGTCGGGCTGCATGCCGTAAACACTCATTGTGCTGGCGTAAACCATGCGGGAGCATCCGGTTTTAAGCGCGAACTTGAGAAGATGAAGGGTGGATTCGGCGTTGGTGCGCAAATCATAAACCGGGTCATCAAAGCTTATTTCGCCGCTGCTTTGCCCCGCAATATGCAAAATAGCGTTATACTTGCGCAAGGGCAACTGTTCGTAGAGTGCGGCATCCTGGCAGTCGGCCTTAAAAAATTCTGTGCCCTGAGGGACATTTTCGGCATATCCGGTGGTCAGGTTGTCCACCCCCACCACCTTGTGCCCAGCCGCAATAAGCCTGGCGGCAACCGCCGCCCCGATAAAACCGCCAACTCCAGTCACCAGATAATCAGCCATAATCACACCTCTAAAAGATTCAAGCCTCACCTGTTTTGTGGGCCAGATAAATAACCAGCTCTCTGAGGTCTTTGCCCCAAGGGTATCCGCTGGCCTTGAACTGCTCTCCCCTTCCGTAAAAATCCGTTCCCACGCTTCTTGCCGCCTGATAATCCGCCTGACTGTCTCCAACCATAAGCACACTGGCCGGATGCACATTCAGGGCATCCACCGCCCTTTGCAGGTTCGCCGCCTTTTCCGGCGGCGATCCGTAAATCGCCTTGAAAAATACGTCCAGACCACGGGCGGTCATAATCCTTTCCAGCTCTTCCTGCGGAGTGGCCGAAGCCACAAACAGGGGGCAGCGGCCATAAGCCAGGGCAACAGCATCGGTAAATCCGGGCACCAGAGGAGCTTGTATGATTTTTTCCATGCAGATTGACGAAAACCGGTTGCCCAAAGATGCAGACAGCTCCGGGCTCAAATTCTTGCCCAGCACTTTTTTAAAAAACCATTCAAATTTGGCGAAACGGCTCACCCCAAAATTCTTGGCATGATATTCCGCCATCTTTCGTGCCGCATCCTCTCCCCAGTCCAGGGCCAGCTCGTGAAAAGCAGCGGACTTCACCTCCGTGCTTTCCACAATGATGCCGTCAAAGTCAAAGACTATCGCAGAAAAAAACATTCCCCCCCCTCCTGCCGTGCAACTCCTTATAAACCTGAAAATCAGCCCGCCCGGCACCAATATAGCAGGTTAGCAGCCAATCTGCAAAAGAAAAGCAGGGCCCGTATGCCGGAATACCGCAAACTTGCCCTTTAAATTCCCAATTCCGCAACCAGATTCTCGGCAGCTTCAATTTCCATCTCAATGCGGGATTCCCTGGCGTAAGAACCCACATGCGGAGTTAAAACAACATTTTCAAGGCCCGCAAGCGGCCCCGCATACGGCTCGTCTTCAAACACGTCCAGCCCCGCGCCGGCCAGCCGTCCGTTCTCAAGAGCCGCATAAAGAGCAGTTTCGTCAACCACGCCCCCTCTGGAACAGTTGATCAGATAGGAGCCCTGCCTGAGCAGTGCCAGTTTTGAAGCGTCAAGCACCGCCCTCCCATCCGGGCTGCCGGGCACATGCACGCTTACCAGATCGGCCCAGCCCAGCAATTCGTCAAGCTCCATCCGGGTGCAAGGCCCGTTCTCCACATAAGGATCGCTATAAGCGCACACAGACCCCAAAGCGGAGAACTTCTCCTCCACCGCCCGGCCTATGCGGCCCATTCCGATTATGCCTATTCTCATGGCCGACACCAGAAAGCCCATATGCTTCCGCCACTTGCCATTCCGAATGTCGCGGTCCTGCCTGGAAATTCCGCGCGCCAGATCAAGCGCCATTCCCACCACCAGCTCCGCAACCGCCTGGGTAGGGGCACCGGGAGTGTTTCGCACGATTATCCCCAATTCCCCGGCGGCTTCATGGTCAATGCCGTCCATACCCACGCCGCACCGGGAAATCACTTTCAGGCAAGGCAAAGACTGCAGCAGGCCGCGCCCATAGCGCTCGGTTCCCGCAATCACCCCCGCGCAGCCGGAAAGCAGTTCCGCGGTTTCCTCCGGCTTGAGAGCCCGCCCGTAACTGTTTAAAACCAGCTCCAGGCCTTTTTCCTTGAGCAGGTTCAGCGGTTCGGCGGAAAATTTTCCAAAACTGGATGTGGTAATCGCTATTTTCATGATTCTCCCCTGAACTTCATCACTTTCGCGGGAACTCCCACAGCCACCGCTTTCGGCGGAATTTCACCTGCAACCACGGATCCGGCCCCGATCACCGCGCCGCCGCCGATATGCGCGCCGGGGCAAACAACCACGCCCGCGCCGATCCACACATTATCTTCAATAACCACCTTGCCCGGCACATGCCCCTGATCCATAATCGGAATATCCATCCGGTCGAAGCGATGGTTGGCGGCCTGGATCAGGCAGTTCGGCCCGATCAGAACGTTGTTGCCGATGCTCACCTCTCCATCGTCTCCGGAGATAATGGAAAAATCGCCCAAATAGACCCGGTTGCCCAGGGTGATTTGCCCCCGGTCGGAAGTAAGGGAAGAATAGCGGTTCATGGATACGTCCCGCCCCAAGCTGATATTGCCAAAGCCGAGGATAAACACCCCAACTCCCAGACGGTAGGACGAACTTTTTCTGAACAGAGGCTTGAAAGCCAGCCAGCGCAGCAGCGTTCCGGGTGCGGCAGGAATCCAGGTGAACAGGGAGCGGTAAATTTCCCGCAGGTGCAACAATATCCTGGTTTCCAGCTTCAAAGCTTTCCTCCCCGGCTCAGCGCGTGAGCTTTCAGTGGATTGAAAAACAGAGGGAAGGAAAAAATCCTTCCCTTCTGCAAAATTATTTCATGTACCGTTCCAGCAGCGGGTCGCCGCGCATCTGATCCTCCACGGCGATTCTGTCTTCAGGCGTGTCCACACTCAAGGTTTTCGCATCGGTCTGCACCATATGCACCTTGTCCCCGTGCTCAAGAATCCGCATCATATCCACAGACTCGATGATTTCCAGCGGAGTTTCAGGAAGGCCGTTGTAATGCATGAGATAGTCACGGCGGAAAGGAATGATGCAAACCTGTTTTTTCATGGGAACCTTGTCCACCCCTTTTTTGCGGGAAGGAACCGGCTCGCGCGAAAAATAAAGAGCCTCATTTTTGAGGTTCACCACCACCTTGACCTCGTTCGGATTTTCAAAATCCTCAAGGCTTGGGATATCGGCCATAAGATTGACCACGTTCACCAAAGAATCGTTGAGCATCGGCTCCACGGCCGCGTCAATCATCTCCGGGGTGGTCATGGGCTCGTCGCCCTGCACCATCACCACTATGTCCACTTTTTTTCCGGATTCCCGCTCAATTTTGAGCACCGCTTCGGCAGTCCGGTCGGTGCAGCGGTTATGCGTGTCGGCGGTCATAATCGCCGGAATTCCTATGCTTTTAGCGAAATCCATTATTTCCTGGTCGCAGGTGGCAATATAGGTGGCGGACAAACGGCTGCTCATTGCGGTGCGCAAGGCCACATGCCCCAGCATGGGCATGCCCAAAATGTCGGCCAGGGGCTTGCCCGGATAACGGGAAGAACCCATCCTGGCAGGGATAATTGCAACTATATTCATAATTTTCCTCTTTATTAGAGCAGTTAACGCCTCAAATGATTGCTTAACGCTCGGCTTTGCCGCCCTACGATCATTTGGCGGCAAGGATTTGTCTTCAAATCCTTGCAGAGCATT
>CAZJFJ010000056.1:0-12549 GCA_964545305.1 uncultured Desulfovibrionaceae bacterium
CAAGATATCCGACCAACACAGTTTAATTGAGCACAAAGACCCATTTATGGGTAGCCAGGAATCAACGCAGACATCGGAATAAGCGCTGTTAACAGTGCGGCTGATACCAGGGCCCTTACAGGGCCAGGGCAAACCGCCCCTTGTCCAGGGGCGGTTCTGATTGTGTAGAGCCCGCTAAACGGGTGAGTATTGATTGAGAAAACCCAGTTTATTTATGTTCTTCCTTATAGCCGATAACGCCGCCTGCTATCGCGCCGGCGCCCGCACCTACAAGCGCGCCTATCGTTCCGCTGCCTCCGGCAATGGCGGCGATGCCCGCTCCGCCCAAAGCGCCTAAGGCGCCGCCGCTAACAACGCCCTGTTCTGTTTTGGTCATGTTGGTGCAGGCCAGAGTACCCAGAGAAATGGCAAGGCTCATGACGCACACTGTGAAAATATGTTTCATTTCGTTCTCCTAATCTTTAATTTTTAACAATCCCTAATTTTGGGGATTGAGCATTTCGTACCAGATCACCCGACCCAGCGACACGTTGAGTCTTTCGCGGCTCTCTTTATAAAAGTGGTCAATTTCTTGTACAATCTGGCTGGTGGTATAGCTGGAGAATTTTTTGACCCAAGCCTGTTCAAAAGGAGAAATAATGGAAGGCTTGTTTTCTTTCTGCCTTACTTTTTCAATTTCAAACTCGATTGCGATTGCATAGTTGATGCCTTCAACAAAAGCAAGTTTTTCAGCCTGGGTGGTCGACATCCAGTCGATCCCGTTGATCGAGGATGAAAGCCTGCTTTGCTGGGCCTGGGCTGTGCCCGCTACAAGTAGAAAAACAAACACGGATAAAACGGCAGCTAGCTTATTCATTGAATCCTCCTGGTTAGAAATAAAAGATAATATGTTGAATTTCATAAGGTATTATACACAATATTATACTCATGCATGTAGAGGCTTTTGTCAATGTTTTTAAGGGAGTGGCATGCAAATATAAGCATTGCGGGGATGGTTGTAATTATGGGCTTGCTGGTGTAGTTTGCGGATTATTTCATATTATGGGTGGAGTGGATGAGTCTTAGCATTCAAAATATTTCAAAATCATTTGGCGCAAATGTAATTTTAAACGACTTCTCGCTTGATCTCGCGGATGGAGTCAGACTGTGTGTGTGCGGCCCCAACGGCTGCGGCAAAACCACTTTTCTCAAGATTCTGGCCGGAGCGGAACTTGCCGACAACGGCAGGGTAATCATACCCCGCACCGCTCGCGTAGGCTATGTGCAGCAGGAACTGTCTGAAGAAGAGCTGGATCATGTGCTGCTTGACTGGGTGCTGGAAGTGCTGCCCGACTGGAATGATTTCTGGCTGGAATGGGAAGAGGCGCACGACAACAACGATGAAGAAAGAATGACCATGCTTGCCGTGCGGCAGGCTGAGCTGGAAGAACTTTACGGATACAACCCTGAGCATAGGGCCAGAGCGGTGTTGTCCGGGCTTGGGTTCAACGAACGCAAGCTTGGGCGTACGCTGCGTCAGCTTTCCGGCGGCTGGCGGGAACGGGCGAAGCTTGCCAAGGTGCTGACCGCGGGTGCCGATATTCTGCTTCTGGACGAACCCACCAACCATTTGGACCTTGATGCGGTGGAATGGCTGGAAAAGTTTGTGACCTCCTACCAGGGAGTATTGGTGTTTGTGGCTCACGACCTGGTGTTTATGGATAATGTGAGCACCCATGTCCTTTATCTTGGCGCATCCAGGCCCGTTTACAAGCGGGGCAATTTCTCTCAGTTTGTGGAAACGCAGGAAGAGCTGGAAGAGCAGCGGGAGCGTGAAGCCAGAAAGCTTACCGAGGAAATTGAGCGCAAAATGGACTTTGTGCGCCGTTTTCGCGCCAAGCCCAACAAAGCTAGGCAGGCGGCTTCGCGCCAGAAAATGGCCAAACGCCTGGAGCAGGAGCTGGAGAACTACCGGCCCGAGGCCAAGCGAAAAGAGCTTGATTTCAAATGGCCCGAACCGGAGCGCTGCGACAACAACATCATGGCTGCGACGGGTTTGGGCTACGCGTTTCCGGATAACGGCAAAGTCCAGTTTTCCGATTTCAGTTTTAATATCTATCGAGGACAGCGGATTGCCATGGTCGGCGGCAACGGCTGCGGCAAAACCACTTTTTTGAGAGTGATTGTAGGCCTGCGCGAGGCCACATTCGGGGTCTTGAGCAAAGGGTCAGGCGTAAGACTGGGCTATTTCAGCCAGCACCAGATGGAGACGCTGAACCCGGAAAACAGTGTGCTGACGGAAATTCGCCGCCTTTCGGACCCACGCACCATCGAGGAAGAGCTGATGAGCGTTCTCGGGCTTTTTTTGCTGGGGCAGGAATACTTCGAGCGAAAGGTGGAAACCCTTTCGGGCGGGGAAAAAAGTCGGTTGTGCCTGGCTGCGCTGTTTTTGGCCCGCTGCAATTTTTTGGTGCTGGACGAACCCACCAACCATCTGGACCTTGAAAGCCGCGACACTTTGATTGAAGCCCTGGAAAACTTCAACGGCACCCTGCTTATGGTTGCCCACGACCGTAATCTTCTGGCCAGAGCGGCGGAAGAGATATGGGAATTCCTGCCGGGCGGCCTGAATATATATTCAGGCGGCTACGAAGAATACAACCGCAAGCGTTCCCAGGAGGCGGCCGCCTCGGTAGGCGGGACGGGTGGAGGCGGCCCGGGCGCTTTCATTGAAGGGCCTGCGGCAGAAGCAAAAGTTGCTTTGAATAAAGAGCAGCTCAAGGCCTTGCGCCGCGAGCAGGCCGAGCTTCGCAATAAACTTTCCCGCGAGTTCAAGCCGCACCAGGACGCTTATGCCAAGTGCGAGGCTGCGCTTGAAAAATTGTTTGGCCGCCAGTCTGAAGTGGAGGAGCAGCTCGCTCGTCCCGAGATTTATGCGGATCAGGAAAAAACTTCGGAGCTTCTGGCCGAATTTGCCAGGTTGGGTGATGAACTGGACACAGTTATGGAAGAAATGGAGAAGCTTGAAGGAGTTCTTGCCGAATTTGAAGCGCGTAAACAGGGGCTTCAGAATATGGGGGCGGAGTGAGAAAAATTCAGGTGGTTGCCGGAATTGTCTGGAAGGATGGCTGTTTCCTTGCCGCCCGGCGTTCTCCCGGGAAGCGGGGGGAAGGTTTCTGGGAGTTTCCTGGGGGAAAGATCGAGCCGGATGAAACCCGGGAGCAGGCCTTGGCCCGTGAGCTTAAGGAAGAGCTGGGGATTGAGGTAAGTGACTGTGAATACTGGAAAAGCGAAGAGCATTCCTACGCCGGATACATAATAGCCTTGCATTTCTATCACGTTCGCGAGTTTTCGAATACGCCCATGATGATTGAAGGGCATGACGCCTTGGCCTGGGTGAGCCCCAATGATGTTGGCTACCTGGAGTTTCTCCCGGCCGATGCCCAGATTTTGCGCGAACTCAAAGAATTTTACCCCGCCGGGCCGGAAAAGGCGAGCAAGCTTCCATAAATTTATAGCCGGAGCGTTCGGTTTTTACTCTTGTGCGGAAGGCCTGGGTTTATGGAGCGATTAGCGCCTGAAGCCGCGCCATTGGAGCATTTCACACTTGAAACGCTCGCAGGGATTTGTCTTCAAATCCTTGCCGCCAAATGATTGCAGGGCGGCTTTGCCGACTGTTGAGCAATTATTTGAGGAGTTAACAGGCCCTGGAGTTTTTTGGATTTGAGAGGCTCCCCGCTCCTGGCGTTTTACGCTGAAACGCGGTTTCGTCTGCGCCTTCGAGTCGGGCGGCATTTCAGGCCATCAAAGCGTGCAGCTGTTTTCGATAGCAGAATGCTCTAAGTGCAGGCAAGGCCCGTGTGCGCCGGCGTAGCGGCCACCGCCTTTTTGTTGGAAATATATCCGTTCAAAGTTAATAAAACGCGTTAATATCCGAGCAGCGTTTCCTTGCCTTCCACTCCCGGCAGGAGAGGCTTGGAGTTTCTGGCGGTGTTCATGGGGTAGCTGACCAGGAACATGCCGGCGAAACTGTCCGGCCGTCCGTTTTCATGCTGTTTGTACACCTCTACCCGGAACAGGCTGGAAGCCTTGTTCAGGGCGAAGCGGCTTTCAAAGTCGGACCTTTTGATTGGGTATTCGCATTCGCTTGTTCCTTTCCCCACCTGAGCTCCGATGGCGTTTATCCTGTATCCGGGGATGCCTTTTACCAGCAGGTTGTCGTTTACGCTGACCACTTCACCCCAGAGCACATTTCGCTGCTTGCCATCCGCTTCAATGTCCACGCCGTCAAGATCGTTGGAAAAATCCATATAATCCGGGCGGATATGGGCAACCGGGCGATTCCCATAATAAAGAATGTAGAGGCTTTTGTTTTTTGGGTTGGGCACTATGGTGATCAGGGGGGACGA
Organism: uncultured Desulfovibrionaceae bacterium; assembly: GCA_964545305.1. GTDB lineage: Bacteria > Desulfobacterota > Desulfovibrionia > Desulfovibrionales > Desulfovibrionaceae > RGIG1962. The sequence continues at coordinate 4,389 of CAZJFJ010000056.1, forward strand.
AGCGGTGAATTTGATCTCTTCCCCCTTTTGGGCCGGGAAATAATTGATTTCGTTGCTCAAATCCTCAAGCAGGACGGTCAGGTGGTTCTGGGGGAAGTGAATTTCAAGGTCGCTGCTCAGGGCAACGGTCAGTCCTTCCGGGGTGGGGTCGAACTTGCGTTTAAACTCAATGCCCATAGAGGTCATAAATGACTCAAGCACCTGGATATGATAGTAGGCGCGCACGGGAAGGCTGAAATTTTTGGATGCCTCCACCCCAAAGGCGGGTTTGCCGTTGGTTATGGCGAAATAGGTGAGGGTTTTTTCCATTTCATGGTCGCCGAGCGCGGTGTGGGTGTTTTTCAGGTGATATTTGTGGGCGGGTTCAAGCAATTGCAGATTGGTGCGGCCAAGTACGTTTTGCAATCTTTTCCATGTCTCCGAAAGCATCGCCCCCGATATTGGCCTGATCAATAATTACACTTTGCCCCCAGCGTTTGGGGTTGCGCATGGTGTCTTCCCAGTCCGGGCGGTAAAATCCGCTGCCGTCATGCATGTTCAGAATTGCATCCACCTGGGGCATAAGCAGCAGAGATTTTATTTTGGCAATGGTATTGTATTCCGGGTCCTGGGGCGACAGCGCCGCGAATTTGCGGTTCATGTCGCCGTTCGGCCCGCGGTCGCGCAGGACGATGCTGTTGAAGTTCAGGTTGGGCACAACAATCAACCGGCCTTTGGTTATTTCATAATGGGTCACCAGCAGTGAGGCGGCTGAAAATGCGCCCGGCTCGTCACCCTGGATGCCGCCAACCACAAACAGGGTTGGCCCGCCGCCGGAGCCAAGCACATGCAGGCTGAAATCAAGCGGGCCGCGTTTTTCATTATTGTATGGAATGAGCGGGACTGGTTCAGCTGGTTTTCTGTTTTGGCCGGAAGGAACTTCCTCTGCTTCAAAAATGCGGGAGAAAAGACTCTCTGAAAAAAGGCCGCCAAGGGCTGGGGGCGGACTGCTTTCATTTGAAAATTGACGGGAATCGTCGTTGAAATAGGCGTAAAACAGCAGGAGTGACAGCGCACCCAAAACAGTGAAACCCGCCAAGGCCGAAAAAGGCCGGGGGAGCCTTCGGAATAGGGAAAAAAGGCTCAACAGGTCTTTTTTGCTATTCATATTCCATCTACATGTTATATACTTGACACTGCTTTGACGGCACTTTTGCGCCGGAATGGGCGTATCTTTAAGATATACTAATACCAGGGCTAATTCAAGAGGCTTGTAATGGGTTTTCTTTTCCGGTAAGAATAAAAGTTATTTAGACATAGCGAGATGCAATTGAATATAAAATCTTCACTCCCCCTTACCGCCAAATATCGTCCCCAGCTGTTTGCCGAGGTGGCGGGCCAGGCCGCGACCAAGACGATTTTGTCGCGCGCGGCTGCGGAAGGAAAGGTGGCTCCGGCCTACCTTTTTTCCGGCACGCGCGGGGTGGGCAAAACCACGATTGCACGAATTTTCGCCAAGGCGCTCAATTGCGAACGGGGGCCGGGGCCTGAGCCCTGCAACGAGTGTGAAAGCTGCCGCCAGATCACACAGGGAATAGCCGTTGACGTTCAGGAGATCGACGGGGCCTCCAACCGTGGCATTGACGACGCCAAGCGTCTGAAGGAAGATATCGGATACGCGCCGCTGGAAGGGCGGTTCAAGATATTTATTATTGATGAAGCTCATATGCTTACGCGCGAGGCCTTCAACGCTTTGCTGAAAACCCTTGAAGAGCCGCCCGCCCGGGTAACGTTCATTCTCGCCACTACCGAGCCTCACAAGTTTCCCGCGACCATCATCAGCCGGTGCCAGCATTTTACCTTCAAGCAGCTTGCTCCCCAGGAACTTAAAGATCATTTGAACAGCGTGCTTTCCCGCGAGGGCATAGAGTATGATGATGAGGCGGTAGGCCTTCTGGCCCGCCGGGCGGCGGGCAGCGTACGCGATGGAATGTCGCTTCTGGGGCAGGTGCTCGCCCTTGGTCAGGGGCGCCTGAGTGTTTCCGATGTGCAGAATGTGCTTGGCCTTGCCGGGCAGGACATTTTTTTTCAGATTATTGAAGCCACGTTCAGGCAGGATCCTTTGCTGGCGGCCAGGGTAGTGGAGGAATTGCTGGGCCAGGGGGTGGATATGGGGTTTTTCCTGCGTGAGCTGACCTTGCTCTGGCGCAATCTGTTCATGCTCCGGCAGGCGGGTGAAAAGGCGTTTGCTCTTTTGAATTTCAGCCAGGAGGAAGGCGCCGTTTGGCTTGAAGCGGCAAACAGCCTTCCCGTTGCGCATATTCACGCCAACTGGCAACTTACCCTGGAAGGCCAGCGCCGCGTCCTGCAAAGCCTGGAACCGGGGCAGGCTCTTGAGCTTCTTCTTTTGAACATTGCCATGCTGCCAAGTTTGATTCCGGTGTCGGGCATTCCAGGTTTCAGCCCGGCTTCTGGAGGAAGTTCCGCCTCCGGCACGGTTGAAGAAAAAGCCGGGCAGGGCAGCGGGAAAGCAGCCCTTCCGGTTGGCAAGGCGGCGGAACCCGGGTCTGCCGCGGCGGCATCCGTTGAAACTTCTGCCGATTTGAAAGGCCCGGCTCAAAAAAAAACTGCTGAATCCATAGCGCACGGGGCAGCCACGCCGCCTGTGAATCCGCCTGAAAACGCTGCAAATCCATACGAAAGCGATCCCTCTCTCGGCCAAGACCTGGAAAACAATCCGCCTTTCCGGCCCGGCAATCCTCCGGACGACGAGGCCTGGCAGGAATCTTACGGCGGCCTGGCCGGTTCTGAACTGTCTGACGCCGATATGGTTTTTGCATCGGACGGGGAATTCTCCGGCCCGGACGATGAAGAACATGCCGGAGCGGGCCGTTCTTTAAATCCCTCAGGGCAGGGAATAAGGCCTGAAAAACAGGGCCGGGGCATACCTTTCACACCGGACGGCCTTTCTTCTCTTCCTGCAACGGGCGATAGCGGGGGCAAACAGGACCCGCCTGCGGAAGCTCATATGCAGCCCGCTGCGGAGGAAGATGTTTTTTCAGATTCACTGGCTGTGATGCAATGGGAAAAATTTATCGGCTTTTGCCAGGCCCGGCGAAGTGAAAAAAAATCTTTGATAGCCGGAGATTCCGGCGCTCCTGCAATGGGGAGTGAAAACCTGCCTTCGCCTTCTCTTTCCGGTGGCGGTGATGATGCGCTTGATGCGCTTGTTGATGAATTCGGGCCGGCCGGGCAGGATGCGGAGGAAGCCGCGTCTGAGAGTGGCGGCGGCGAGGGGGTGGATGTCGGCCCAGGGCCTGTTTCCACAGTGAATCCGGCTCTTCTGAACAAAGGCAGGGGGGCGATTCAGGGAAACCGGCTTGTTATTGAATGCCCCAGCGATACTTCTTTCGAGCATCTTTGCCGTACAGAACAGCGGAACGCGCTTTCCCGGCTTGCCGGGGAATTTTGCGGACGGGAGCTGACAGTTGAAATTTTGCCTCCACGGTTCAAAGCCAAAACCAGGGGCGATTTGCGGCGAGAGGCGCAGGAGCACCCTGTGGTGTTGCTTCTCAAGGAAAAAATGGGCGCGTATCTTCTTGATTGCCTGCCCGAGCATGAATAAGAGCGAAAAAATAAGGACTGAAAGGGACAAATGTGGACATGAGCAATATTGGCGATATTTTTAAGCGGGCCCAGGAAATGCAGGGTAAGATCGCCCAGATTCAGGATGAACTCGGGCGCAAAGAAGTGGAGGCGAGCAGCGGTGGAGGCATGGTTACAGTGGTGGCCAACGGACGGCAGGAGATAATCCGGGTAAGAATAGAACCGGCCGTATTTGGAAGCTCCGATCGTGAAATGCTGGAAGATTTGTTTGCCGCTGCGGCGAACGCGGCGCTGGCGCAGTCGAAAACAATGCTGGAGTCGGAAATGGCGAAACTTGCCGGAGGACTCAACATTCCCGGCATGCTTGGCGGCCAGGGCGGCTTTGGCGTTTAGGCGGAGCCGTTTTTTTTATGAACAAACTTCCCGCTCCTTTGCAGAATCTGGTCAGTCATTTTTCCCGTCTGCCCGGTCTTGGGCCTAAATCGGCTTTGCGTTGCGCCCTGGCTTTGCTGAAATGGCCCGAACACGAGGCTTTGGCGTTTGGGCAAGGGGTGTGCCGTTTGCATTCCGAACTCGCCATTTGCGAACGCTGCGGCAGCCTGGCTGCGGCCAGCCCGTGCCATATCTGCTCCGACCCCGCGCGGGCGCGCGACGTACTTTGCATTGTTTCGGAATGGGACAGCCTTCTGGTGCTGGAGGAAGGCGGATTTTACAAAGGCCAATATATGGTTCTGGGCGGGCTTATCTCGCCCCTGGACAACGTGCACCCGGAGGCGCTTGATCTTGATTTGCTGCGCAAACGGCTTTTTGAGCGCGAGGTGCGGGAGGTTGTTCTGGCTTTGGGGGCAACGGTAGAGGCCGATACCACCGCGCAGTATATCAGGGATCTTGCCGGCCGTGAATTCCCGGAAGTAAAGGTTTATCGTTTGGCCCAGGGCATTCCGCTCGGCGGCGAGGTTAAATATATGGACCGTGAGACCTTGCGCCAATCTTTGAAATATAAGCAGGAGATCTGATGCATACCTATTTTTTCATACCTCCGCTGAATAAAATTACCGGCGGGCTGAATGTTATCTGCCAGCTTGCCGAAATCCTCCATCAGGCGGGCCATGCAGTCGCCCTTGTAGTGAGGGAGAAGGGGCTGGTTGAAAAGGCCGTGGATGTTCCTGTGGTGGATTGGGCGGATGTAGACCTAAAGCCTGCCGATATCTGGATGATACCGGAAGGGTGGCCGAACGCTCTTGCCCCTGGCTTGAAAGCGGGCTGCCGTAATCTGGTTTATGTGCAGAACTGGGCTTATCTTCTTTCCGCCATGCCTGAAGGGGTCAGATGGAACCAGCTCAAGGCCGAATTTTTGTCGGTTTCTTCCCCGGTGGCTCATTTCGTGGCCGATAATCTTGGTTTCGACTCGCAAATACTGCGGCCCGGAATTGACCGCGGTTTGTTCAGGACAGATAAAAATTTTGGAAACAGCGTGATTTTTGGAGACAACCCGCCTGAAAAAGTCAAAAGAATTAATGTGGCCTGGATGCCCCGCAAGAACAGGGCCATTTCCATTCAGGCCATGCAAATTCTGGAAGAACGGGGGCGGGTAAAAATTCCGGTCAACTGGATGGAAATTCATGGTAAAACCCCGGAGATTGTAGCCGCAATGATGCAGAACTCCCACATTTTCATGGGGGCGGGGTTTCCTGAGGGGTTTGGCCTGCCGCCGCTTGAAGCTATGGCTTGCGGAGCGATCCCCGTTACTTCCGCCGGTTATGGAGGCTGGGATTATTTGCGCCCGGCGGAACACGACATACCGGGCCTTTTAACTTTGCCCAGGCTTACCCCTCCCGCTTTTTGCGGCCGGGAAGGCAGATTCGGCGAGCTTGACCTGCCGCTTGCGGCCAACGGGTTCGTTGTGCCTGACGCAGATCCCATCAGCCTCGCAATTGTTGTGGAGCATGTGGTCAATTTGATTGCGGATAGGGATAGCCTTGTTCCGGAGCTTATGCGAAACGGCCAGCAAATGGCTGATGCCCTGAGCTGTGAAAAACAGAAACAGAACGTGCTTGCTCTTTGGGAAAGATTTTCAAGGAAATAGCCCTGGCGGGGTATTTTGACAAGATGATAAAAAAAGCGGGGAGAAAATCTCCCCGCTTTTGGTTTATTTGATGAGCAGTTCCTTGCTGCCGGAGACCAGATCATCCAGTATGGTCGGGTCGGACAGGGTGGAGGTGTCGCCGAAGTTTTCATACTGGCCGGCCGCCACCAGACGGAGAATGCGGCGCATGACCTTTCCGCTTCTTGTCTTGGGCAGGTTTTCCACCAGCTGAATGATTTCCGGGGTGGCAATGGGGCCGATTATGCTGCGCACATGATTGCGCAGAATGCCAACCAGGCTGCCATCGTCCTCAATGCCCTGCTTTAAGACCACATAGGCATAGATCGACTGGCCCTTGAGCGCGTGGGGCATGCCCACAACAGCCGCTTCAGCGACGTGGGTGTGGGAGGCGATGGCGGACTCAAGCTCCGCAGTGCCGAGGCGGTGACCGGATACGTTGATAACATCATCAAGGCGTCCGATAATCCAGAAGTCGCCGTCTTCGTCCACGCTTGCCCCGTCGCCTGCCTGATAATAGCCGGGGAAGCGTTCAAGGTAGCTTTGGCGGAAGCGTTCGTCGTCCTTGTAAAGGCCGCGAAGCATGCCCGGCCATGAACCTTTGATAACCAGGTGCCCGGATTCTCCCACATCGGCGTCGCTGCCGTCGTCACGCACAATGGCGGCCTCAATGCCCGGCAGCGGGGTGGTGGCGCTGCCCGGTTTAAGGGTGTTTGCATATGGGAGGGGCGAAATCATCAGGCCGCCGGTTTCAGTTTGCCACCATGTGTCCACAACCGGGGCTTTGCCGTGCCCCACATATTTGTGATACCAGAGCCATGCTTCCGGGTTGATGGGCTCGCCCACGCTGCCCAAGATGCGCAGAGTTTCCATTTTATGGGCTTCGGGCCACTGAGTTCCTTCGCGCATCAGCGAGCGGATCACAGTGGGGGCGGTGTAAAGAATGGTTACGCCGAACTTGTCCACAATCTGCCATAGGCGGTCAGGCTGGGGGTAATTCGGCACACCCTCAAAGATCAGCGTTGTCGCGCCGAGGGCGAGAGGGCCATACAAAGAGTAAGAATGTCCGGTAATCCAGCCCACATCGGCGGTGCACCAGTAAATGTCGTCTTCCTGAAGGTCGAATACCCACTGGGTGGTGTGCGCGGCATAGGCGAGGTAGCCGCCGGTGGTGTGAACAACGCCTTTGGGCTTGCCGGTGCTGCCCGAAGTATAAAGCAGGAACAGCATATCTTCGGAATCCATGGGCGCAGGCGGGCAGCCCACTGCGCAATAGGGGTTCTGCATCAGTTCATGCCACCAGAAATCATGATAATCGTTCATCTTGATCTTGGTGTCGCCGCGGTTTACCACAATGGTGGTGCGGCAGGTGGGGCATGATTGAAGGGCTTCGTCGGCATTTGCCTTGAGCGGAATTTTCTTTCCGGCCCGGGGCACAACATCCGCGGTAATCAAAAGTCTGGCTTCGCAGTCATTGATGCGGTCGGCAAGGGCTGCGGCGGAAAAGCCCGCAAACACAACCGTATGGATAAGCCCAATGCGGGTGCATGCCAGCATGGCTATGAGCGCCTCGGGAATCATGGGCATGTAAATGCACACTCTGTCGCCCTTTTTCATGCCGAGATCAAGCATCACGTTGGCGAAGCGGCTTACCTGATCAAGCAACTCAATGTAAGTCATCTTGATCGGTTCGCCTCCATCGTCCGGTTCCCAAATTATTGCTGTTTTGTGTCCACGGCCTGCTTCAACATGGCGGTCAACGCAGTTGTAGCAGACATTGAGCTTGCCGCCCAAAAACCACCCGATTTTGCCTGCGCTCAGGTCGCAATCGGACACCGTGTGCCAGGGTTCGGCCCAATGCAGAAGCTCTTTGGCACGGGAAGCCCAAAAAGCGTCAGGGTCTTTTCTGGCAAGCTTTACCAGCTCCACGCGGGCTTCGGGCCCTTTTACATGGGTATTTGGTAAAGGTGCCGGGGGTGGAAAATTCTTCAAATCAGCGGACATGCATTCCTCCTTGCAATGTGTGCGCATAGGCGCGTTTGGGGGAAATTTATGCCAAGATAGCGGTCGGATTTAGGAAAAAATTCACTAGTTCTGGCCTATATCTTGGCATGAGATTTACAATTAGCCAGTTTGAGTTTTTTTGTCAAAGTGTTTAACCCTGTTTCCATTGGCGCCGCTTTCAGGCTTGGCGGATGATTGACGGGGAGCGTTAGCGGGAGCGGTTTTCCTAGCCCGCAGGTATGCTTTGTGGTTTGTGCTGCTGAGTTTTTCTTTTTTTTAATAAGAACGGATTCTTTTAAGCTGGTTTTTTGAAATCATGTAGGGAATTGTTTTGTTTTGGCGTTTGATGCCCAGCCTTCTGCTTGGAGAGCAGTTTCCGGTGAAGGGAAGTGAAAAATGAACGCGCTGTGGCCTCTTTGAATATTTTCATTTGGTTTTTCCTGCCTGTGCCCTGTGTGGCTGCTGCGG
>CAZJFJ010000057.1:0-12463 GCA_964545305.1 uncultured Desulfovibrionaceae bacterium
CTTCCCCAGTCAACTCTCGGGCGGGCAGCAGCAGCGTGTGGCCATTGCCCGCGCGGTGGTGAACAACCCTCTGGTGCTGCTTCTGGACGAGCCGTTCTCGGCTTTGGATTTCAAGCTGCGCAAGCATATGCAGATGGAAATCAAGCATTTGCAGCGGCAGCTCGGCATCACCTTTGTTTTTGTGACCCACGACCAGGAAGAGGCGCTTGCCATGAGCGACAGGGTGGTGGTGATGAACCAGGGCCTGATTGAGCAGATCGGCAGCCCGGTGGAAATTTATGAAGAACCAAAAAACATGTTTGTGGCCCGGTTTGTGGGGGACATCAATGTGCTGCGCGGAGAGATTGTGCAGCCGATAGCCTCTGACCTGCCGGACTCCACCCATGCGTACAGAGCGGTTGTGGAGGGGCGGGAGTTTCGGGTTCACAGCGACCTGGCGTTTGATAACGGCGCAAAAGTAAATATCCTGCTTCGCCCCGAAGACCTGAAGGTTGAGGAAGAGCATTTGCAAAAGCCGCCTTTTCTGGCGGGAGAGATCATTGAGACTGTGTATAAGGGGGCGACGGTTGATATCTCCATCCGCCTGGATACCGGGCTTGAGCTTATGGCCGCGGAATTTTTCAATGAAGACGATGAAGACATCGACTACACCCCAGGGGAGCGTGTGGCTGTAACCTGGATTAATGGCTGGGAAGTGGTTTTGCACGATGAAGAAACTTAGCCCGCTTACGAGATTTTGCATTGCGGGAGTGGCAATATGGCTGATTGTGTTCGCCCTGCTGCCCAACCTGTTTGTGCTGATTATTTCTTTTCTTGAGCCGGACAAATTGTCCTATGTGCTGCCGGATTTCACTCTGGACAATTACCGGAGGCTGGTTTCCCCTTCGTTTCTCACCATTTTCTTCGATTCTTTCTGGCTTGCCCTTGCCTCCACTTTTATCTGCCTGATTGTGGGCTACCCTTTTGCCTACATCATGGCCCGCGCTCCGCAGAAGATACGCCCCTGGCTGCTGTTGCTGATAATCATCCCTTTCTGGACCAGTTCGCTCATCCGCACCTATGCCTTGATCAACATTCTGCAAAACAACGGGATGCTGAGTAAATTGCTTGAATTTCTGCATATCACCAGCGAGCCGGTTTCGTTCATGTATAGCGAATTCGCGGTGCTGGTGGGGCTTGCCTACACCATGCTGCCGTTCATGATTTTGCCGATTTATGCCGCGGTGGAGAAGCTAGACACCCGGCTGATAGACGCGGCCAACGATCTTGGGGCGGGTTCTTTGCGCACTTTCTGGCATGTGATTTTGCCGCTTACAGCGCCCGGGATCATGTCGGGCTGCATTCTGGTGTTTCTGCCCGCGCTTACCCTGTTTTATGTGCCCGATGTGCTGGGCGGGGGCAAGGGGCTGCTGCTTGGAAACTATATTCAGATGCAGTTCACCAAGCCTGTTCCGGACTGGCCCTTGGGGGCAGCCACCAGCAGCATATTGACCCTGGTGTTGGCGCTGATGGTGCTGGGCTATAAGTGGAGCCTGAAAATGAGCTCGCAGCGCAGCGATTTTGATACCGACTATGAACCGGCTCCGGTGCGCACCCAAAGCTACCTGGGCACGGGAAGCGCAGGGGGGCGGGGTTTGGGCACCCATCTCACCGCGCGCAAACGGCGTGTGGCCGGGGAGGGCAAGTAATGGCTGCGCGCAAATCCCGGTATCTTGTCTGGGTTTATACCTTTCTGGTTTATGTGTTCATGTACCTGCCTATTGTGGTGGTAATCATTTTTTCTTTCAATAAAGGGCGTTTCGCGATCTGGACCGGGTTTGACCTCAAGTGGTATAAGCTGATGCTCGGCAACAAGGAAATCATCAGCGCAGCCATGAATTCGCTTATTCTGGCCGTATCCGCCTCCACAATCGCGACTGTGCTCGGCACGGTCATGGCCCTGGCGCTCACCCGGTTCCGTTTTGTGGGGCGGCGCGTTTTGAACGGGGGCGTTTATCTGCTCACTGTGTCGCCCGACATAGTGATGGGCATTTCCCTTCTGATTATCTTCATTCTTGTAAATGTGCCGCTGGGCTTTATTACCCTGCTGATCAGCCATGTGGTGCTTTGCACTCCTTTTGTGGTGGTCACCCTGATGGGGCGCATTCAGAAAATGGATGAAGACCTGGTAAGCGCCGCGCGCGACCTGGGAGCCAGCGAAACCAAGGCATTTTTGCACGTCATTCTGCCTTTGCTTCTGCCTGCGGTGGCTGCCGGGTGGCTGCTGTCTTTCACGCTTTCCATGGATGACGTGCTGATCAGCTTTTTTGTGCAGGGGGCGGGTTTTGAAATTCTTCCGCTGCGCATCTATTCGATGGTGAAACTGGGCGTAAAGCCGGACATCAACGCCCTTTCCACAATCATGTTCGTCGTCACGGTCGTTCTTGTGCTGGCGGCGCAAATTCTGCTGAAAACAAGGAGGCAGTAATGAAGGAACTTCTTAAGTTCATGGTTCTATCTTTTTGCATGCTGGCGGTGTCTGCGGGCATGGCCAGGGCAGAGGAGGAGAAGGTGCTCAACGTTTACGCCTGGTCGGAATATATCCCCCAGGAGTCCATTAATGCGTTCGAGCAGAAATATGGAATCAAGATTGTATATTCCACTTATGATTCCAACGAGGATATGTACGCCAAATTGAAGCTTCTGGACGGAAAGGGCTATGACCTGATAATTCCTTCCACTTATTTTATAGACCAGATGCAACAGGAAGGCATGCTCGCCAAAATAGACAAGTCCAAGCTGCCCAACTACAAACACATCAAAAAGAATTTGCTGGGGCTGGAGTTTGACCCGAATAACGATTATTCCATTCCCTATCTCTGGGGCTCTTCCGGAATTTTGGTGAATAAAAAGTATATTGACCCGGCTACGGTGACAAGCTGGGCCGATCTCGCCCGCCCCGAGTTCAAGGGCCGGGTGTTGATGCCGGACGACATGCGCGACTCTCTGGGCATTGCCCTGCTTGCGCTTGGCTATTCCAGCAACAGCGTGAAAGAGGATGAAATAAAGGCCGCCTATGAATGGCTGGTGGCGCTTAAGCCCAATGTGCGGGTTTTCTCCTCCAACAACGCAACCCAGCCCATGGCTGTGGAGGAAACATATATTGGATCTATCTGGAACGGAGAAGCCTATCTCGCCTGGGAAGAAAACGACAATCTTGAGTTCATCTACCCCAAGGAAGGCGGCATCGTATGGGTAGACAGCTTTGTGATTCCGGTTGGGGCCGAGCATCCTGAAAACGCGCATAAGTTCATCGACTTCATGCTCAACGCGGAAAACGGCGTGTTGGCGGTTGAAGAGTTCAAATATTCCACCGCAAGCGAAGCCGCACAGGCCGAGCTTCCAGAGGAACTGAAGAAAAGCCATGTGATTTCTCCCACGGAGGAAGACCTGAAAGGGTCGGAAATTACCATGAACCTGGGTGAAGCCACCAAAATTCATGAAAAATATTGGGAAATGTTCCGCACCGGAACGAAGTAGAAGTCCTGCATAAGAACGTACAAATGCCCGGCGAAATTTCGCCGGGCATTTTTTTGGCTATAGCTTTTCAAGGGTGAACCAATTAAACAGAAGTTGAATGGGGGCGACACTATCTTAAAATCGCTCCAGCTGCAAGAAATCGTCTTGTTTTAAGGCGTTTGGAACGCCCGGCAAAGCTACCTGATTTTTGCTGGCGGTGTTGTTTTTCATGCTGGCGCTGGCGGATGCGGTTTTTTTTAATATGCGGGGGGCGTGCGAAAAACCATAAAAACAGTGCGGGCACACACTTGCAAGGGGCTGCTGCAACCGGTGCAGGAAATTGGTTTGCCGCAGTATCAATTTTGGGAAAACAAGCTTTGGGTTGCAGTGGTGTGATGTTGGGTGCAGGGGGAAATGTTGCTTGGGTTTTGCTGTTATTCCGGCGTAACCTCCGTCTTTTTTAAGTTTTCATGCAGAATAAAGGACGGCCATGAAGAGGGGTTTTATCCGCTGCCGGGCATGTTTTGGGGCAAAAAAGGGGTGAGATTTTGTTTTCTTGACAAACACCAGTCAAATAAGCTACTTATACCACAAGCTTGATTTTCTTTCAGGGACGTGAGCTGAATCGCTTTACGTTTCAAATAAAATCCGAAACGGCATTATTTCTCATACCCTTGCACGCGTTTGCAGGGCCTTTTTGGTGGGCTATGGTGAAGCTGTTGGCAAAGAGCACAATAAGAACCCGCATTCTGGCGGCCACTTTGGCGCCGATGCTTGTGGTGCTCGCTTTGTCTTCCTTCTCCATTTACAAAGTTGTAAAGGCCAAATCGGAAAAGTGCGGAATTGAAGCCACGCGAAATTTTGCCGAGCAGCTTTCATCCAGGGTTTCCGACCAGCTTTCCCGCATGCACGGAATGGCCATGTTTACAAAAACAAGCCTGGAAAACCTGCACAAAAACGATGCCGCCGCATTGAGCGCAGCCGACAATCTGCTTAAATCCATGCTGCTCAGCGTTCCGGAAATTCATAACGCATGGTTTGCTTTTGAGCCTGGCGCTTTTCCGGGTCATCCCGAATATGCGGATAAAAGATTCAAAAAATCGTATGTGCTTGGCGAGGGAAATAAAATACGCGAAATTTTCGACCTTCCGGATGAGGTGCTGGATAATCCTGAAAAAAGCCCCTGGTTTGCAATTCCACTTACAGCCAGCGAGCCTTATATGGAGCAGGCCGCCTACTACAATTACCAGGACGGAGAAGGCACGGTGATGATAAGCAGCCTCAATTATCCTTTGGAGCGGGACGGCAAAGTGATAGGAGTTTTGGGGCTTGATCTGGTTTTCAAGAAAGTTTTGGATTTTGTGAAGGCGACGGAGCGCATGCATGGCATCAGATCGAGCAGCCTGATGACCAGGGAGGGGCTGCTTGTGTACTCGACCGACCCGGAACAATGGGAAGACCCGGGGGCGGGGGCTGTGCTGGTTCCGGAAAATAAACGAAAAGAAGCGCTGGATAGTGATTTTGCCCTGGTTTATGAGGCGGTTTCCCCTAAGACGGGGGAAAGCAGGGTAATTTCCCTGACAAAAGTTGAGGTGCGCGAGGGGTCGGATCCGCTGCTTCTTTATATAGAGCTGCCGGGCGACGCATTGACCCGGCAGGCGGAAGCTCTTTTGAAAATCGTTCTGGGCATAGGCTCTTTGGGGGTCATCCTGATTGTGGTGTGCATTGCAGTTGCCACCCGGACGATTGTGCTCCCGCTCAGGAGAATTACGCTCAAAGCCCGGGAGATTGCGTCTGGGAATCTGGACGTGCAATTTGAAGAACCTTGCGGCGAAGACGATAAAAATGAAATAACCCAGCTGAATTTGGCTTTAAAAGAAATGCTCGTGCAACTGAACCAGATGCACGGGCTGAAAATAGCGGGCATGACTGCCGAGGTGGAGCAGCAGAAAATGCGCGAAGCCGCTGGCATGAAAGACCGTTTTTTCGCCAGCATGTCGCATGAAATCAGAACCCCCATGAACGCGGTGATCGGGCTTTCCGATCTTTTGCTCACCTCCGAGCTGGATGAAATTCAAAGAAACCATGTGGAAAATGTCCGCACTTCCGCACAGGCGCTGCTTAGCCTTATCAACGATATTCTGGACACCTCGAAGATGGAGGCGGGCAAGACGGAACTGGTTGGCGGCGATTACAGGTTCATTGAGCTTATTGACAACGTTTTTTCGGTTGTCAAAATGATGGCGGACAAAAAAGGCCTTGATTTCGACCTGGAAATATCGGGTGAGCTTCCGGCATGCCTGTTTGGAGATGAAAACAGGGTAAGGCAGGTGCTTCTTAATTTGCTTGGCAATGCCATAAAATACACCCCAAAGGGTTTTGTGCGGTTTAGTATCGCAATCCACGAAAAAACCATAGACTTTGAGGTGGCTGATAGCGGAATAGGCATAAAAGAGGAAGTTTTGCCTTATGTCTTTGACGCATTTTGCCGGGTTAATGATTCCAGAACCAGAAAAATAGAGGGCACGGGCCTGGGGCTGAATATAGTCCGGATGCTGGTGGAAAAGATGGGGGGAACAATTGATGTTGAAAGCGTATACGGTCAGGGTAGCGTATTCAGGGTGTCCATGCCCAAGGTGCTGGGGGATCCCGTCAAATTGGAGCATGATTCCGCCGTCCGCCAGGCCAGATACAACTGGAAGGCGCGGGTGCTTGTTGTTGACGACAACGAGATAAATCTTACGGTTGCCACCAGCCTGCTTGAGCATCTGGGCATAAGTTGCGAGGAGGCCCATTCCGGGGAGCAGGCCATAGAACTTGCCCGGGAAACCCGCTATGATCTGATTTTCATGGATCATATCATGCCCGGCATGGACGGCATTGAAGCTACCAAGCTGCTACGTGCCTCTGGCCGGCATAATAAAGATGTGCCCATTATAGCCCTTACCGCCAATGCGCAGTCAAAAGCCCACTCGCTTTTTCTGCTTGCAGGCATGAACGATGTTCTGGCAAAGCCCATAGACATCAGCATGATGCAGAGCATTCTTTATAAATGGCTTCCCGAATCCACCAGAACAGAACGCTCCGGTTAGGCTGTTTTATTAAAAGATTGGCGCCTGATGCCGGGAAAGGCTTGTTCTCGTTAGTTTCTCTGGCGCTGCAAGGCATTGTTTGCAACGGCCGGAGAATCCTAGAGCAGTTAACGCCTCAAATGATTGCAGGGCGGCTTCGTTCAGCTCGCTTACATAAGAAATTGACACGGGCGGGCAAATGTCACCCAAAATCCGGCTGCGGCTGTGCTTTGGGCGCGAGGCGGGCACGCTTTGGCGCAGGCGCCGGGCATCAGGTTTAACTCGACCAGCTATGCGGAGTGTGGTATTTTTCTGTTGTCTGCGGTTTTAAATTGTTCATGCTGTGTTTTTCTGCAAAGGGATGGGCAAAGCCTTCTGAGAGGTTTGGAGAAAAAGGATGAACTTGTTCCGGAAATTTATTCAGATCAAAACCGGCATAACGGCGGGTCAAAGCAGCCTTGCTCTCATTTAGAGCAGTTAACGCCTCAAATGATTGCTTAATGGTCGGCAAAGCCGCCCTGCAATCATTTGGCGGCAAGGATTTGAAGACAAATCCTTGCAGAGCATTTCAAGTGTGAAATGCCCTAGTTTCTCTTTTCAGCTTAGGCGGCCTGTAAGCGTTGCGCGCCGATAAAATTATTGAACAGCTTAAAGGTGCTGGCGCTGCCGGATCTTGTGGGCGGGGGGCGCAGGCAAACCGGATTTGCGGCATTTTGAGAGAAGAGTTCAAAGGTTTGTTGCATACCTTGATGGATTAGTTGAACTGGCAAGACCGAGAATGAAAAAACTGTTCCAAAGTAAACCTGCTGACGAGGAGTGATTATGGCCACCGCAACGCCCGTCAAATTGCGCCCTCTGGAGCGCGAAGATCTTCACTTCGTGCATCAACTGGACAACAATGCCACTGTAATGCGCTATTGGTTTGAAGAACCTTATGAAACCTTTGCTGAACTTACAGCGCTTTATGAAGAGCATATCCACGACCAGCGCGAACGGCGCTTCATTGTGGAGTCTGACGGGGAGAAAACGGGCCTTGTGGAGCTGGTTGAGATTGACCATGTGCACCGCCGGGCTGAATTTCAGATTGCCATTTTGCCTGAGCATCAGGGAAAAGGGATTGCCACCAGCGCCACCAGGCTGGCCATGGATTACGGCTTCAGCGTTTTAAATTTGTACAAACTGTGCCTGCTTGTGGACAAGGAAAATCAGAAAGCCGCGCATATCTATACGAAACTCGGGTTCAAGGTTGAGGCTGAGTTGATTCATGAATTTTTCAGCAATGGAGAATACAGAAATGTGCTTAGAATGTGCATTTTCCAACACGAATATCTGGAAAAATATGGAAAGTCTTTAAAACTACAAAGCTGAAATATCCTTTTTTGCGCTCAGGCCCAGGGGCACTGATTGCCATAACCAGATCTGCCGAATAGTTACATCCGGCGCCCAGGTTCAGGGCTCATTAATTAAGATAGAAGATGACAGTCACGGCAATGCAAATGGCCGAGAAAAAAGTATGGGTACATCGGGCATAGTGCATGGCTATTCTGCGCCAGTCTTTTAAAGCGGATTCGTTTTGAGACGACCCCTTCGGCGCTTAGCGTTGCTGTTTTCAGCCGTACGGCTCAGGTTCGTCTACAACTGAAGCATAGGCGGAAGTGAATCCCGCCCAAGCCTTGAGGGGCGGGCGGAGCGAGTTGCGCCGCCAGAGCCTTTTGTCAAAACCAATTTTCCAATATTAAAACACCCCAGCCTGCCAAACATGATTTCTTTTTTATGCCACTCTTTATCATCTCGAACCGGGTTTTTCCTATTCCTTCTGAAAGAATGCATGGTGTAATGCCTTTTTCGAGCAAAGCATTTCAAAACCAAACTGCATCGTAACCCCGGCCGGCCAGAAGATTCTTTGCTTTGGGCAAGGTGTGAAGCAAAAACGCTGCCCCTTTATAGTCGCTCACCTCGCCTCGCCTGTAGTGAGAAGTAATCGGATTGGCCGCCCAGAGCCGTCACAAGCGGCATGAAGTTTAGAGTTCAATTCGCCTTTTCTGCGCCCGATACAGCGGGAAAGAGCCCTTTTTAAAGTATGCTTGCCGCTGTGCGGCGGGTTTTGAGGTGAGCTGCGTCAATCATTAGTCGTTTTATAAAGGCGCTTTGTTCAACAAGCGCAGAAAATATTTTGTTGAAAACACCCAGCTTGCTCCAGCAGATGAAAAGGTATAAAGGGTTTTATATGGCCAGTGCTTTTTAGGGGCATTTTTTCATTGCAGGCCATGCTTGATAACATAAATAATCCCGCTGGCGGCACGCAAACCATCTGCTCTTGGTATGCTGCGGGATAAAGGAAAATATGGCTTGATACGCTCAAGCGGCCTTGGAGAAAGAGAATATCGGGTGCTCATGATCCGCCCCTTCTCCAACAAGCGCGCCAAAATAAGAATTATAACAATTAATGAGTTCAGAGCCTGGTTTGGTCAGAAGTTGGTGGTTCCAGGCTTATACTTATCAAAAGAGACTTAAAGGAGCTTTATATGGTGAATACGGATTTGCTTTTTTTGGTGGAAAAGTTTGTAGCGGCATGGAACGCGCACGACATTGACGCGCTGATGGAATGCATGAGCTCTGATGATTGCGTTTTCTACGCTTCGGCTGGTTCGGGCGCACGGGGAGACGCATTCATTGGTTTTGACGAAGTAAAAAAATCATACGAAGCTGTTTTCCAAAAATTCCCCGATGGCAAATGGAATAATGCTAAACATTTTATCTCCGGCAACCGGGGCTTAAGTGAATGGCTGTTCACCGGCACCACTGCGGACGGCGCCAAAAGCATCGTTCATGGCATTGATGTATATGAATTTGCAAATGGTAAAATAAAAGTTAAAGACAGTTACCGCAAACAACTGGTTGGGTAAATTTAATAATTATTTAATTGGCGGCACCTGGGCGTAAGGATAGGTTTAGGCCTTGGGGGTAGGGGGAGCTTTGGGCACGGCAGCGGGCTTCAACCTGGTTCGCCCCACAGAGGAAGGGAAAGACACTTGGAAAACTGCCAGAGAGGTCTGAAATGTGAAAGACAAGGCCGCAATGGCCTTTTTGGCAAACTTTATCCCGGCTTATATAAGATACGCCCCTGGAAGATTAAAAACTGCCGTTTTTGCGGGAAAAAACTTAAGTGGCGATACCAGGTTTCAAGAGTAATGGAGACAACAATGAACAACACCAACAAAGTCTTCATTGAGTTTTACAGCCTGTATGTCTTGGCTGTCGCCTCTTTAGTCGTGTTGGCAATACAGGCTTATCATTCCCTGCCGAACATTTGGGGATTAATCCTCATTTACTGTGTTGGGACCTGTTTCCTTGCTGTGCTGATATGGCTGTTCCGTATGGGCTTGGAATGTATCCGGTGCAAGCAAAAAGGATTAGCCGGCCCGGCCTGAGATCCGGGTTGTGCCCGAAAAATCCGCTTCCGGAAATGTCGATATGTTTGACTTCGTGAATAAGCAAGATCACGAAATGATACTGAAAGAGCTAGGTTTCTGGTTTATTGATTCCATGCGGCTGATGAAGAATGCACCTAACCTGCTCAACACTGAAGATTTGCTGGCTCCAATTCCCGCCAAGATTACTAAAAGGTTTTGGTCATTGGTTCTCAACAAATATACCCGCTGGGCATTTCGTGTTTGGATATTGGGTGCAATCGCTTTTTTAAGTTACTCTATGCTTGGTCTACTGCCCTTGGGCATGATTTTTGTGTTTTGCTGGGTTATCTCAGGTTTTCTATTCATCATCGGCTTAATGAAAACACTTTAACACTTACAGACGTTATTTCAAAAAAAGGATCATATGGGTTAAATTCCATACGATCCCTTTTTTAAAGCTTGATTGCAAAAAGATGTGTACAGTTTCTGCTTAAATATTACTAATCCTTTGCGGGCTTAATGCTCAAGATTACCGCCGAGACTACAAGTATCGCCCCGATCCAGCCAAGCAGGGGGAAATTTTCACCCCACCAGATGAATGCAAAGAAAGCGGCAATAAATGGCTCAAAGGTTGCCATTACAGCCACCTGAGTAACCGGCAATCGCTTCAAGCTTTCGCCATAGGCCCAAAAAGCCGCCCAACCAGTGAAAAATCCCATTGCGATCAGCGGTATCCATACATCCATTATCGGTTTGGTCTGAATTTCAAAGTCGATGAACGGAAACATGAATAATGCGCCTGCAATAAGAATATGCAGATACAGGGTGACGGGGGATACGTCTTTGGTAAGATATTTTTTACCGAACAAAAATTGGAGGGAGTATAAAAAGCCAGAAGCCAGGCCCGCGATAACCCCCACCAGGGAAGCCCCTTGCGGAAGGCCGCCTCCAGAAAGGCTGACCATTGCCGCCCCCCCTATTGCCAGGGAAATACTCGCCACTTTAACCAGGGTGATGCTTTCATGGAAAAACATACGCGCCCATAGCGCTACCCATACTGGAGCGGTGTATTGCAGAATGGCCGTCATGGATGCACCGGCCTCTCGCACGCCTAGCTGATAAACGGAGAAGAGCACGGCGACCCCTGGGATACCGAAGAGAATAAAGATTATTCGTCTCCTGATGTCTATGCGCCACTTCCCGCTGGCGATGGCGTGAATGAGAAAGAAAAATCCTCCAAAAGAGGCGCGCCAGAAAGCCACTTCCAGGGGCGCAAGGCCCGCATCCAGCCCGAATCGGCCCAACGGTCCGATCAAGCCCCAACAGCTCAGCGCTATAAATACCATTAAGTAACCGATCAAACGGTTTCTAAGTTGAACTTCAGGAAGCAATACTTGTTCTGTCATCTCGACCTCAATGAAGGCTTATACAGTGAAGATACAGCTTTATCCAGTTGTTGGTGCGCCTGTTGAACAAATACTTAAAGCGTTAATCGTTATAGGCGGCCGAAGGCGTTTTGGCGCAACGCCTTTGGCCGCAAGCCAGGCAGATTATTGATTGGGGAAATATTTTTCGCACTTGCCTTCGGGGTATGCGCCCAGGGTGGTGCAGTGCAGCATGCCGCCAAATTTGTAAACCTTTTCATAGGCAACTGGGAGTACTTCACCAAGAGGCAAAAATAAGCCGCGGGGGGGTGTTCCAGCCGTGCTGATTGGGTTGAGTCCGTCTGGTAGGTGTACAGTCGGGCGCTCATCCAGCAGAGAAGGATGAACGGTAATCCGATCAACCTGCTCGACGCCACGCTTTTTCATAATCGGAATAAAGCCATCGATCTGCTCATTCGCCAGATCAACAGATTCCTGAGAAAATGCTTTGGTATAACCTAAAGGTATGTTGCCAGACACCAGCTTCCAAGAACAGGCAAACCGCAAATTCGCTACTCCTCAGGCCGCAAAGCCCGCCGCACAAGCCCGCTGAACAGGTCTTGGGCCGAGCACTCAGAAGGTGGCCTGACTTCGACAATTTTGGCCTCCTGCGGCGAATTTTGTGCCAGGTCAGCCGGAACCAGATATTGCGCTCCCTAACCGGAGAGTATCCATTCCGGGTTGATTCGCTTTTTTTCAAACAGTTTCATCCGCCATTCAGCGGGAATGCTTTTGCGCCGCTTGGCGTCTGAAATGGACGATTGGCGAATGTCCAGAAACTCGGCCAGCTGGATTTGCGTTCTGCATTCGGCGGCCTCAAAAACACGCTTGTATTGAGCTTCGAAAGAGGTATCGGGTAAGCCGCGATAAGGTGGGAAATTCTCAGTCATGCTGCTCTCCGGCGTAGCTGGTTGGCAACTGCCAAAAGCAATTGCCGGGAGCTAGTAACCGTCCGAGGGCGGCGCGGCTTATTTCCTCTTTCGAGGTGTTTTATTCACCGCACTTGTATATTGACCCCGGAAGCGTTTGAACAAGGTATCAATTTCAAGCATGATAA
>CAZJFJ010000058.1:0-12450 GCA_964545305.1 uncultured Desulfovibrionaceae bacterium
GACATTGCATATAAGGTTTTCGCCATCAATCTCAAAAGAGAACCTGACAAAAAGCAAAATATTTTACGCCAGCTTGATGCGGCTGGCCTTCAGGCTGAAATTATTGAAGCTGTCGATGGCAAAGAACTCAGCGAAGCGCAGCTTGAGGAAATGGTCTATGACTATAAAAACAGCTGTCTTGGAAAGGGGACTATCGGCAACGCGCTTAGCATACTAAATATTTACAAACGGATGATCGACGAAGCTATTCCGCTTGTGCTTATGCTGGAGGACGATGCTGTTTTGCAACCGCAAACCAAGGCTGTTTTGGAAGAAATTGCTTTGAACGATAACAGCGCGAAGCCGGCGGTGTATATTCTTACACATGTTACGGATTACTTGCCGCTTACCAAGCGTACACTTAAAACCTGCACACTTTACAAACTATATCGAGGATATAATAATCACGGCACTGTTTTAAATCTGGCAGCGGCAAAGAAACTCCACGCGCTTTTGTATCCGGTAATTTTTGAATCCGACAGATGGGAATATTTTAAACTGATCTTGAATCTTGATATTTATTGCACAATCCCACATGTTATTGACACTGCGGACCGGGACAAGTCGATGTCTTCCTTAGAGCTGGAGCGCGACAAATTCAAAGGCTTACGCACCGCTTACAGGGCCAAGATGGTGATGAAAAAATTCCCGTTCTTTTGGATTAAAAAGATATATTACAGAACACTTGTAAGGCTATTTTCCAAAAAAAATTATCTGTAACCAAGAAAAGCATGCCGGGCAGAACTTGGCCAGTTTACGCCAATGCGGAGCAAAAACACAGCTATTGCCGGCATTGTGGCCCATACACAGAGGGAAGCACATTGGCCTTACCTGGTGCCTACTGTGCCCAGGCAAGTATATTTGCCTTTAAGAGCTTCACCCAAACCGGGCAAGTAAAACTTATTAATGTATGACAAAAAACAGCATCTATCCTGAGACAAAGCTTGCCTTGCTGGGCGATCAACGTGGTTTAAAAGCCGTCTTCTGGCTTTTTACGGCGGCCTTCTTCGTGTCTCTCTTCTGCTCCAAAATAACGCTTGCGTCCATTCTCCTTTTACTGACTGCAATCGCCGTAACCCGCAAATACAAAGTCCGGGTGTTCAAAAACCCTTGGAAGCCCCTGTTTATAAGTTTCGGCATATTTGTGCTGATTTCTTTCGCCTCCTCATTCCTGCTGAACGAGCCGGTAGAAAACAGTTCCGGATTCGGCCGCGTTTTAATTTGGGCCGCCTGCCTTATGTCGGGGTTCATTTTTTCACGGGCATTTCCCGATCATGATTATAAATTTCTCAAACCGCTGCTGCTCATTCTTCCGCTGGCCTTTCTGATCACTCTTGCCGTGAATGCATCGGGGCTCTATACTTTTAATATATTTCTGGAAGGCCAGCTGATCATGTTTACGGCCACACCGTCCAGGATAGGCATAATCTGCGTATTCATACTGCTTTACTGCCTCAACCTGTTCATATTTTCCAAACACACGGTTCAAAGGGTCCGGCGTGCCGCGCTGGCCTTCATTCTGCTGGTCATGGTTTATATGACTTTGTCGCGCACCATTCTTTTTTTGACCCCCCTCGCCGTTTTATTTCTCACCTCTGCGCTTCCCGCTTCTTGCCGGCGCAAAGACCTGCTGGCGTTCGTAGGCATCTGCCTTTTGCTCGGGGCGGCATTTTTTGCACTTACAACAGACAAACAGCAGCAAAGAGTGACTGAAGTTTTAGAAAACCCGCTGGAGGTCCGCACTGTAAAAAGCAGAATGCCGCTTTGGGAAATAGGATGGGAATCATTTAAGGAGGCCCCGCTTTTCGGGCATGGAGTGCAAAGCTATAAAACGCTTCACAAGGCATATATGGCAAAGCACAAAGAAGAGCTGCTGGAAAAATACAAATTTGTTGAGGAATCAAATTGGCACCCCCACAACATAATTTTGGGCAAACTGGTGGACACGGGAATTGCAGGAACAATCTGCTTTTTCATTTTTTACGGGCTGGGGTTCTACTATTCGCTGCGCACAGCCAAACCTGAAAACCGCTGGCCGGCAGCCTTTCTTGCTTTCTATTTTCTGGTGGGCATGATGGACGACTCGCTCGCCCGGCTTAATGACTCGTTTGTGATAACGCTCATAGGCCTCGCGGCAGCGCTTCCTCAATCCAGCGCCCGCTCAGGGCAAGCGCAGGAGCTGGAAAAGATTGAACAAACGCTCTAGAGGCAAACCGGCAAGAGTTCCCCAAGCGCAACTCCGCCCGGTACAAGCATGCTCTTATAGGGGTATATTTCCACCCCCCCGCTCAGGGCTTTTTCAAACAGCGCAGCATATTGCGGGTCTATGTCCGAAGCAGGCGCAAAGCCTTGCGCATCAGTGCGCTGGATCAGAAAAAAGCAGGCCGCGCGAAGTCCCTTTTCCCGCAAATGGATAAGCTGCCTGAGATGTTTCCGGCCCCGTTCGGTGGAAGCATCCGGAAATTCAGCCACTTTACCCCGCACCAGCGTAACGTTTTTGCATTCAACCCAAAGCGGGGCCTTTCCATCGCCCCAAAAAACCGCATCCAGACGCGAATTCTCACCTTCCAAGGCCAATTCCACAGGCAGCCTCTGCTCGGGCTTCATGTTGGAATATCCGGCCGCGAAAGAAAGTTCCCCCGCCACAAATGCAGACTTGAGCATACGCCCGGGCAAACTGGTATTCACTCCGCACCACACTCCGTCAGCCTGAACAAATTCAAGGGTCTGCGCCATTTTTCTGGATGGGTTTGAGGAGCGGGAAACCAGAACCCTGTTTCCTTCCTGCAAAAGCCCCCGCATGGAGCCGGTGTTGTTCGTGTGCACCCAGGTTCTGCCTCCATCCATTTGCACTTCCACGCTGAATCGTTTATACCGCCGTACAAACAGCCCCTCAACCAGCGGGCCGTCAAAAACAACCAAAGGCTCGACCATTTAAAATTCCTTATTTTTCCGGGCAGGCTTAACCCGCCCAGGAGATATTATTTTTATAGGGCAATTTACAGAGTTTGCCTAGTTTGATAATTTTGTCCAAATAACGTTTTTATTTTAAGGGTAATTAATGAAATTCAGTCAGAGAATGGACCACATAGCCCCTTCCGCAACCTTGGAAGTAAGCGCCAAAGCCGCGGAACTCCGCAAGCAGGGGCACGATATTATCGCCCTTTCGCTCGGTGAGCCGGATTTCCCGGTGCCGGCACATGTAACGGAGGCTGTTACGGAAGCCGCCCAAACAGGATGCGCTCCCTACACTCCCGTGCCCGGGCTGCCCGAAGCAAAAGATGCCGTGGCACTATATTTCAAACGCATGTATGATGTGGAAGTGCCCCGTGAAAGCATAATTTTGTCCAACGGCGGCAAACAGGTGCTGTTTAACGCGTTCCTGGCTCTGCTGGACCCTGGCGATGAGGTTCTTTTCCCCTCCCCTTACTGGCTCAGCTATCCCGATATGGCGCGCCTTGCCGGGGCGAACCCGGTTCCGGTCAGCCCGCAGGGAGCAAGCTCCAAAATCACCGTTTTCGAGCTGGAAAAAGCCGTCACGCCAAAATCAAAAATCCTGATTCTGAACTCTCCGTCAAACCCCACGGGAACCTGCTACAGCCAGGAAGAGCTGGAAGCCATCGTCAAATGGGCGGTCGGGCAAAATATTTTCGTAATTTCCGATGAAATGTACGATCAGCTCTGCTATCTTCCATCCGGCCCGGTCAGCCTTTCAAAGCTGCTGGCCAAATTTCCCGACAATTTACTGATTGTGAACGGCCTTGCCAAAAGCTTTTCCATGCCCGGCTGGCGCATAGGCTACGGCGTGGGCTCACCCGCCCTGATTGCCAAAATGTCTACTATTCAGGGGCAAAGCACATCCAACATCTGCTCGCTGGCCCAAGCCGCGGCGATCGCTGCGCTTACCGGGCCTTACGACTCGGTTGAAGAGATGCGCAACACCTACATGCAGCGCCGCGATCTGGCCATGAATCACATTTCGCTCTGGCCGAATGTATCCTGCCCCCGGCCCGACGGCGCTTTTTACATTTTCCTGAATGTGTCCCGGCTGTTCAGCCCGGAAATTCCCAACGACATAGCCATGTGCACGCATTTGATGACAGAGGCGGGAGTAGCGCTGGTTCCCGGCACTCCTTTTGGCGACAGCCGCTGCCTGCGCCTTTCATACTCAACGGATGAGGAAACCCTGAATCTGGCCTTGGAGAAACTTGCCCCCCTTATTGGAATATGAATATGTGAAAAGCATGTTTCAAGGCCTCGGAGCAACGAGAAAAAATGAACCGGAGCACCCGAAGCAAACTGATCTGGACTCATGCCTGGCCTCTCTCCCCTGCTGGCAATTTTGCTGAAAACGGCGAGCCTGGGATAGATTTGGGCAAGGAACTGGCGGCGGCCTCAAGCCGTCTGCTCAAAGACCTGCAAGAAAAAAAACTCCCGTTTGTAAGCCTTGACTATGCGGGGGAGTTGGTCTGCGAACTTGAAGAACTGGCCCCTCATCTGACTTCGTTCACGCATCTCCTGCTGCTGGGAATCGGCGGCAGCGCATTGGGGCCGCGCGCGCTGCAGAAAGCGTTTTATCCGGAGCAGGACTGGCCCCGGCATGACGGCAAGTGTATCTGGATTGCCGACAATGTGGACCCAGAAAGCCTGCCCCAATGGTTTGAACGCCTGCCCCCCAAAGAAACCCTGGTGCTTGCAATCAGCAAATCGGGCGGCACAATTGAAACCATGGGCCAATACTTCCTGGCCAAGGAGTGGCTGCAGAAAGCCCTCGGCCCTGAATACAAAAAACATTTGCTTCTGGTCACCGACAAAAACTCCGGCTTCCTGCGCTCAGAGGCAAACAGCTTCGGGCTGCGCACATTGCCGGTGCCGCCCGGCCTGGGCGGGCGTTATTCCGTGCTTTCCGCAGTGGGGCTCGCTCCCGCCCTGTTCCTGGGCCTGAACTGGAAAGCCCTGCTCGCCGGAGCGCAGGAAGTGTTAGAGCCGCTCAACTCCGCAAAAAATGCGGGGGAGATGGTTTGCACCCTGGAAAGCCACCCCGCCTGGAAACTGGCGGTGTGGGCCAGAGCCATGATGCTGAAAGGCTACGGCGAACTTATATATTTTACCTATGTGCCCAAATTGGCCACCTTTGGCCCGTGGTTTGCCCAATTATGGGCGGAAAGCCTCGGGAAAAACGGAAAAGGCTCCATGCCTCTGCCCGCTACCGGGGTAACCGATCAACATTCAGTGCAACAAATGTTTCTGGACGGCCCTAAAAACAAGGCCTGCATCTTCGTTTCCAGCCAGAATATGCCGGATGGCACTGCTTTTCCCGAGAACCTGGGATCTGAATGGGCCCACCTGGAAGGCAAGAATCTGAAAGACCTGCTGCTGGCGGAAACAATGGGAACCCGCATGGCCCTGTCTGAAAACAAAATTCCGCTTCTTGAAATTCGTTTGGCCCGGCCCGACGAATTTAATGCGGGCAAACTGGTGGCCCTTCTGGGCCTTGCAACCATTCTCACAGGCTGGCTGATGGGCATAAACCCCCTGGATCAGCCAGCAGTGGAGCTTGGCAAACGCCTCGCCAATGCCAGCCTGGGGGCTGCGGGGCTGAATGAAGAAAAAAGAAAGCTGGCCTTGTTCAAGGAAACCCGGGAAACCAGTCAGGATTTTTAGTCCTGCCAACATTTATAAATATGGCGCCATTAAAACAAAAAAATGACAACCCCGATTTTTCTATCGGAATTATCCGCTTTCTTTCGTGGATTTCCCTGGTGCTGATACTCGCCTCAAATATTGTGCTTTCAGCGCTGATTACAAACCAGGCACGGGACGTTCTGATAGAAAAACAGAAAAACTTCGCACGCTTGCTGGCACAAAGCGCGGATTACCAGATATACCGCCGCTACTCCACCCCTCTCGCCCTGGGCAGCCGGTCACTGGTCCTCTCTGACAAAACGCCGCAATTCGAACCGATCGAGCAGGTTCTGACCTCGGTGCTGCAAGGCGCAAACATCGATTCGGTCAGGATTTACGCCTATGACTCTGCCGTAACCTTTTCCACATTTCCCAGCGAAATGGGAAAACGCGACATAGCTCCCGCCTCGGTTGAAAGGGTGCGTAATGATGAAAATCCTGAGTTTGAAATGGTCAGCTCGGTTTCCCCCTGGCTGGCCATGTTCTCGCTCTCTCCCGAACCGGGAACGTACACGCTCAAAGTCACTTATCCCCTCAACGCACAGAACCGCCTGCTCTCCTTTGAAGGAGACGGGCCCAAACTGGACATTCTTGAATTCAGCCAGGATATCACGGAAGACTACGAAGCGATCATCCACTTCCAGTGGTCCATACTGGCGCTGGCCTTCATTTCCTCGCTGATCTTGTTTTCTCTTCTGCAAGTGTTCATCCGGCGCACGGAAAAAATACTTTCCGCCAGAATGCTTGAAAAAGAACGCCTTGAACGCGAGCTGCACCAAAGCGAAAAACTGGCCAGCATGGGCCGGGTGGTTTCAAGCATAGCCCATGAAATCAGAAACCCGCTGGGCATCATCCGCTCATCGTCGGAGTTTTTGCTGCGCAGGCAAAAAAAAGAAAGCGACAACTCAGCCAATGTAGACCTTTTAGAGGCCATTCATGACGAGTCGTGCCGCCTGTCCTCCACAATCACCGATTTTCTTGATTATGCCCGCCCCAAACTGCTTAGCCCGCAGCAGGTCGATCTGGCCCAGCTGATAGCACAGGCCCTGGTTTTTCTGGGCAACAGCATGGAGGAGCGCAATATCTGCGTGCACAGGAACATTCCTTCCGAGGCATGGGTGTCCGGGGAAAAAGATCTTATATACCGCGCTATTTACAACATTCTTTCCAACGCGGCCCAGGCTTTGGAAAATGGCGGAGATATCCATGTGGGGGTTTCCGTTAACGAAGACAACGTGGATATTATTGTAACAGACAGCGGGCCCGGCTTCTCCGAAGAAGCGATTACCAAGGCCCTCGACCCCTTCTTCACTACCAAGGAGGACGGAACCGGGCTGGGCCTTGCCATTGTGCAAAGCATAATCCTCAGCCACAACGGAAAAGTGGAAATTTCAAACAACGAAACCGGAGGGGCCGAAGTGCGCGTGAGCTTGCCCCGGCATCTTGCCTAACCGGCCAGATTTGGTTTACAAGAAGAAATTATGATTGAACAATGCCACGTCCTTATTCTGGACGATGAAAAAAACTACCTGCTGGTGCTTCAGGCCATGCTTAAAGACGCCGGCTATAAAACCACGGCCCTGAACGACCCCGAAACAGCCCTGCCCTTTCTGGAAGAGTCCGAAGTGGATGTGATCATAACAGACATGAAGATGCCCCGCCTTACCGGGCAGGATATTCTCGAGCATGTAAAAAAAGATTACCCCCACATCCCCGTGCTGATCATGACTGCATTCGGCTCAATTGAAGGAGCGGTGGAGGCTATGCGCTGCGGGGCCTTCGACTACATAACCAAACCATTCTCCAACGATGAACTGCTGCTGGCCGTGCAAAACGCAAGCCTGCTTGCCAAGGCCCACCGCCAGTACCGCCTGCTTCAGGAAAGCCTGGAAAACCGCTTCGGGCTGGATCAGATCGTGGGTAACTCCAAAGCCACTTCAGACATGCTGGCAATGGTTTCCCGGGCGGCGCCCGCAAAAAGCACCGTCCTTATTTACGGCGAATCGGGAACCGGAAAGGAAATGATCGCCCGGGCAATCCACTTCGCCTCTCCCCGGGCCAAGGCTCCGTTCATTTCTGTAAACTGCATGGCTCTTAACCCCGGAGTGCTGGAAAGCGAGCTGTTCGGGCATGAAAAAGGTTCCTTCACCGGTGCGGTGGCCATGCGCAGGGGCAGGTTCGAACTTGCCGATGGCGGCACCCTGTTTCTGGATGAAATCGGTGAACTTTCGCCCGACCTCCAGGTAAAGCTGCTCAGAGTGCTGCAAGAACGCAAATTTGAGCGGGTGGGAGGCAACGAGGAAGTGGAGGTAGACATCCGGGTTGTAGCCGCTACCAACAAAAACCTTGAAAAGGAAGTTGAGGAAGGGCGTTTCCGGGAAGACCTGTACTACCGCCTGAACGTGGTGCACATTGAGGTTCCGCCCCTGCGCGAGCGCCGGGAGGACATTCCGCTGCTTGTCGCCCACTTCACCCAGAAATATTCGGCGGAAAATGAAACCCCTCCCAAAAATTTTTCACCGGAGGCGATGGACTACCTGATGGGCTACGAATGGCCGGGAAATATCCGCCAGCTTGAAAATGTGGTCGAACGCTGCATGGTCCTGGCCTTCGGGGGCATGATCACAGTTACCGACCTTCCGGCGGATCTTCGCGATGAGGAGTCCCAGTACAAAAGCGCGGTAGACCTCCTGCCGGTGGAACTCGATTTGGCCGACGCCCTTGAAAAAATCGAAGCGGCAGTTATCCGGCGTGCCTTGGTGAGGGCCGATTTCGTGCAGGTCAAGGCCGCAGAGCTGCTTGGAATTTCCAAAAGCCTGCTGCAATACAAACTCAGAAAATATAAAATCGCAGGCCATTGAGCCCCTGCCAAAGTTTAAAGGAACCGCGCGGCACGCCCCTGGCCAGAGCCGCTCTCCCGTCACATTTATTGCACAAACCGGCGCTTTTCTATAGAGTTGAAGCCGAGTTTGCGACATATCAACTTAAGACAAGAGGTCTGTAATATGAAACAGTGGTTAGTAAAAAAACCCGTTAACGCTCTATTATACTCGCTTTCCGGTGTCAAAACCGCAGTCGCCACTGAACGCGCCTTCCAGCAGGAGGCGATTATTCTGGGCATTTTGCTGATCGTGATCCCTTCGTCGGGACTGGATTTCCTTACTGGCGCATTTCTGATGCTGTCGTGGGTAATGGTTATGACGATAGAGCTTCTGAATTCAGCCATAGAAGCCTGTTTCGACAGAATAAGCCCTGAAGAGCACGCCCTGACCAAAATTGGAAAAGACCTCGCATCCGCCGCTGTTTTCCTTAGCCTGCTGTTCAACGTGGGGCTATGGATCGCCGTGGGCATAAAATACTATCTTTAATTCCAGAATGGGCCGCAAAACGGCCCTTCAATGCTTTAACGGCCGGCACCATGCATATCCACATAGTCACTCTGTTTCCCGAGTTTTTTGAATCCCCGCTTGGCTGCGGCCTGCTTTCACGCGCCATTGAAGCGGGAATTGTCAGGTTTCACTTCCACAACCCCCGAAAATACACCACAGACGCCCACCAAAGCGTTGACGACCGCCCCTATGGCGGCGGGCCGGGAATGGTTATGCTGCTCGACCCCCTGGTGCAGGCCCTGGAAGAAACAGACGTTCAGACCAACGGCCAGGGCAAAACCCTGCTGATGGCTGCAGCAGGCTATAAATTTACTCAGGAAATGGCCCGCAGCCTCGCCGGGGAACACTCCCTGACCATCATTTGCGGGCGCTACGAAGGAGTTGACGCCAGGCTTAAAGAAATTTATCCGTTGACCCCGGTTTCCACTGGGCCGTATGTGCTTAACGGAGGAGAAACTGCGGCGCTCAATTTAATTGAAGCTGTTTGCAGGCTGATTCCCGGTTTTATGGGGCATGAAGAATCAGGCGATGACGAAAGCTATTCGCATGGCCTTCTGGAATACCCCCACTATACAAGACCCCCGGAATACCGGGGCCTGAAGGTGCCGGAAGTGTTAACTTCGGGCAACCATGCAATGGTGGAACGCTGGCGCAGGGCCAAGTCGCTTCAAGAAACCTGGAAAATGCAGCCTGAACTGATGGCGGAAAATTTTTTTGACCGGGAAGATATTTTCATACTAAAGCAGCTACCCCGCAAACGCCTGGGTCGCAACCTTTTTCTGGCCCTAGTCCATTATCCCGTTCTGGATAAAGAGAAAAAAAGTGTGGCTGTGTCTTTGACAAATCTTGATATTCACGATATAGCCCGTTGTTCCTGTAGCTATGGACTGGGCGGAGCCTATATCGTAACTCCGCTGAAAGACCAGAAGAGCTTGCTGGATGAAATTATAGCCCACTGGACGCACGGGGCGGGAGGCAGGTCCAACCCCCACCGGTCAACCGCCTTTCGAACTCTTGTTCCGGCGGACAGCGTGGACGATGCCGTTGCCCATATAACAAAAAAATGCGGGCAAACGCCATATCTTCTGGCATCCAGCGCACAGGGGCCTGGCGACATTTCCTTCAGGCAGGTGAACAAAATGCTTGAACGCCGCCCGGTGCTGTTGCTTTTGGGCACCAGCCAGGGGCTTTCCCCGGCGATACTGAAGAAATGCAACGGCACATTGCCGCCGCTTCGCTATGCCGACAGTTACAATCATTTGTCGGTGCGCATGGCCGGGGCAATTTTAATAGATCGAATACTTGGCGATTTGGATTAAATTTTATTTTTATATAGTGGAGACAAAAAAATGAGTCTGATTAGAGAAATTGAAAGCGAACATTTGCGTATGGACCTCCCGGACTTCCGCTCGGGCGACAACATCAAGGTTCACCTTCGCATCATTGAAGGGGAAAAAGAGCGCATCCAGATATTTCAGGGCAACGTAATCCGCATTCACCGCGGCACAACCGACGCCACTTTCACCGTTCGCAAAATCTCCGACAGTGTGGGCGTTGAACGCATATTCCCCCTGCACTCTCCTTTCATCGACCAGATTGAAGTGGTCACTGAAGGGCGCGTACGCCGCAGCCGCCTCTACTACCTGCGCAGCCGCAGGGGTAAGGCCGCCCGCATCAAACCCAAGAACAACTGGTAAACTCCGTCTCCTTGATTACGGCCAAGTTGTATCCCTGGCTTCTTTCGAGAGGCCAGGGATACTTGCGCTCAATTTTTGAAACCTTCCGGCAATCCCGCTTTTCTTAATTGTCAGACGAAGCGTCTATGCGAAAACCTCAAAAAAACATTTGCCCGGCAATGGGCAGCACATTTGCGGCACAGGTGGCGTTTCCAGATTTATGATCGAAATAAAGAGGAATGTTGCCAGCACAAGGAGCGTTTTCCATAAAAAAGGCGGGGCTTACCAGGCAGGACGCCGCAAAAGACCCGAATACGCTATACGGCATGTGGAAAACCAGGCTGGCCGGAACCGGCATGTTCTTCCGCATGCCCGCCAGAGCATTTCACACTTGAAATGCCCGGCAAGGTTTTGTCTTCAAATCCTTGCCGCCAAATGATTCTAGGGCGGCAAAGCCCCCTGTTAAGCAATCATTTGAGGCGCTAACTGCCCTAGAACCGGCGCAGGCCCGCCCTCACCTGAAACGGCTGCCGGCAAGCACCCTCCGTTCAAAAGCAGAGGTTCAAGCTCTTCCATCCTGATATGCCTGTCAAGCAGCTCCTGCTGGGGGCCAAAGCTGTAGTGGTGAGCAACCGCTCTGGGAGTGACCATTGCGTGCACTTTGTCTCCCATGCGCAGGGCGTGGTTGAGCAGCAGCTCGTCCGTGCTTCCAGAAAAAGGCAATACCGCCTGCAAAAACACAGGATTCACCATAATGCAGTTAATGTTGAGGTAGAAATCGACTTTCCTGGCAGAAACATTTCTAAGCAGCCCTTCCGGACTTAAATCCAGCCTGCCTTGAAGGAATTTGCGCCAAAGCCAGAGGGCGTATGAAGGATTTTTTGAAATCGGCAACCTTAAAGCCGTGTCGGCAATCTTTGAATATTCCGGAAAATTTTCAAGATAGGCATCATGCAGCATGCGCAGGCCGGACTGATTGTTCGGCACAAGGGCAGACACCAGAACACAGCCATTACGCTGCCCGTTATGATACTCCAACAACATCGCATCAAGCCATTGAGGCATCACAAACACGTCCTCATCAATTTTAACCATTATGCTCTCAGGATGCTGCCGAAGCAATTTGTCCTGGGCTTCCATAAGAGGCTTCCATCCCCTTGGCCCGAACTCAACCAGTTCGGCGTTGGCGTGCCTTCCGGCAAATGCGGCAGCACATTCTTTATGGGCGGGATCCAGGTCGTTCCCCAAAACATAAACTTTTTTAAATACCCTTAAATCGGTGTGGGCTTCCAGGCATTTCAGGCAAAGGGAGAAACAGTCCAGACGGTGTGAAGTCAAAATCAAAAGTATCATTTTGCTACCCCTGCAAAAAATTCAATAAGAACAGCAGGGTCTGCTCCATGCAAGAGACATTCCAGACAGCTGTTTCATATTTTGAAATTGCAGAGAAAAAGGAAAAAGGATACGCGCTAGGCCTGAAGGCCGATCAAATCGGACAGGGCGCGCATAAACAGATAAGGCTCGTAGCGGTTGGGGCTGTAAGTATTGCAAATAAGATCCGTGTCCACAAGCTCAACTCCCAGCTTGGCGATTCTATCAGGGTCAACTCCACCGGAATATTCCAGGCCGCTGTCATAAAAAACATGACTGATCAAACGGTC
>CAZJFJ010000059.1:0-12402 GCA_964545305.1 uncultured Desulfovibrionaceae bacterium
CCCAACTCGCTATTTAATTGTCAAAAAACTCCTTCTTGGCTGGGAAGTTGTTTCCCTTGCGGATGAAGTTCCCCTTTATGCCTCAGCTTTCAAATAAGGTCAACTGTTTTTTATGATTTTTTCATCTCTGAGCGGCTTTTAATGAAAAAAAATGGTTTGGCCTTCGGGCCGAATGTCGCCATCCCTTTTTTCGAAAGAGCGCGCTCCGGCATTTAAGAGAACACTGGCAAATAAATTGTTTTGCATTTGTTGTGCTCTGTGAAAATAGGTTTACAAAAAGCGCTGTTTTTTCTCTCTTTGTCTGGCTGCCCTTTATTTCTTATGACTTTTATGGTCATAGAGTGTGAGGGTGCTTTCTGTTTTAGTTTTGCCCCGTTTCGCAGAAGAGGCGCCGGCTGTTTTTGTTTGTGTTTCAGTATCTGATTTTTTTAGCTATCTGCAAAAGCTGGCGCATTTTAACATTGAGATGAAAGGCACTTCTGACAAAATGCTCTGGTGGTGTGAAGTGAAGCGCAACAACTCTGATTGTTCAAGGCGAAATTTACTTTCGCCGCCAAGGCAAGCTCAAAGCGAAAATACCTTGATTAAAATTTGGGTAGGCAGAGAAAATTGTGCCATCCCGTATTGTGTGGAATATGGTTGAAAAATCCACACATTGTGAAACTGTCCAGAATTGCTCATCAATTTTTAATATTTTTGTCCGGCTGAAGTTTGCCGGCCTTGCGTTCTGGTGATTTGAACAGGCAGCTATTCCCTTTGCACTGGCTGTTTCTATGTGAAAATTCACATATAATGTGTTCCGGCAATTCCATGTCAACAGCAAACTGCTCTTTCACAAAGGCCGCAGATTGACAAACAGCCAGATACGTATTTCGCTTACAACAGCGGGGGCCGCCATTTTCAGCGATAATAGCCAAGCATTTTGAGGTCATCAAATTGGCTAAAGACCATTCTTTTTTTGACAGGGGGGTCGCATTTGTTACAACACTGATAAAAATTCCAGCTGCAATTCCTGCGCCACAGCTTCCCCACATGCCGCAAATGCCGCCGGGCACGTTTTTGGCCCGTTGAGCGGCCTTTTGCAAGCTTTTATTCAGATCAATTTTTCCGCCCGCGTTTTTATAAGCAGCCAGTAATGCCGCCGCGACAAGATAATGATGCTCTGGCCCGTGCATGTTTATATTTGTGTTTTTCATCATTTCTGCGGCTATTGACACGGGGTTTTGGCTGCGGGTTTCATTTGCGCTGCGGGTAATAGACAACACCCCTTTTTCAGAATGGCAAGCGTCACAAACGTAGTGCCCAGCCTGGCAGGTTGCATTTGTTTTATGCTGTGCACCGCAAAGAGAACAGTTTATTTCTTTGGCGAACTCAAAATAAACAAGCTGGCTGCCGCAAATAAAGCAATTTTCTGTGTAAGCGGGCATTTTATTAGTACCTTGGATTTATTCCGTTCTTATAGTCAGGCAAATCTCATTTGCCGGTGAATTTTTTCATTCTGTGCGCGGCTAAGTCCTGGCATAACAGCGCACATTTCCAACTCTGCATGCTAAACGTGTTTACAGCATGGAGGCCGTTTTTCAGCCTGGGAGTGTGTTCCTAATGCGGTTGAATGCGTTTTTTCAGCCAATGTTTGCAGGTAATCATTTTTTTGCTTCTTTTAATTGCTTTTACCTGTGATTCAGGCGAGCGCTAAGCAAGCGCAATTGAACTTGATTTAAGCCCATCCAGTTTCGCCGGTTTTCTTAAATTTTTCAAGGGCTTTGAATTCTCCAGCCAGTGGCTGCAATATCTAAAATATTTTTTTCGTGTTGTGGTTTCCGGCCCTCCGCAGTTCAAGGGAAGTGAGATTGTTCGGGAATTCACGGAAAAATGAGCAACGCCCCAATCACGATTCGCCTGTGAACCACAAACGGGTATAGAGAATTGAAATGTGCTGTCTTCAAGTTCTTGCCATAAAAATGATTTGCCAGCCGCCAAGTGAGTTCAAACAGTTAATTGGTTTAATGTTCCTGGTCGTAACCTGGACAAATGAGTTAGAGCATTTCAACTTTGAAAAAGTGTGAATGCTCTGATAGCGCAAACTACTATCCGCCCTGCGGCGCAGGTAGGATTTACTTTCGCTGCTAAGCGCCGGGGGCGTATTAAATCGTATTTGCTCTAGCCACTCAGATGACAGTGGCAAAAGCAGCTTTGCCGCTTTCTGTAGGGAACGGACGATTTTTATGTTGCCGTTGCAGCGGAGTGTTTTTAAATTGAAGCTGTTTTAGAAAAAGGCCAGCTTCATTGCGAGGCCGATGAACATCAGCCCCAGCGCGGTGTTGAGAGCGCATGCAGCCCCAGGCTTTGCCACCAGACCGGAAAGCAGGTGATGCGCGAAAAAGACGAGAGAGGACTCCCACACAATGGCTATTCCCACTACCACGGCGCCGAGGCTCACAAAGGTGAGAAAACGGTGTGGGTCGCTTGGGCTGATGAACTGGGGCACAAACGCAAGAAAAAAGAGGGCGACCTTGGGGTTTAAAATGTCAACCAGCACCCCTTGAAGATAGGCCCGTGCCCTGGATGCCTTTGGGGCTGACTTTTTGGGGCTGAAGAGTTCTTTGGAGCGCAGGGTTGTTATTCCAAGCCACAGAAGATAGGCGGCGCCGCAATAGAGGAGAATATTGTAGGCTATTTCCGAAGTCTGAATAATTACAGAAAAGCCAAGCGCGGCTGCAAACACGTGGATCATGGCTCCGCTGCACACTCCCCAGGTGGAAAACAGGCCAATCATCCTGCCTTGGGAAAGGGTGCGGCCCAGAATATAGGCCTGATCCGGTCCGGGGGAAATGTTGAGCACAATGGCTGCGGTGAGAAAAAGAAGCGGTTCTTCAATCATGTATATGTATTATTTAGGGAAATTAAGCAAACCGGTAAAATATTATCGATTGTCTATAGAGCAGTTAACGCCTCAAATGATTGCTTAACGGGGGGCAAAGCCCGCTGCAAGCATTTGGCGGCGAGGATTTGTCTTCAAATCCTTGCAGAG
Organism: uncultured Desulfovibrionaceae bacterium; assembly: GCA_964545305.1. Classification (GTDB taxonomy): domain Bacteria; phylum Desulfobacterota; class Desulfovibrionia; order Desulfovibrionales; family Desulfovibrionaceae; genus RGIG1962. The sequence continues at coordinate 3,032 of CAZJFJ010000059.1, forward strand.
CATTCCAAGTGTGAAATGCTCTGCAAGTGAAGTTTAAAGTGCCCTGCAAGAATGTTTAATAAGCCTTATAAATCCCGCCACTTGCTGCCGATGCTGCTGGCGCTGTGATGTTGGCTGACGGAGCTTCTTTATTTCGAAAACATTCCAGGCGCCAAGCTTGTAAAAAGCTAAAATCCGCTGGGAGTAGCAGTCTGCATTCCCAGCGGATTTTTTATCTAATCAATGGTCCGGATCGGGCCGGGCGTGAAACTAGCTGCGGTTTTTGACAATTTCTTCAGCCAGAGACTGAGGAACACGTTCATAGTGGTCAAACTGCATGGTAAAGGTTGCACGACCCTGGGTCTTGGAGCGCAGGTCGGTCGCGTAGCCGAACATTTGGGCCAGAGGAACCTGGGCGCGCACCGCCTGGGCGTCTCCTCGGGCTTCCATGCTCTGCACCTTGCCGCGGCGTCCGGTGAGGTCACCCATTACATCGCCAAGATAATCGTCCGGGGTCACCACTTCTACATCCATGATGGGTTCCAGAAGAATGGGGGAAGCCTGACGCATGGCATCTTTCACAGCCATGGAACCGGTTACGTAGAAAGCCTGCTCTGAAGAGTCGACTTCGTGGTAAGAACCGAATACTAGTGTGACTTTGACGTCCACAACCGGGAAGCCCGCAGCCACGCCGCTTTTTAGGGCGTCCTGAATACCCTTGTCAATGGCGGGAATGTATTCTTTGGGGATTACCCCGCCGGTAATGCCGTTCACAAACTCATAGCCGTTGCCCGGATTGGGCTCGACTTCAATAACTGCATGGCCGTACTGGCCGCGTCCGCCGGACTGCTTCACGTGCTTGGTATCTGATTTGGCCGACTGGGTGATGGTTTCGCGGTAGGCAACCTGGGGCTTGCCCACGTTGGCGTTAACGCTGAACTCGCGCACCAGGCGGTCAACAATGATTTCAAGGTGAAGTTCGCCCATGCCGGCAATCAGGGTTTGACCGGTTTCTTCATCGCCTTTTACACGGAAAGACGGGTCTTCCTTGGCGAGCTTGGCCAGGGCCGCAGACAGGGCGTCGCGGTCGGGCTTGGTTTTGGGCTCGATCGCCACCTCAATAACCGGTTCCGGCAGATCCATATTTTCAAGCTTCAGCGGGCGGGATTCGTCGCACAGAGTGTCGCCGGTGGATGCGGATTTAAGACCGACCAGGGCCACAATATCTCCGGCTCCTGCCCATTTGATTTCTTCACGCTTGTTGGCGTGCATCTTCAGAAGGCGGCCGATACGTTCCTTTTTCCCGGTGTTCGCGTTAAGTACGGTCATGCCGGACTCAACGGTTCCGGAATAAATACGGAAGAAGTAGAGGTGCCCGATATAGGGGTCGGAAAAGAGTTTGAACACGAGCCCGGCGAGAGGTTCTTTGTCATCGCAGGTGCAGGTGATCTCTTTCTCTTCATCATTCAGGTCTGCGCCAGTCATCTGGTCGATTTCCAGAGGAGAAGGAAGGTAGTCAACCACGGCGTCAAGCAGAGGCTGCACGCCCACGTTTTTGAAGGCGGAGCCGCAGAGTACCGGCACCACGCTCTGGGCGATGGTGGCCTTGCGGATGGCTGCCTTGATTTCTTCAACGGAAAGTTCCTCGCCTCCGACGTATCTGTCGAGAAGCGTTTCGTCCTCTTCGGCAATTGCCTCAAGAAGCTCGGCGCGCTTTTTTTCGTAAAGCGGCATAAGTTCGGCCGGCACTTCTTTTTCAACCATGTTTGTGGCAACTGCGGCCCTTTCAAACATGATGGCCTTTCCGGTCACCAGGTCAATAATCCCTTCAAACAAATCTTCGTTGCCGATGGGGATTTGCATTACCAGGGGTTTGGCTTTGAGGCGTTCAACAATCATATCCACACAGCGGAAGAAATTGGAGCCGATGCGGTCCATTTTGTTCACGAAGCATATGCGCGGAACGCCGTAGCGGTTGGCTTGGCGCCAAACGGTTTCTGACTGGGGCTCAACGCCGGCCACTGCGTCAAAAACGGCAACGGCGCCGTCAAGTACGCGCAGAGAGCGTTCAACTTCCATGGTGAAGTCCACGTGGCCCGGAGTGTCAATGATGTTGACCATGTGTTCTTTCCAGGTACAGGTGGTGGCGGCGGAGGTGATGGTGATTCCGCGTTCCTGCTCCTGCTCCATCCAGTCCATTGTGGCTTCGCCGTCGTGGGTTTCGCCTATTTTATGGGTAACGCCTGTATAAAACAGGATACGTTCGGTAACAGTGGTCTTGCCAGCATCAATGTGGGCCATGATGCCAATGTTACGTTGCATTGGAATTTCTACGGTACGTGACACAATTAACTCCAATTATTACCAGCGGTAATGGGCGAAAGCCTTGTTCGCTTCGGCCATGCGGTGGGTATCTTCTTTTTTCTTAACGGCGCCGCCACGGTTGTTGTAGGCGTCGACAAATTCCGCAGAAAGTTTGTTGACCATGCCCTTTTCTCCGCGAGAGCGGGCATTGTTGATCATCCAGCGGATGGAAAGGGAAATCTGACGGTCAGGGCGCACTTCCATGGGCACCTGATAGGTGGCGCCGCCAACGCGGCGTGATTTGATTTCCATCTGCGGTTTGACATTGTCGAGGACCTTCTCGAAAGCCTTGAGCGGTTCTTCGCCAACCCTTTCGGCCAGAAGGTCGAGGGCTTGATAAAGAATTTTTTCAGCCACGCCCTTTTTTCCGCTGTGCATCAGACGGTTGACAAAACGGGCAATAAGGCGGCTGCCGTAAATTGGGTCGGGAAGGACTTCCCGTCTAGGTACTGGTCCTTTACGAGGCATATTAACTCCCTAAGGTTAATTTTGGTTATTTAGAAACGGGTAAAACCCGTCTCAAGGACAAAGCCTGGGCTTTGCCCCGATAAACAGGTGCAAGCGACGCTTTTTGCAAGTCGAGTGCAGGGCCATGTTACTTCGGACGCTTGGCGCCGTATTTGGAACGTCCCTGACGGCGGTCGTTAACACCGGAGGCATCAAGAGTGCCGCGAACGATGTGGTAACGAACACCGGGAAGGTCTTTTACGCGGCCGCCCCGGATGAGCACAACGGAGTGTTCCTGCAAGTTGTGTCCTTCACCCGGAATGTAGGCGGTAACTTCAAGGCCGTTGGTCAGACGCACGCGGGCTACCTTACGAAGCGCGGAGTTCGGCTTCTTGGGGGTAGTGGTGTACACGCGGGTGCAAACTCCGCGGCGCTGAGGGCAGGCTTGAAGCGCAGGGGTCTTTTTTCTTTTGACCACTGCCTTGCGCTCATTCCTGATAAGTTGGTTGATAGTAGGCATTTTCCCTCCAAAGGAATTATTTGGTCTTTGCCTTGGGGCGGCAAGAATCGCTTGCGCCTTTTTTCTACTGGTAAACAGCTTCGCCTGGGTAAAATCCGGACGAAGCTGTTCTGCATACTCTGGTCGATAAATATTGTCAAGTTAAATCCAATATTTCAGATTCAACCCGACTTTGTAATGAGGGATTTTATATCAAATAACCTTGTGAATTGCGAGGATTTTTTGCCATGAAAAGGGCTTTTCTTGTTTGAGGCGGAGGCCCGGTAAATCCTGGCCCAATTATGGGCGCATCATGCGGCAGCATCCTTAGGACTTTTGCGGCAGCATAAAAGCACAAGTGCGGGTTTTAGCTTTTCCAAAAAACATAAGGCCCAGACAAAATGTCCGCGTAATTTCCATTGCCGGAAAGGAGGCTCTCAGAGAAGGCTATGAGTTTTTCAACGACTTTACCTGGCAGGAATGCAGATTGGCAGGAGTGCCGATTTATTGAAAAGGCCAAGCCTTTCCAATGGCGCAGGAAAACAGCGGAAATCGCATTTAGTTTTTGACGCAAAGCCTGCCGATAATCGAAGTGGTGGAAAAATCGCTCAGAAGAGGCAGGGAGAGCACCCGGCCCCCTTCCGCTCTGACGATGTCTGCCCCCACAATAGATTCCGGCTTCCAGTCTCCGCCTTTGACCAACACGCTTGGGCGCAGCTCCCTGATCAGCTCCATCGGGGTATCCTGATCAAAAATCACAACCAGATCAACGCTTTCAAGGTGAGCCAGCACATATGCCCGTTGTTCCTGGGGGTTGACCGGACGCTCGGGCGATTTGTTCAGGCGGCGGACGGACGAGTCGGAGTTAAGGCCCAGCACCAGCCTGTCACCCTCGGCTTTGGCCCTGGCCAAAAGATCCACATGCCCTGCGTGCAGTATGTCGAAGCAGCCATTGCTGAACACTACGGACAAACCGTCGTTCCGCCATGCTTGCGTCTGGGCTTTCGCCTGCTCCCATGATTTGATTTTGGGATGGCTCAGGGGCATTGCGCATTATCCTCTAATAATTAAAATCCAGGTTCATTGCCTTGCGCGCTCCCAGCATGGTTTTTTGGGCTTCCTCGCGCGCCTTTGCAGTTCCTTCCTTCAATACCTCTTTGATGTGATCGGGGGTAAGGGCGGCTCTGCGCTCCTGTATGGGAATTAGGAAGTTTTCAAGGTTGCCTATGAGGATCTTTTTACAGTCAACGCAGCCTAGAGAGGCTGAGGTGCAGCCCTTGCGTATTTCTACGCGTGTGGCGTCATCCGTTAAAAGTTCGTGATAGGGAAACAGGTTGCAGATGTCGGGATTGCCGGGATCTGTGCGGCGCAGGCGGTTTTTGTCAGTAAGCATGCCGCGCACCTTCTTGGTTATATCCGCGAAGTCGTCTGAAAGGAAAATCGCATTCCCGTAGCTTTTGCTCATTTTGCGCCCGTCCAGTCCGGGGCAGCGGGCGGCGGGTGTGAGCCGGGCCTGGGGTTCAGGGAAATATTCGCCATAATAATTGTTGAAGCGGCGGGCAATCTCGCGGGTAAGCTCCAGGTGGGGCAGTTGGTCTTCGCCCACCGGAACCCAGGCGGGACGGTACATCAGAATGTCGGACGCCATCAGCACGGGATAGCCGAGGAACCCCAGGTTTCCAAGGTCTTTGTTTGTGATTTCTTCACGCTGTTCTTTGTATGTGGGGTTGCGTTCCAGCCAGGACACGGGCGTAATCATGCCAAGCAGCAGGGCCAGCTCGGCATGCTCCAGCACAAGCGACTGCTGGAAGATGACGCTTTGCTTAGGGTCGAGGCCGCAGGCCATCCAGTCGCGGACCATCTCAATCACGTATTCTTTAATGTCTTTTGTGTTGGCATAGTCCGAGGTGAGCGCGTGCCAGTCTGCCACAAAGAAGAAACAGGGCATTTCAGCCTGCAGCTTCAGCCAGTTTTTGATCGCTCCGAAGTAGTGACCCAGGTGAAGGGGGCCGGTTGGTCTCATGCCTGAAAGAGTACGTGGGGTCAAGCTCATATTAAACTCCAGCTATTGAAATAAAGTCCATTGCCAAAGCGGGGGCAGATTGAAAATTTTGATTATAATGTTGGTCGATTCCAGGAGCAGCGGGCCAAGCACCTCCCAAAGCAGCCCGGTGGCCAGCAGCACGATTATAATAATCATTCCATACCGGCCTATTTTCACATATTCATCGCCAATTCTGCGGGGCAGTATGCTGTGCAGGATGTGGCTGCCGTCCATGGGAGGAATGGGCAAAAGGTTGAACCACGCCAGCAGAATGTTTACCCATATCCCGGCCTCAAGCACCTGCCAGAGAGCTGGTATGCCGGCCACCGCTTCGCGCAGGAAAGGAACGCCCGAAACCAGCAACATCAGCAGCGCAAACCCGATTGCCAGCAAAAAATTGGTGAGCGGCCCGGCAAAAGAGGTTATGGCCATATCCCGCAAGGGTTTTTTGAAATATCCGGAGTTCACCGGAACTGGTTTGGCCCAGCCTATGGCGAAAGGCGCAAACAGGGCGGTAAGCACGAATACGAGCAAACCTGTGGGGTCAATGTGCTTGACCGGGTTCAGGGTAAGCCTTCCCATCATTTTTGCGGTGGGGTCTCCGAAACGGTAGGCCGCATAGCCGTGGGCCACTTCATGCAAAATAATCCCCATAAACATGGGAATCAGGAAAATGGCAACCCGTTGAAAGTCTATGGCGCTAATATCGAACATATTGATTTTGGGGTATCACTATAACCCCTCCTGGTCAACTTCGTTAACGGAACAGTTTGAGGTTTATGCTGCGTCAGGCTGTTTTTTTTGCTGCGCGCCCGTAGCATATTCATAGGGTTTCGCCAGGCACGGCTGCTCATGGACTTTTGGCCGGGCGAAGCGGGGCTGTATATTTTTACGCGTCATCATAGTATCATACTTTTTCAAGAGCATTTGCGGTGGAGATGTTGAATTAAAATGCAGCAGTGGATCATACATGTTGAAATGTCAAGCGCAGTGTAAAACAATTAAATTACACCATGTTATGTATTTGCCTTTTCACAATAACCCCCAATATCAACCCCTAAATGTTGCGGATACAAAAAGCTTTCTTGTGGCAAAATGAGACGGTAAAAAGGAAGGGAACTCATATGGGCTGTTTAAGAATTCATGAGGACGTTCTTATCAACTGGCGGAAATAAACAGTAAATGCCGTGGCCTCTTCGGGCCATGTTGCCTTTCCGTTGTATTGCTGGACATTTGCCAGGACTTATGGTTAAATATTTACAGTTTTTAGCAAGCCCCGCGCTTCTTTTGCAGCAAGCCCATGCGCTTCTTTGACCCAGTGTCCGAGGAGCGCATTTTTTTGTACCATCAGCAAAAGGAGCATTCACATGCTTACCACCATCCCCAAAACCGGTTTTCTTCGCCTTCCGCAAGTGCTGACTCTTATCCCCATCAGTAAAAGCGCGTGGTGGGCTGGCTGCCAATCTGGACGCTACCCCAAACCCATCAAGCTTGGCCCCCGCACTACCGTATGGAAGGCCGAAGACATTCTTGCATTCATTGAGAACGTTAACAGTCAGCAACAGACTCGCCATGACCGATGAAGCCCTCTCCATACCCAGAAAAGCATATACCGCCCGCGCGGAATACTTTGCCTGCCGTGAAGACGTGGAAACCATGTTGCAACAGGGCTACAGCATCCGCATGGCCTATGAACGCATGCGGAAAGAAAACAGAATTGCGTGCAGCTATTCCGCTTTTTGCGACTATGTGCGCGGGAGCGGCAAGAGGCTGCACTCCAGAAAAAAAGGAGCGCCGAAAGTGCTCATACCCAAAGCACCCTTGCCGACTCCAAAGAGGGCAGAAAATCCGAGATCCATCACGCAAAACGAGGGCAAAATTATTGATCCGCGTACAATGAGTGTGGAGGACGGTATTTGACGCAACAGACATACAGTAATGAAAAGGTGTCCACAAATAACGCCAACAATGAAATAATATATACAATGATGAAATTTGCCACACAATTACCCATATTCAACGCAACAGCAAAAACATTGCCCACAATGGGCAACCAGCGTCATTTATTTATTATCGTACATCATTGAATGGTGTTTTGAGGAGGCAGGATATGGAAGGTACATGTACCTTCCTTCCTGCCCTCCGGGGGTAAAAGCGGCTTATTCACACCTGCGGTGTTCAACGCCCAAAACAAGGAGCAAGACTCAGGAGGAACAATGCCCTCGAAGAAACAACGTATCACCGTGTACCTTACACCGGATGAACACGCCCGTATCGCCGCCAGTGCGGCCAGGGCAGGACTGTCTCTTTCCACTTTTGCCAAGCGTATCTGTACCGGCCTGGACGTACCCAGCCTGGAGTACAAACAGGCTGTGCTGGATATCCTCAAAACCCGCGCCGACCTTGGCAGGCTGGGCGGCCTGCTCAAGCAGGCTCTCGCCGAAGACAATGGCCCGGAGCACGAACTGCGACGCCTGCTGCGGGAACTCGAAGCCGGACAGCGTGAGCTGAAAACCGCTGCTGCGAGGATACGATGATTGCCAAACACATCCACTGTCTGCCGGAACACGACAATTACGCCCGTCTTGCCGCGTATATTGCTGATGCCCGTTCAGACTCCAGTCATGACGGCGAGAAATGCCTTGCAAGCTGGTGTGCTGGATGCGCCACAGATGACGACTACGGCCTTGCTGTTTTGGAGGTTGAATCGGTGCAGGATCTAAACACCCGTAGCACCAAGGAAAAGACCTACCATCTCATGGTCAGCTTCAGGCCTGAGGACGAGGCCAAGCTCACACCGGAACTTTGCCGGACCATGGAAGAACACTTTGCCTCAGCTCTTGGTTTTTCCGAACACCAGCGACATTGCGGTATCCACAAGAATACCAACAATATTCACTTACACATCGCATATAATATGGTCCACCCGGAAACCCTGTCCCGGCAAGCCCCATACTTTGACTACAACAAACTTTCCAGCGCCTGCCGCCAGCTTGAGCAAGAATATGGCCTTACCGTGGATAACGGCATGGAACAGGCCAAGGAAAACGCTCTGAGCCACAAAGCCGCCACCATTGAAGCGCAGACAGGGCAAGAGTCGCTTGAATCCTACGCCAAGCGCCACAAGGTGGAATTCATGCAAGCGCTGGAACACGCGCAAAACTGGCAGGACGCGCATGAGATTTTGAAAGCTTACGGCCTCGGCATCAGGCCCCAGGGCAACGGGCTGGTTATCAAAGACCTGCACGGTGAGCACGCCATAAAGGCCAGCACGCTTGACCGCTCCTTGTCCGCCAAAAAGTTACAGGAACGCTTCGGAGGGTTTCAGCCCTACCGCAGCTTACGGCAGATTCAGGAGCTTTCCCGCTATCAGACCTTACCGCTCCAGCGTTCTCCAGAGCGCGGCGAACTCTTTGCCCGCTTTAAGACGGGTATTGAAAACCGCAAAAGTCGTCTGGAATCTGTGAAAGAGCAGGAGACCAAAGAGCTTGTCGTCATCCGGCAGGAGTGGGCCACAAAGCGCCGGGAGATCGAGAAAATGAACATTGCCAAGCGTAACCGCCGCAATCTGCTCGCTCTGGCGAAGAGGCACGAAAAGGAAGCCATCGCCAAGGCAAAGCTGACCCTGCTGCCGGAGCGCGAAACAGTGCGCCAGGAGATTCCGTACACCTCCTGGCAGGATTTTTTGAAGCTGGAGGCTGCCAACGGCAACGAAGTTGCTCTGGCCGTGCTGCGCTCCCGCAAGGATACCGTAGCACCGGAAACAGCTTTGGAGCCAACGCAGACACCGCCCAAAGCCCCGACAAAGGATTGGAGTAAGCCCGGTCTGGATTATGCGGCAACGCCATCAACCAATCGCGCCGAAATCCAGGCTGAGTACGCCCAAAAAGAACGAGAACTCCACGAGCGGCAAAACATCTCCAACACTGGTAAGAAAACCCTGCAAGCTTTTCTGCGCATGGAGCAAGTCGCCGCCGAAGCCCGCGCCGCAGGGCAAATTTTTGGCGAAATCAAACGCCGCATAGATGGCAAAGGTGT
>CAZJFJ010000060.1:0-5083 GCA_964545305.1 uncultured Desulfovibrionaceae bacterium
ATGATTGCTTAACGGGGGGCAAAGCCTCCCTGCAATCATTTGGCGGCAAGGATTTATCTTCAAATCCTTGCAGAGCATTTCAAGTGTGAAATGCTCTAAATATATACTTCCAAAGCTGCAACAACCTGGAAATATGCATGGATGTCAATTCTGCTCCGCAAGCGTTTTATAGCTGCGCACATGCTGCAAAGGATAAAATTTCCGCTGCCCGTCAGCATCCACAATTTCCAGGGTATTTCCTCCCGTTATGCCGAAGGAACGGCAGGGAATCACGGTTTTGCCTCCGTCCATGAACTGAACGGCCAGCTTCAGGAGAGGAGCTTCCCCCGCCTGACGGACGGCATCAACCTGCGCCCCGATCTCGTGATTGAGCAAGTCCTGCCATGCCCTGAATGCCAAAGCCCGATTGGAAACAGTATCATGCTTCGGACAAAGGCCGGTTTTTTGACTGTCCGGCGCAGGGGGCAACCCGGCCAGCCAGCCGCCAACAGAGTTTTTGCCGCAAATATAACACGGGACCATAAGAGCTCCTGGAGTCAGGACTTTTCATTAAGGGGTATTTAATATACTGATCCTGCTTTGTTTCGTCAACTAATGACCCTGAAATTATAATGTGATAAAAGCCTTTAGGTTTGAAGGCCAGTTTTGCGGTTCGTTCTTTCAAAACTCGCACTGGTCGCTTCCACAACATTTCCTTAAACACTAAACAGGTAATTTCAGGGCATGAAAACTAAATTTATTTTTATAACTGGCGGGGTTCTATCTTCTCTTGGCAAGGGTCTGGCGGCAGCGTCCATAGGGGCGTTGCTGAAAGCAAGAGGGCTTAAAGTCACCATCCAGAAACTTGATCCCTACATAAATGTGGACCCCGGCACCATGAACCCCCTGCAGCACGGGGAAGTGTTTGTTACCGATGATGGAGCGGAAACGGATCTTGATCTCGGACACTATGAACGCTACCTCAATATTTCCATGTCCCAGAAAAGCAGCTACACATCGGGAAGGATCTACAATTCCGTTATCGGCAAAGAACGCCGTGGAGACTACCTGGGCGCAACGGTTCAGGTAATTCCCCATATCACGGACGAAATAAAAGCCTCAATCCTGTCCCTGGCAAACGACAACCCAGACGGCCCGCCGGATGTTGCCCTGATTGAAATCGGCGGAACGGTCGGAGACATTGAGGGCCTGCCCTTTCTTGAAGCCATCCGCCAATTACGGGGAGACCTGGGCCGCGAACATGTGCTTTACATCCACCTCACCCTGGTGCCTTACCTGGCCAGCGCCGGGGAACACAAGACCAAACCCACCCAGCACTCGGTAAAAGAACTCCGCTCCATAGGCATTCAGCCCGACATCATCCTCTGCCGCTGTGAAAAACCGATCAGCATGGACCTCAAAAACAAAATTTCCCTGTTCTGCAATGTGGAACCGGACGCCGTGTTCTCTGACATTGACGTGAACAATATTTATGAGGTGCCCCTGTATTTCTACGAAGAAGGAATTGACCAGAAAATCGCGATCATGCTGCGCCTGCCCGCCCGCAACGCCGACCTTTCAGGCTGGAAAAAACTGGTGCAGGAATACACCCACCTGAAATATAAAGTTAAAATAGGCATTGTGGGCAAGTATGTGGAGTTCATTGAAGCATATAAAAGCCTGTACGAAGCCCTTACACATGGGGGCATCGCCAATTCCGCATCAATGACCCTCGAATTTATAAACTCAGAGGAAATAACCCCCAAAACAGTGGATAGCATTCTGAACGGCCTGGATGGGATTCTGGTTCCCGGCGGATTCGGAATCCGCGGAGTTGAGGGTAAAATTGAAGCCATCCGCTACGCCCGTGAAAATAAAGTGCCTTTTTTCGGAATTTGCCTGGGAATGCAGTGTGCAGTAATCGAATACGCGCGCAATGTGCTGGGCATAAAAGACGCCACTTCAGAAGAATTCAGCCCCAACGCCAAGAACAAACTCATTTATCTGATGACCGAATGGTATGATTTCCGTAAAAACACAGTGATTCAGCGCAATGAGGCCAGCGATGCCGGTGGCACCATGCGCCTGGGGGCTTACCCATGTGTGCTCACCCCTGACAGCCACGCCCATAAAGCATACGGACAGGAAGAAATTCTGGAGCGCCACCGCCACCGTTATGAATTCAACAACGCCTACATGGACCAGCTGAAAGAAGCCGGGCTTGAGTTTTCCGGCCTCTCTCCCGATGGCAAACTTGTGGAGATTGTGGAAATAAGTGATCATCCCTGGTTCCTGGCCTGCCAATTCCACCCTGAGTTCAAATCTACACCGATGAACCCGCATCCACTGTTCAAGGACTTCGTCAAGGCTTCGCTGGACAACCACAAGGAATAGGTTCATAATATTAAGATGACTAGCAAAGACTTATATGGCAAGCTCAAAGAAGGAAAATTCATTATTGCCGGGCCATGTGTGCTGGAAAGCCTTGAGCTTGCCCTGGGTGTGGCTTTAAAGGTGGCCGAGGCCGCTGCCGAAGCAGGTTTCTTCGCAATATTCAAAAGCTCGTACGACAAGGCAAACCGCACATCCACAAACAGTTTTCGAGGCCCCGGCATTGAATGGGGCCTGGAATGGCTTGCGGAAATAAAAGAGAAGACAGGTCTCCCCATCATCACCGACGTTCACACAGAGGAACAGGCCTCCCTGACCGCCCAAGTCGCTGACATTCTCCAGATTCCCGCCTTCTTATGCCGCCAGACCAGCCTGCTGACCGCAGCGGGGAAAACCGGACGGGTAGTAAACATAAAAAAAGGCCAGTTTGTTTCCCCGTATGACATGGGGCCCGCAGTGGAAAAGGTAAAGAAAGGAGGCAGCCCCTATGTGGCGCTGACCGAACGCGGAACCTTCTTCGGTTACAACAATCTGGTTGTCGACTTCCGTTCGCTTCAAATAATGAAATCTTTTGATGTTCCCGTAATTTTTGACGCCACGCATTCAGTGCAGTTGCCAGGAGGTCAGGGTGACCATTCCGGAGGAGAACGCCAGTTTGTTCCCCTTCTGGCAAGGGCAGCCGTAGCCGCTGGTGTTGACGGCGTTTTCCTGGAAACACACCCCACCCCGGATCAGGCTTTATGCGATGGGCCCAATTCATGGCCGCTGGCAAAGCTGCCCGCCCTCCTCCACGACCTTGAGGCCCACTGGAGCATCAGCCATGCCTGTTAACACCATTGCATCCAAAATTCGCATGCTGGTTTTAGACGTGGACGGAGTGCTCACTGATGCAGGGCTGTATTATGACCCAGACGGCCGCGAACTGAAACGCTTCAACGCCCAGGACGGGCTAGGCATAAAAATACTGCTCCGGCTGGGCATCCGCGTGGGAGTGATTACCGGGCTAAAATCAAAAGCAGTGGCCGCCCGTGTGGAAAAACTCGGAATTACAGACTATGCCGAGGGCATTGACCAAAAACTCCCCGTGCTTGACGCCATGCGCTCAAAATATGACCTTGCATGGGAAGAAATCGCATACGTTGGAGACGACTGGGTGGATCTTCCCGCTTTTACCAAAGTGGGCCTGCCGATAGCCGTTGCCAACGCTCAACCGGAAGTTAAGGAACGCGCGCTTCACACCACGAGCCGACAAGGCGGGCATGGAGCCGTGCGCGAAGTGGTAAGGCTTATTTTAACCGCCCAGGGCAAAATTTCCGAAGCGCTGGCCCACTGGAACATTTCCTGACCGCTCTTCACAAAACCCATGAATAAATTCGTCAAAATTTCAATAGCCATCTGTATTATCTTGTTCGTGCTGATCCTTTTCAGGCACGCGCAGGAAGATCCAGGCTATTCCAGACCCAATTCTGAACCTCCGGGCAATGCCAGCCTGCAAAAAAATCAGGACTCTGGCGATCTCATAGGGGAAGATGAAGCCATCAATATTGCGGTACGCGGCATAATTCTTACTCAAGGGGAAAAAGGAGAGGAGACATGGCGCCTGAACGCCACATCGGCCTCTTTTGACCAGGCGTCCGGCAAACTCATCATTAACCAGCCGCGGGTAACCTATTTCCTGAAAGGCAAGAGCTCGGAATTGTTGATACAGTCGCGCATTGGCCGCCTCAATCAAGCGGAAAGCGAGGTGGAGATGTGGGACAATGTGCGCCTGGACGAATCGGACAACGTGCTTACTACCTCCAGAGCGATATATAACGGCAACACAAGCATGCTCAAGCTGCCCGAGCCGGTAGAGTTCTTCAACCCCCAATTTACGGGGTCGGCAAACCAGGCAGACTGGGACCTCAACACCCACGTGCTTTCCGCAAACGGAGACGTGCATGTGGTAATTCTGAGCAGGAAAAAACAACTGGAATCAGAGGGCAAGCGGTGATACGACTGGCTATGTACAAAATTCACAAAATCCTATTTTTTTGCGCAACTGTTTTAGCCGCTTTCATCACATTTGGGCACAGTCATCTTCCAGCTCAGGAAATCAGCGAAATAAAAACGGACGGCAACAGATTCCCCACCAATATCACTGCAAATCACATGCGCTATGAGGCGAACAAAAAACAAGTCATATTTGAGGGTTCCGTTAAAGTGCGCCGCCCCGATTTCAATCTTGATTCAAACAAACTGACCATTCTATTCAAAGAAAAAAAAGAAAAACCTCAAGCGACCGATGATCCCCTTTCCACCATGGGGGGAGGCGACATTAACAAGCTGATTGCAGAAGGGCAGGTTCTGATGGTGCGCGAAGGGCGCGAAGGCAAATGCGGCAAAGTCACCTATTATGTTGACAAAGAACTGATAGTAATGGAACAGGACCCGGTTCTTTCCGAAGGCAAAAACACCGTATCCGGCCAGAAAATAAACTTTTACGTGCGCGAGAATAAAAGTGAAGTCATCGGCAGCGAAGCAAGCCCGGTGAAAGTACATCTTTCTTCGCCCAAGCCGGCGCAGGAGGAATAACTTGTCAGAACTGATTGCTGAAGACCTGCATAAAGCGTTTGATGACCGTGAAGTGGTAAGAGGCATCTCCCTGAAGGTGACGCAAGGAGAAATCGTCGGGCTGCTGGGCCCTAACGGAGCGGGAAAGACCACCACCTTC
>CAZJFJ010000060.1:5093-12245 GCA_964545305.1 uncultured Desulfovibrionaceae bacterium
ATAATCCAGCCCACTGCTGGCAAGGTGTTTCTGGATGGCGATGACATCGGACGCTGGCCACTCCATCAAAGAGCGCTGGTGGGGCTTTCCTATCTGCCTCAAGAAAGCTCGGTTTTCCGCAAACTGACCGTCCGCGACAACTTGAAACTGATACTGGAACATACAGGCCTGAGTAAGGAGGAGCAGAAAGCAAAACTGCTTTCCCTGATGGAGGAATTCGGCATCTCCCACCTTGAGAAATCAAAGGCAATGCACCTCTCCGGGGGTGAGCGCCGCCGCCTTGAAATAGCACGGGCCCTTATTCGCGAACCAAAATTTGTGCTTCTGGATGAACCGTTTGCGGGAATTGACCCCCTTGCGGTGGACGACATCAAACAACTTGTTCTGGCTTTGCGCAACCGCGGCATCGGAATCATCATCTCCGACCACAATGTGCGGGAAACTCTGAGCATTTGCGACAACGCCTATATTGTATTCGAGGGCCAGATCATCCTGCATGGAACCCCGCAAGAGGTGGTGAATGATCCTCGCGCCCGCAGGGTTTATTTGGGAGAAGGTTTCTCTTTATAGCTCTTTCAAAAGATACTCACCCTCTTTCTTTCCCTGTTTAAAATATTTCAGCCCTGAAATTTTTATCAGGGTCATAATAAAAATCAGTGCTGCAAAATGAATGAAAGGCGGGCTTTGCCTGCCGTTAAGGCTATTTTAAGCATTAATCGCTCTAAGCAGGTGTATTTTAAATTGCACAGGCACAGATGAAATCCCCTTCTACCCTTAAGCGCCGAAAGGAACGCCTCAAAATTAACCTGCGCTAATCGGAACAACTTCTGCTTATCATAGATAGCGGCGTTATAAGATTATCAACGGCTTCGCCATATTAGAACTCCCACGCCTAGCGGGAGGATTTCTTACACCAAAAAGGCGGCCCCAAGCACAGGGGCCGCCTTTTACACATTCACACCTAGCTGGAAACTAGCCAACCAGCAGAGGAACAATCAAGAGAGCAACAATGTTGATAATCTTGATCAAAGGGTTGATGGCGGGACCGGCGGTATCTTTGTAGGGGTCGCCTACAGTGTCACCGGTTACTGCGGCTTTGTGAGCTTCAGAACCCTTGCCGCCGAAAGCACCGTCTTCAATGTATTTTTTAGCATTGTCCCAGGCGCCGCCACCGGTGGTCATGGAAATGGCCACGAAGATACCGGTGATGATGGTGCCCATCAGCAAACCGCCAAGAGCCTGAACGCCAGCGTTGCCGCCCATCAGCCATTTAATGCCGAAACCTACAACTACCGGCACCAGAACGGGCAGGAGCGAAGGGATGAGCATTTCCTTGATGGCTGCGCGGGTAACCATGTCTACCGCGCGGGTATAATCCGGCTTTGCGGTTCCTTCCATGATACCGGGAATTTCTTTAAACTGGCGACGAACTTCGGTAACAACAGAACCGGCAGCACGGCCAACGGCTTCCATAGCCATGGAAGCAAACAAGTAAGGAATGGCGCCGCCGATAAACAAGCCAATGATAACCGCCGGAGACGAGAGGTCAAAAAGACCGAGCACATTGGCAAACTCGCCGCTGCTGGCTTCCAGGGCATGGGTATAGTCAGCGAAAAGAACAAGTGCGGCAAGGCCTGCAGAGCCAATGGCGTAGCCTTTGGTAACAGCCTTGGTGGTGTTGCCAACTGCGTCCAGAGGGTCAGTAACGGCGCGAACGGATTCGTCCATTTCAGCCATTTCAGCAATCCCGCCCGCGTTGTCGGTAATCGGGCCGTAAGCGTCAATGGCTACAATGATGCCGGTCATTGACAGCATTGCGGTAGCTGCGATGGCTATGCCGTAAAGCCCAGCCAGAGAATAAGAACCGTATATGGAAGCACAAACGGCAAGCACGGGCAAAGCGGTTGAACGCATGGACAGGCCAAGGCCGGCGATGATGTTCGTGGCATGACCGGTTTGAGAAGCGGCTGCGATTTCCTGAACGGGCTTGAACTGGGTGCCGGTGTAGTATTCGGTAATCCATACCATGAAGCCGGTAAGCACAAGGCCCACAGCGCCAGCACCAAACAGACGGAGATGAGCGCCGCCCTCAATGCCCATAACGGCGTTGAGCATATTGTCATCAATGAGCTTCACAGTGATGGGGTAAAATCCGATCAGGGCAATAACGCCAGCAACAAGAAGGCCACGATACAATGCCCCCATGATTTTGCCTTCCTCGCCGCCGCGCACGCAGTAGCAGCCAATGATGGAAGCAATAATGGAGAAACCGCCGAGCGCCAGCGGATAAATTACCGAACTTTCGCCAAAGCTGGTGAAAAGCAGCGCGCCCAGAATCATAGTGGCGATAATGGTGACCGCATAAGTTTCAAAAAGGTCGGCAGCCATGCCTGCACAGTCGCCCACGTTGTCGCCCACGTTATCGGCAATAACGGCCGGGTTGCGGGGGTCGTCTTCGGGAATGCCGGCTTCCACTTTACCAACAAGGTCAGCCCCTACATCGGCGCCCTTGGTAAAAATGCCGCCGCCAAGACGGGCAAAGATAGAGATAAGCGAGCCGCCGAAGCCGAGACCGATCATGGGATGAACCATTTCTTTAAGATCAACATCAGCTTTCAGGCCGTATTTGAGAGCGGCGTAGTAGCCGGCGCAGCCCAGCAGGCCGAGGCCAACCACAAGCATTCCGGTGATAGCGCCGCCGCGGAAAGCCACTTGAAGGGCCTTTGAAAGGCCTTCAGTTGCAGCCTGTGCAGTTCGCACGTTGGAACGAACGGACACGTTCATGCCGACATATCCGGCAACACCGGAAAGGATAGCACCAATAACAAATCCGACAGATGTCTCCATGCCGAGCAATCCCCAGAGCACAGCGGCAAGAACCACGCCAACAATGGCAATGGTGGTGTACTGACGGTTAAGGTAAGCCTTGGCGCCAAGCTGAATGGCTCCGGCAATTTCCTGCATGCGAGCCGTACCCGCAGACAGGCTCATGATCCACTTGCTGGAAACAATGCCGTAAATAATGGCAAAGCCCGCACAGATCAAGGCGAACCAAAGTGCAGTAGTCGCGTTAAAATCCATTTTGCATCTCCTAACAAAAACAAGCAGTTAAATTTTTTCCCAGCCCCGCATGCGCACAACCTCTGTGCACTGCGCACTGAGAGTTAAACCATATTTGAGACCACGCCAAAACTGCGGGAATCAACACAAAAATAGAGCCGGACAAATAAACTTGTATTCCGGACAAAGCCTGCGGGGAGGTCGCCTGCCCCTTGCAGACAACACTATCAGCCATTGAATTATCTCAACCGAGGTTTATACCTCCAAAAGTATAGGTCTGTCAATGAAAATTTAAAGATTTAAGCTGTTTTCCGAATTAACTAGAAAAAAACGGGATATTATTACAAAACAGACCCCATGTCCAGTTAAGCCGCTCCACGTTGGCTATAAATCAGGTTAAGAATTCATTGATCGGAGGAAAAACAGCAACTGATCCGTGCTTATGTACGCCAAAGTGAGACGCAAGCGGGTTGTCTTGCTTTTTTACAAGCAGCCTGAATGTATACAACGGGATGCTTTTTTTGCTTTATTCTCTGCCTGACCTTATATACCCGCGCACGTAGAGTTTTCCGCCTGCAAAAATAAAAAAAATCCAGTTTTTTTATTTCCGCGCCAAGCCAAGGCAAATATTTTCCAGCCAGATATTCTGCGCCGTCGAACTTTCAAGCAAGCCAAAAGAAGACACCTCGCACTTAAACCCCATTCCTTCAAGCTGCCATGCCAGTGTTTCCTCTTCCTTGCCCGCAATCTTGCGCCAGGAACTTCCGCCCGCACAGGCAAGCAGGGGAACAAGCCGGATTTGCCTGATATTTTTCAAATGCGGCACAATCCGTTCCAAACCAGTTTTCAAGGTCGCCACAAAGAGATTGGGGTGGAGAGAATTCAGGCATTTGCCCAGGTTGCCGTACATTCTCTCTGCGCTTTGAAGCCTGGAGCCATGTCCAACGCAAAAAACGGCGCCACCCGAATTCAGGTACACAGAATTTTCTTCAAAAAGACCGGATGCAAGCTTTTCCGGGCCCGATTCACCGGAAAGCAGTGGCAGGCCGACATTGGCCGCTTCAAAGCCGTTTTTGCCAAGCGCATGAAGCAGCTGATGATATTCCTCGCCTCCCACAATGTATAAGGGCTGCGCAAAAATCTGCGCAACCCCGGAGAACTCCTGTTTTTCAAACCACCTTTCAAAAGAGGAGGCATCGCCAACAAATTCGGCAACAGATGCTCCAGGGAAACAGGTCATCAGCCTGTTCAGGAAAGACTCTGGAAGCGGAAAATTCCTCCCTGCCGCCGACCTCAGCAAAACAAGCTGGAGCTGCCGTACTGCCATATCAATTTAACGTTGCCCGGTTGCTTGTAAAAGCTCAACGCTCCATTGGCATATTTCCTTAAGGCAGGAACCCGTTGCCGTATTAAACGCGGCAAGGACATTGCTGAAGCCTGTTCCCTCAACTTTAACCCTGCTCGCACTGTTCAGGTAGCCCAGGCTGAGCCCTCCATCAAGGCCAACCAGATAAACGCCCAACTGCACCTCAACATAAACAGGGCTGTCCGTTTCATCCAGAATCACCGCAAATTCCCTCAAATCGGAAATCAGGCGATAGTCCGCCGTATAGCCCAGCGTGCTTTGCGGCATAGCCGTGAACAACCCGACATTCTGATAGGCCTGAACCAGTAAATTTTGCATCATCACTGAAGAGGGAGAAACCCAGGAAACCCCCTTCCAAATTCTGATTTCTCCATCGGCATAGCGGGTAACAACCCTGTTTGTGCCCAGCATGTCGTTGGCAGTGGGCTGCACCACCGCCAATTGCAGCTTAAGCTTCTGGCCATGAACTTTTGGAGGCAAATCCGGGTTCAACTGATAAACCGAGGGCGGAGCCCCGGGATCAAGCATGGCGCCGCATCCCCCCAGCATGGGCAGACCCATAAAAACTAACGCAAGAACCAAACGAATTGTCAAACTATTCATATCTGCTCTCCACTAATCGTTACGGGGACTGTATTCCTGAATCTGGCTGCCGAAAAGAAACTGCCTGGGGTCGGTTTCAATTTTATTGCTCATACGCCCCATACTATTGACCAAAAGTCTGGTTTCCAGAACCAGGCTGTTGAACTCGTCCAGGCCGTTATTGGAAAACCGGATCAACCCTGGACTGACTTTGGATACGGTATCATTCAAGGTTTGTGAGGTTTCCCGTAAATCGGAAATCATAACGTCCGCGTTCACAACGGTTTTGTCAAGATCAGTCAAAAGCTTGTTCAGCCTTGCACTGTTGTTTTTGGTATTTTCAGACACCTCCGCCAGGTTAGCCAAAAGTTGGCTGAAATTCTGCATATTTTCATCATTCAAAAACCCGTTTATCAGCCTGAAGGTGCGCTTGGCCTCGCCAAGAATCTCCGGCAAAGACTGCACCGCCTGCTGCAGGTTGGATTCGCGGGAAGCGATTATTGGGGGAACATCGGGGGAGACATCTACAAGCATGGGGCTCTTTGGATTTCCGCTGGAAATCAGGACCGATGCCTGCCCGGTAAGGCCCAGAACTTGAAGAGACGCCTCGGAATCAGAGCGGATTGG
Organism: uncultured Desulfovibrionaceae bacterium; assembly: GCA_964545305.1. GTDB lineage: Bacteria > Desulfobacterota > Desulfovibrionia > Desulfovibrionales > Desulfovibrionaceae > RGIG1962. The sequence goes on from CAZJFJ010000060.1 coordinate 10,729, forward strand.
GAGACTGGACTGGACTTCAATGAAAACGTCAACCTTGCTGGTGTCGTTGGGCGAAATATGCAAATTTTTTACAATGCCGACCCGGATTCCGTTAAAAGTTACCGGAGCCCCCACAGAAAGCCCGGACACATCTCCGTTAAACTGGATGCAATACTCCATCACGGCGTCACGGCCTATACTTTTAGCCGCCCAGAGAGCATACCCCACCGCAAGAAAGATCATCAGCACGGCAAAAGCGCCCACAAGTATATAATTGGCTCTTATTTCCATGTACTGTCTCCTCAACAGCGGCTAAACGCCGCCGCTTCATTCAAACATTTGTACTTTCAAAATTCTGTTTCTTTTCCTGCATGTAGGCGTCAAAAGCTTTTTTTGACCTGCTTTCCTTTGCAAGCTCCTGAACCCATTCAATGTCAACATCAAAAAGCTTGTCGACCGGAACCAGGGCGGCAATTTTTTTGTCAGCCAGCACCGCCACCTTGTTCGAAACTTTAAAAAGCGAATCAAAATCATGTGTTACCATTACAATGGTCAGCCCGAGATTTTTTCTGAGCCCAAGCATCGAGTCGTCAAATTTGCCGGAAGTTATGGGGTCGAGGCCTGATGTTGGTTCATCAAGAAAAACAATTTCAGGGTCGAGCGCCAGTGCTCTGGCAAGCCCGGCGCGTTTCCGCATTCCACCGGACAACTCCGAAGGGTATTTCGCGCCGGCAGATGGCTGAAGCCCGGCAAGCTCAAGCTTCATCACGGTAAGTTCGTCCATGAGCTTGTTGGACAAATGCGCATATTCCTCCATGGGGAACTTCACATTCTCGCTAACGCTTTGAGAGGTAAACAGGGCTCCGCTTTGGAAAAGAACCCCCCATCGCTTGTGTATTTTAATCAGCTCAGCCTCACTCGCTTCATAAAGATTTTTGCCGAAAGCGACAACCTCGCCCTCAACCGGACGGCGAAGCCCCAGTATGGCCTGTAAAAGCACGGATTTCCCCGAACCCGATCCGCCAATAATAGACAGGCTGTCACCGCGTTTAATCTCCAGAGAAAGGTTTTTGTGAATGACATTTGAACCGATCTGCGTAGTTATATTGCGAACTGAAATCAATGTTTCTTTATCTGCCATACCTTAAACCCCAAGCGCGGAATAAACCAGCGCGAACACGGCATCAAGAGTGATGACCACAAAAATCGATTCCACAACCGACTGGGTGGTGAGAGCCCCTACCGAAGCGGCACTCCCCGTTGCTCGCATGCCGTGAAAGCAACCGATGATGGCTATGCATATTGCGAAAAAAGGAGCTTTTGCAAGCCCGGCGGAATAATTGCTTAAACTGGAAATTTTATGAAACTGGGTGATAAAATCGTCCAGATTCATATCCAGAATAAGCCATGCTCCCACCGCTCCGCCTACGGTTCCCGCGAAATTGGATACAACGGTAAGAACCGGCAGCATGAACAGCAACGCGATAACCCGGGGCAGAACCAAAAAGGTTACAGGCTCAAAACCCATAACTCGCATT
>CAZJFJ010000061.1:0-10562 GCA_964545305.1 uncultured Desulfovibrionaceae bacterium
GAAACGTCCAAAAACCTGTCAAGTAGGTCTGTACTGGGGTCGCTCCCTGCGTGGGAGCGTGGATTGAAACCAGCAATTGGGACTATTTTCCCTCTTTCCCCACCGTCGCTCCCTGCGTGGGAGCGTGGATTGAAACACCCCGGAAGCCGAAGGCAAGCCGCATATTGAACGGGCCTGCCGCTCCCTGGGCATTATAAAGGGCGTAACGGGCCTTTTACCCGGTGGAGCCACTCGCTGGCGCAGATTCCTGTTTTCTCAATTGCCTGTGAAACGATATAGGCGCAGGCTTTTGCGTCTTCCAAAGCGTCATGGTGCTTGAAATCGAATTCCAGGAAGCGGCAGAGGTTGGCAAGCCCGAAGCCGCTGCGCGAGAATTGCGGCCAGGCGCGTTTTGCTATTAAAGTGGAATCCAGCCAGGAGCAGGTTATCTCTGGAAGGCTGTAGCGGCCTGCCGCCGCTTTTATGGCGCTTTTGTCAAATTTGGTATGTGACACCACAAGGTTTCCGGCCAGATATTGATGAAGAGTCGGGTAAATTTCGAAAAAGCCGGGGCTGTTCGCCACCATGCCTTCATTAATGCCATGAATGGCCACATTGAAGGAGTTAAACGGCTCATCCGGGTTTATCAGGCTTTGCCATACCGGGGTGATTACCCCATTGCAGTACTCCGCCAATCCGATCTGACATATGGAATGGGCGTTGTGATTGGCTGTTTCTACATCAATGGCTATGAACTGCATGGAAGTTCCAAAAAGAAAGGGGTTTAAGGCAAAGCCTCAAACCCCGGAAAAAATGGCGCGTCTGGCATGATTTGAACACACGACCTACAGGTTCGTAGCCTGTTGCTCTATCCAACTGAGCTACAGACGCGCATATAGCGTTTGTTGCGCTGGTTGTCTTTATAAGTAAGCTTGCCTGCCACGTCAAGTTATTTTTGATATTTTTACAAATTAGGCAAACACCTATTTCAGAACAAAGGCCTTTTCAATCACCACGTTTTCTTGGGGCACATCTTGGTGCATCCCCCGGTTCCCGGTGGAGACCCCTCTGATTTTGTCCACGACCTCCTGGCCTTCCACTACCTTGCCGAAAACAGCGTAACCCCAGCCGTCCTGCCCGGGATAGTTCAGAAACGAGTTGTTTTTGACATTGATGAAAAACTGGGCCGTGGCGGAGTGGGGGTCGCTGGTTCGGGCCATGGCTACAGTGTAGGCTTCATTTTTAAGCCCATTGGCGGATTCGTTGTGGATGGGCGGATAGGAGGTGTCCTTTTCTTTGAAGTTTTTATCGAAACCTTCGCCCTGAATCATGAACCCGTCAATTACCCGGTGAAAAAGAGTGCCGTTGTAAAAGCCGTCATTTACATATTTGAGGAAATTTTCCGAAGTGAGCGGAGCTTTTTTGGTATTTACTTCAATTACTATCTCGCCCATGCTGGTTTCAAGCTTCACTCTCGGCTCGCCGGAAGCGAGAGCGCCAAGAGGAAAAACTATAAACGCAAAACTCAGAAAAAGCAGTTTCAACAGTCTGTGCATGTCGGCCTCCCGGTGCTATTCAGAGTAAACTGTATTGCCGCTGAGCAGGGTGATGTTGTTTTCCTGAAGCACCCGCAGGGCGTCATCTATCTTGTCGAAGCGGAAAATAAGTGTGGCGTTTTTGTTCTTGGGGCGAATGTACGCATACATATATTCCACATTGACGCCGTGCTCTTCCAAAAGCGACAGTATCTTATGCAGGCCCCCGGGGTGATCGTCAACTTCCACGGCAACCACAAGATTTCTGGCAACTGTGAAGCCTTGCCCCCGCAAAACGTCTTTTGCCCGCTCCGGGTCGTTTACAATCAGGCGCAGAATTCCGAAATCGGAAGTGTCTGCAAGTGAAAGAGCGCGAATGTTTATCGCGGCGTTGGCCAGAGCCTGGGTTACATCAGCCAGGCGTCCGGTTTTGTTTTCCAGAAAGATAGAAATCTGTTCAACTTTCATAATTTCCTCTTTGGTTGTAAACTTGATTTGCTAAAGCGGAATTAAACTGTTGTGACGCATACTTTTTAACACCGCAAAAGCTTAAACACAAGCAAAAGAATGCTGAGGCGGCCCCTTTCGGGCAATGGACCGCGGAAAGGGAGATTTGGGCACCAAAATTGCTATGGCTTTCATATTAATCGGAGTTTTGACATAACCCCCGGTTTAGAGGTAGAGATTGGCAAGGTTCAAATTTCGTTTGGAGCAAGTGCTTAAATATCGAAGCCAGTTGGAAGATCAGGCCAGCTTGGCTTTCGGTCAGGCCCGGTCTGCACTTGCCGCCCAGGCTGAAAAACTCAAGCAGCTTGAAAAAAATCTGGAAAGCCAGGAAAGCATGCCGTATCGGTCTGCCCAGGAATATTGGCTGAGAGGCAACTTTATTCGCAGCCTGAGAGAGGACATTGCCGAGGCGGAGCTTGCCCGGCAGCGTCTTGAGCTTTTGGTGGAAAGAAGGCGGCACGAGATGGTAAAAGCCAGCCAGGAGCGTCAGCTTTTGGACAAACTTAAGGAAAAGCAAGCGGAGCGGTACGCCCATGAACAAGAAGTCAAAGAACAGAACAACCTCGATGAAATCGCGTCCATTAGGCACGAAGCTCAGGTTGTTTAAGATAGCCCGCTGGCTGGGGCTGGTTGTTTGCATCAAGCTGGCTGTTTTGCTTGCTTTGTTGTTTGACTTGCCAATGCGCAGCCCTGGTTCCGCTTTTTTTGCCGAGACACCTGTAGGGACGGCTGTTGTTGACGAATCCATGCTGATTTCAGGGACGGGGGGAGTTGCCCATGCAGCAGGGCTTATTGGCAATGAAGCTGAAAATGCCACCGAACCCGTAAGCGCCCCATGCCCCGACACCATAGACCCCATGTTGCGCAAAACCCTGGAGCGCAAGCAGGTTGACCTTGACCGCCGCGAACAGGAGCTGAATGGCTTGGAAGGCAGGATAAACGAAAAAATTGAGGAAATGCAGGCCCTTGAAGGGCGAATTCAAATGATGCTAAAAGACGCGCAGCAGGTTCAGGACGAAAAGCTGCGCCATCTGGTTGACGTGTACAGCAACATGAAGGCCAAACAGGCCGGTCAGGTTCTTGAAACTTTGGATGAACGGACGGCTGTGCGGATTCTGGCCGGCATGCGCGGGCGTCAGGCAGGGGAAATCCTGAACAACATTACCCCGGAAAAAGCCGCACGGCTTTCCGAAATGCTAACCCGCATGCAGCTTCCTTTTAATTAGCCAGTTCACGCTTGAGGTGCTCTGCGGGGATATTTCTAGAGCCGTTAACACCTCAAACGCTTGCTTAACGGGGGGCTTTGCCGCCCTGCAATCATTTGGCGGCAAGATTTGAAGACAAATTCTTGCAGAGCGTTTCAAGTGTGAAATGCTCTAGAATCTTCGCCGCGGAATGGGCGCAGGCAGATTTCTTGCCTGCTGTTAAGCGCCGAAGGGGCGCCTTAAAATTAATTTGCTCTAGGCTGGGCCTTCTCAATATCTGCTGCGCAGCAAGCTGGGAGGGGGCTACGCGAACTGGCAGGCCGCAATCCTGCTCCGCGCCGGTTTGATTCAGCTTACTTCAGATATGGAAGTTAGAAGAGTTTTACAGTGCCAGGCTGATATGAAGAAGGGAAGCGAATTCGCTTTCTGCGGCTTGTGGTCGGTCAGGCCCAATGGTCCAGGATATAGCCTTTTCCCTCATGCATAGCCACTTCCGGCACTTTTTCATTGAGACGGTCCATTCCCACCCGCATAATCCCGCTGTCGGGATCAAATATCACCGGCGGCAATGCGGACTGGCTGCTTGGGTGTTCTATGCTCCTGGCCTCACTGGCGGGAGTGTGGCGCATGGTGTCCGATTCCTGGTTGCCGGGCATAAGGGCTGTTGAAACGGCCTCCGGGGTAACCTGGTAGGCTTTGTCTGTGGCCACCACCGAGTTGTAGGGCAAGTTTTCCTGGGCTTTGGCGAGATATGGCAGACCGCTTATTTCCATTTTTTTTTACTTCCTTGCTTCTTATCTAGCAATTTGAGCAAAAAAAGCAAGCCTGCAAATTAAGGCGGAAATTTATTTTTTACCGCCAAGATAGGCGTTTTGCACGTCAGGGTTGGCCAGAAGCGAGCCTGCCTCATCGCTCATGATGATTTTACCCAGTTCCAGAACATAGCCGCGGGTGGCCAGCTTTAGCGCCGCTCTGGCATTTTGCTCCACCAGCACAACAGTTACCCCAGTTTTACTGATGGATTTCAGTGTGTTGAAAATGGCTTTTACCAGGATTGGAGACAGGCCAAGCGAGGGTTCGTCCAGAATAAGCAGCCTGGGGCGGGCCATCAGCGCGCGGCCTATTGCCAGCATTTGCTGCTCGCCGCCCGAAAGGGTTCCGGAAAGTTGATCTTTGCGTTCCAAAAGGCGCGGGAAAAGGTCGAATACCCACTCCAGGGTGGCTTCATCCTTTGCTTTGTCCTTGCTGGTGAATGCGCCAAGATAAAGATTCTCAAGCACTGTTAGGGGGGCGAAAACACGCCTTCCTTCCGGAACCTGCACAATGCCGAGGCGCACGATCTCATGGCTGGGGATCGTGTGAATGGGCCTGCCTTCAAACAGTATTTCACCTCTGGTAGGCTTGAGAAGCCCGCTGATGGTGAGCAGAGTTGTTGTTTTTCCCGCCCCGTTTGCGCCGAGCACTGTGACCACTTCACTTTTCTCAACGTCCATGTTGATTCCGTGAAGCACTTCAACGGAGCCGTAGCTTACATGCAGATCTTTTATTTCAAGTAGTTTCTCGCTCATATCATTGCCCGCACGGGTAAAATTTGCTTAATCATCGTCTTCAACCCCCAAATAAGCTTCAATAACCTGAGGGGTGCTTTTTATTTCCTCCGGAGTTCCCAGAGCAATCAGTTCGCCATATTCCAGCACAATCAGCTTTTCGCAAACTTCCATTACCAGGCCCATGTCGTGTTCAATCAGAAGAACGCTTATTCCCCGGTTGCGAATCGCCCTGATCAGGTCGATCAATTGTTCGGTTTCCTGGTCGTTCATTCCGCCCGCGGGCTCGTCCAGAATAAGCAGGCGAGGGTCAGAGCAAAGCGCCCGCGCTATTTCCAGCAGGCGTTGGTTTCCGTAAGAAAGGTTTTTGGCAAGATTGGAATGCTGATGGCTTATTCCCACAAAGGCGAGTTCCTCAAGGGCCCGTTTGATCGCCCTTTTTTCCTCTTTGCGCTGGCCGGGCAGGCGGAACAAAGAAGCCCACAGGCCGGATTTCATCCGGCAGTGACGGCCGGCCAGAACGTTTTCCAGCACAGTCATCCCCTGAAACAGGCGGATGCTCTGGAAAGTGCGGGCGATGCCGAGTGAAACGATTTTATTGGGGGGCATGCTCTTGATGTTTTTGTTGTCAAACACGATTTCGCCGGAATCGGGAGTATAGTTTCCGGTAATCAGGTTGAACACGGTGGTTTTGCCCGCTCCGTTGGGTCCAATAAGGCCCATGATGCTGCCGGCCTTCACGTTGAACGAAACGCCGTGCACCGCCACAAGCCCGCCGAAAGTCTTGGTCAGGTTATGAATGGAAAGCAGGGTCTTCATATGCCTTTCACCTCTTTGGAAGTTTGTTCCTTGGGTGAAAAGGCGGGTTCGGGCAGGTCGGACATGAATTTGTCGACAATGTATTTATGGGGCTTGGGTGGCAGGATGCCTTGCGGCCTGATCAGCATCATGGCCACCATGGCTGCGCCGAAAACAAGAAGGCGGAAGCTTTTAAGCTCGCTGAACGCGGTTTGCAAACCAATGAGCAGGAAAGTTGCCAGAAGAACCCCCCTGATGCTCCCCGCCCCGCCCAAAATGACGCATGCGAACAGCATGGCCGATTCCGCAAAGCTGAATGAGCCGGTGGATACCGTGGTCATTTTGGTTGCGAACAGGGTTCCCGCCATTCCCGCCCAAAAGGCGGCGAAGGTAAAGGCCATCATTTTGTAGCTTGCGGTGGAAATTCCGCTTCCTTCCGCAGCGGTTTCGTCTTGCTTGATATAATTCAGCGCCCGGCCGAAACGGGATTTTTCAAGGAGCGAGAACAGGATTATGGTGATTCCCAAAAATCCCCAGATCAAATAGAAAAACTGCCATTCCTTGAATATTCGTATGCCGAATATTACCGGACGGCTGATTCCGTAAATTCCGTTGGTCCCGCCTGTAAGGCCTAGGATGTCATTGTCGAGGGCTATGCAAAGTATTTCCACCAGGGCTATGGTTACAATCAGCAGGTAGTCTCCGCGCAGGCGGATGACCGGCCAGGCTACCAGGAGGGCGGCTATTGCCGCAAATGCTCCGGATACCGGCAGAAGCCAAAGCACCGGGATGCCCAGCTTGGTGTTAAGAATGGCGGCGGTGTAGGCCCCCACGGCGTAAAAAGCGGTGTGCCCCATATTGAACAGGCCCGTCTGCCCCAAAACTATGTTCAGGGACAGCGCGAGAATCGCATACAGGCCGATATTGTTCAGGGCAAGCAGCCAATAGTTGTTCAGGAACAGCGGGCATACGGCCAGTAACGCCATAATGCCCAAACCGATGGCGATGGATGCGCGTTTGTTCATAACTTGTCAGCCACCCTCTCGCCTAAAAGCCCGGTGGGGCGGAACAGCAAAATCAGAATCAGCACGAAAAAGGAAATCGCGTTCTTCCAGGCCCCGGAAATATACGCTTCCCCCAGAGACTCCACCACGCCGAGCAAAATTCCGCCCAGCATGGCCCCTGGTATGTTCCCGATTCCGCCAAGAATTGCGGCTGTAAACGCTTTAAGGCCGTATGTCCAGCCCATGTTGTAATCTATTTTGCCGTAGCACATTCCCACGGTCATGCCGGCCACGCCCCCAAGAGCGGGGCCGATGATAAACACCAGGGAAATAATCCGGTTTACATCAATGCCCATAAGTTTTGCCGCGGCCTGGTCATTGGCCACTGCGCGAATTGCCATGCCGGTTCTGGTGCGGTTTATGAACCAGTAAAGCACGCACATCAACGCCAGCGAAGTTCCGATCATTATTATGCTGGATGCCGAGATGTTCATTCCCATAACCGGCAGTGAAAGCTCGGAAGGCTGCACACTCATGTTGTATACCTGGGCATCGCTGCCGTACACCAGCATGATGGCGTTCTGGAAGAAGATGGAAGCCCCCAGAGCGGAAACGACTGCGGCCAGGCGGTCTGAGTTTCTTAGCGGACGGTAGGCCACCCGCTCAAGCAGAAAGCCCATCACCGCCACCAGGCCCATGACCATCACCGCCACCAGAAGAATGCCGAGCGGGCCTGTGATCATGTCGCCAATGCCTGTGGTAATTAAAAGGGTGAGGCCGAAATATGCGCCCATTGTAAACAGGTCGCCATGGGCGAAATTTATTAGCTTGAGCACACCATAGACCATGGTGTAGCCCAAGGCGATAAGGGCGTAAATGCCCCCCACGGCAAGGCCATTAATCAGTTGTTGCAGAAATTCTTCCATAGTGAGCCAGGGCTTTGAAATGAGGTTTGAGGCGGCTTTTAAACCAGGGGAGGGCTGATGTGCGCCCTCCCCTCAAGATATATTTTTTATAATCTACTTCTGAATTACGAAGTTTCCTTTTTCATCCACGCGGTAGAGGCTGTACAGGTCTCCTGTCCGGTCGCCTTTTTCGTTGAAGTTGATTTTTCCGGTCAGGCCAATGTAGTCTTTGAGGTCGTTATGCAGGAAGTTGGCAATGTCCTCGGAGGTGGTGTTGCCTGCGCGAATGGCTTCAACCAGCACCTTAAAGGCGTCGCCTGCCGCAATTGCCCAAACTGAGTTCGGGGTGGCGCCATATGCTTTTTCATATGCCCCCAGGAAAGCTTTGGAGCCTTCCGGATCGATGTCGGCGGGAAGAGGCGGGCTGAGGAAATAAAAACCGGCAGCGGCTGAGCCGGCAATTTTTACAAGATCGGCATTATTTGTTGCATCGCCGCCAATCATGGGAACGGACCAGTTCATTCCATGCATCTGGCGCAGCAGCATGGCTGCTTCCGGGTAATACCCGGTAAACATGATAACATCCGGATCGATGCCTTTCAGCTTGGTCAGGATGGTGCTGTAGTCGTGTTCGTTGGGGCGCAGGGCATCGAAAAACACGATTTCTACATTGTCGTTCGCCTTCTGCTCAAGCCCGGCCTGAATTTCATCGGCGAGGCCCTTGGCGTATGAAGAGTTGTCATGCAGGATGGCTACTTTTTTGAAGCCCATGCGGTTAATCACGTTGACTGCGCTTTGCCCTTGCTGGTCATCGCGCGGGCAAGTGCGGAAAAATTTGTTCATGCCCTTCTCGGAGAGGCGGACGGAGGTGGAGCCTGTGGCAATTTGTACTATGCCTGCTTCATCATATATATTTTGGGAAGCCTCGCATACTGCGGAACCATATGTTCCGATGACCGCCACCGGACCAAGAGTGGTAAGTTTGGTTGCCGCCTGGGTTGCTGTGCGCGGGTTGCCGCCATCGTCTTCCACAATAATTTCAATGGTGTTGCCGTTGATGCCGCCCGCATTGTTCACTTCATTGGCCAGAAGTTGGACAATACGCTCCATGTCGCGGCCCTCACTGGCCCACGGTCCGGTGAGGGGACCCATGAGGCCGATTTTAATCGTTTCCGCAGAGGCACCGGTTGCACTCAGGGAAAGCGCCAAGGCAAGGCACAGCATTTTGAAAATTTTAAACATACCACGTCTCCTTATTACTTTTCCGTTGTTTGCGTTGCTAAACAGCAGGGGAAATGGAAAAGCACAGACAAGTTGCAAAGGGACAACGCGAAGGCCCGCATTACAGACCTCCTGTTTACGGCCAAATGAACTTCATTTTCCGATCTCTTGAACGAACACATTTCATATCTAAAAGAAACGCGGTTGGCAATGCTAAAATTGCCCGGCCCTGCTTGGGGCGAAATGTCCGGTAGCATTTTTTTGCCGGGCGGGATTCATTTCCGCCGTTAAACGCTGAAAGGGGGCTCAAAATCAATCTGTTTTAAAGGTGCGGCCGGGATCGGCCTGAAGTTTTTTTGAAGAAGGGGGTGGGGGGCTGAGCTCTTTTGGGGAAATTGCCCCGGCCCGTGGCCGGTTTTTCGCAAAGCTCGTCAAACAGGGGCATGAAAAGTGTTAGGGCACTTTGAAGTTGAAAGCTTACTTTTGACAAAAGTTTCTGGTGGTGTGAAGCTAAGCACCGCAACACCCGCGAGATTGAGCAAAGCGAAATTTACTTTCGCCGCAGGAAACTCAAGTGAAAATGCTCTAATCGGCGTGTTTTTGGGCAGCATGGGTTTTCCTTGGGGAAGGAGATGGGGCTGGAATCCAGTGCTCAACTTCAAACTTGAACTGCCAGGTGATGATTTTAATGGATTTCTTTCCGTAAAATAGGCGCAGGCGCTTTGTCTGCCGTTAAGAAGCTGTTTTAATCGCTAATTTTTCTATTTGCCTGTGCCGCAAGCAGGCTTTCCGCCAGCAAAATATCCAGTTCGCTGTCTATATCCAGCGACCGTTCGCCCGGCATGGCGTAGCCAAGGCTTTCAGGGCCGATAAATCCTTTGCTTGATTTAATGAACCCGATTTCCGCCACATAAATCGCCCCATTCAACTGGTAGGCTTTGGGAGCGTCCTGACGCCGCAAAGGGATGTCTTTCGCCGCCATAAGAGGTGAAAGCTTTCTGTCCGCATCCATGCCGAACATCCACCACGGGGGGTGGGGGGCCTCGCAAACGCCCAGGCAGGCGGGCGCGGCCCGGTCGATGCACAGCCTGATTGCTCCATCAATGTCCTCGCTGTTTCGCATAGGCGAGGTGGGCTGCAACAGCACAACATGGGTATAATTTTCACTACTAAGCATTTCCAGGGCATGCAAAACCGGAAGGATGCCCGGCGTGTCGTCGCGGGCCAATTCCGGCGGGCGCTTGAACGGAACCTCCAGGCCGTGCCGCCTTGCTGTTTCCATAATCTCATCATCTTCAGAGGAAAGGATTACCCTGTCCAGCAAAGATGATCCTTTTGCGGCTTCAATGGTCCAGGCAATCAGCGGCCTTCCCGCAAGCAAACGCAGATTTTTGCGGGGAACGCCTTTTGAGCCGCCTCTCGCAGGGATGATTCCGAGAATTTTATTGTTTTTGTACATTCGCTTTGCCGCCAAACAGTTTTTCATACTCCAGGTTTGCCTTTTCAAGGTCGTTCGGCTGGCCCACATCAAGCCAGTATTCCCTGATCGGGTATGCCGCGGTTGTGAGTCCCCGGTTCATAAGGTCTTCAAACAGGGAGGGCATGTCAAACGGGCCTTTGTTTTGCGGCACGCAGGCAACTGCTTCGGGTGATAGAACATAGATTCCGGCATTCACAAAGTATTGCTGTGTGGGTTTTTCCACAATTGCCGTCAGTCTGTTCCCCTCGGTCTTGATTACGCCGTAGGGTATTTCCCAGTTGTACTCGCGCACGCCCATTGTGGCCGCGGCATTGTTCAGGTTGTGGAAATCAAGCAGGGCGGCGAAATTCAGCCTGGTAAGAACATCCCCGTTCATCACCA
>CAZJFJ010000061.1:10572-12200 GCA_964545305.1 uncultured Desulfovibrionaceae bacterium
GCCGGAAGGCGGTTCCGGCAGAAGCGAGAGGGCCCCGGCCGTACCCAGTTTTTCGGTTTCCTTCAAATAGCTGATGTTGACTCCAAAGCGGGAACCGTCACCCATATGGTCTATTATTTTGTCGGCCAGATAATTTACTGAAATGAAGAAATTATGAAATCCCAAACTGGAAAATGATTCCAGAATATGCTCCAGAAGCGGCTGCCCTCCAACCTCAAGCAGCGGTTTCGGGGTGTTTTCCGTAAGCGGCCTCAATCGGCGGCCTTCGCCTCCGGCCATTAACACCACCCAGTTTTCACGCTCAGCTGCTGCAATGACGTCAGTCAGGAATTTAATGTCTACAAGGCGTTTGCGGCTGTCCAGCACAGGTATCTGGAGCAGGTTTTTCTCACGCATCATCTTTGCAAGGGCAAGGTCGGGAACTTCGGCGCCGGCAAAGTTGAAATCAGTGCGCATGACCTCTTTTGCCGGTGTGCCCATGCCCATGCCCTTTACCAGGGCCCTGCGCAAATCGCCATCCGTGATGATGCCTATAAGACGGTTTTCGGCATCGCAAATATTGACCATTCGCGTGCCCGTCCTGTTCAGGTTGGTCATCACATCGAGAAGCGTGGCGGTGGGGGGAAGCAGCGATTCTTTCCAGTGCAGCATGAAAATATCTCAGTCGGTTAAATGTTGTCTGGCATTAATTTTTCTATCGTATTTTATTTCTTTTCGCAATCTGGCCCTGAAAAACAGCTGCAACCGGCTTTGAAATTGTGGGGAAAACGGCATGAATTTTGCTTGGTTACCAGGGGAAGAGATAGGCCAGGAAGAAGTGTGGCGGCATCAGTTTTGGCATATGTGCCTGTAATTGCTGGCTTGCCGGTTTAAAAGCCTTATTCTTTACGTCAAAATATCGCCTGGGCCTTGTGACGGATTAAGCGGAGGAATGCAATGTATTCTAGGATTTATGGAAACCTGAATCGCCAGACTAAGGGCCTGCAGCTTTTGGGGGCCTTGCTGGAGGAAGAATTTGCCTACTTGACTGATCGCCGGATGGATGATGTGGCGTCTGTTGAATTTTCCATTCATGAGCTTATTCGCCAGCTTACCTATGAACGTCAGGAAATTATCCGAATTTTGCAGGGTGTCCGTCTTACCGAATATGCCCACATGCTTCCTCCGGAAGAAAAGGCCAGCGTACTTCAGCTTGCCGGGGAGCTTGAGGCTGCAGAACAGTCGTGCGCGAAGCAGTCTACCCTGAATTCGGAGCTTTCACTCTCCCTGCTTGATCAGGGGCAGGAACTTCTGGACTTTTTGTATTCGCAGGCTGTGCCTGAACAGGTGGAAACATACAGCTCCAAAGGGAGCATGTACAAGCAACGCCCCCCGGCCTCACTGCTTTCCGGGAGATGCTAAATGGCAAACATTAACTCTCTTTTAAGCTTGGGTAATGTCTCGCTGGTGACTCAGCAGAACAATATTCATATTGTCAGCAACAATATTGCCAATGTGGACACCCCCGGCTATTCCCGGCAAACGCCCAATATTGTGGAACGTGATGCGCTTAATCTGGCTCCGGGCCAAATGGGGCAAGGGGCGTGGACTAAAGAGGTGCTGCGTAATTTTGACTACTTTGTAGAGCG
>CAZJFJ010000062.1:0-12112 GCA_964545305.1 uncultured Desulfovibrionaceae bacterium
GAGTGCGTTAGTGATTTGCTGGGGCTGCATGCCGTTCAGTTGCGCGGCCAGGGCGCTGTTGCATTTTTTGTCCACCGCAGCGAAATACTGCTGCTGCTTGCTTGAAATTTCAGTTTGCAGCCAGTTTGCAGCCTGGGCGCGGAATTCCTGGTTGCGCTGCCCGATTACCTGTTCGGCCATCGGATTGTTCGCGAATTTTGCTGCAAGCTCTGCATCCTGCTTCTGGTGCAGTTCGTCCAGCTCGCGGGCCATATTGCCTGCATCATATCCCTGGTATTTTTGGGCCAGCTCCTGTTTTTTGGCCTCGAACTCGCTGTTCATGGCCTGTTCGCTGTCCAGCATTTGGGCGATGCCCATTCCCGCCGGTTTAAGCGCCTGCGGGGCAATGCCGTACTGGGCGGCGGCTTGGGCGCCTGCCTGGAACTCTTTTTCTTCCTCTTCCCGTTGCTTGGCCTGGATGCGGGCGGCTTTGGCGGCCTCGTTTTTGGCTTTCAGGCTTTCGTGGTCGCGCTGGATGTCCTCCGGAGTCAGTTCTTCGTACATCATCCGCAAGCGACGCTGGTCAATAATTCTGGTGCCGTCTTCAAGGTAGACCGGCGCAAATATCGTGTGGGGCATGGTCGCCTCCTTATTTTTTGAAGTTGAATTTTGTTGTCGCGGGAAGAATATATTGTGTATTTAGAGGCAGTGGCGGCCCGATGAGCAATCGCGAACCACCACTGCCAAGGAGGCACAGATGTGCCCTTACACTATCTTCGTACCGATCGAAGTTTTGAAAAATCTGTTGGTTGTTTTGAGTAACCTGCGCTCCGATGCAAGGCCGCACAAAGGCTGCCGGGCGAACCATTAAGGTGCGCCAAGGCAAGAACTGTTGGGCGTAAGCTTACAGATGCGCCAATTTAGGCCGCACAAGTACTGGTAGGCTGTGGCGTACTTTCGGACGTGCCAAAGCAAAATCAAACTATAAAGCGGTTAAAGGGTTAAGAGCGGAAATATCAATATTTGGGATTTTGCCCGGAATTGGGCAAGAAACAAGAGTGTGAATAAATGCGATTTTCAAACTTTTTCTGGGGAAACATCAGAAAATAGCTGGATTCAGCTATTTATTAGCAATATATATACCAAAGCAAACACGTTTGTCAAGTGATTTTTCAATCCAGAGGGGGGATGGGTTAATTGCATCCTAGATGTACAGTCCCATCTTATAGTGGGTCGGATCCAAGTGAAATAGCTTGGGGGATTGTCCCCATGTATTAACAATGAACTCCTGCGGGGTGAGCCCCTGAAATGTTTTTAACCGCCCGAACAGCCTTTCGACTTCGTTGCGTTTTTTGTATAGTTCTTTGTCATATATCCACGGCTCCAACCGATTGGGCTTTGGTGGAACTGTACATCTAGAGCATTTCACACTTGAATGCGCGGCGAGGATTTTAGATAGCCTTCGCCGCGCAACAGAATCAGGCTGGTTTAATCTGCCCTTAAACGGCTATTTCAAACGTTAACCGTCCCAACGCATATTTCAAAGCTTAACTTTATTCAAGCCCGGGCGGCGGCTCCACCTCACTGGAAAGCCGGATGTAAAACTCCACTTCATGGGTGGCGCCATCGTCTTCCAGCAAAACCTGCAATCCGGGCTGGGGCTCCCCGTCAACCAGCAGGCGTTTCTGGTAGGTTGAGAGGGTTTCCGGTTCAATGTTCCCATTGTCCTTTTGCTGAATAATCCGGATATTGTAAAGTGTGCGGCGGTATTTGTAAGCCACCGTGATTTCCGGCCAGCCTTCAGGCAAAACCGGCTGGAAGGACAGGCGGTTTCCTTCCTGGCGGATTCCCGCCAGGCTTTCAATAATCAGCCGGTACATCCATGCGGCCGCTCCCGTAAGCCAGCTCCAGCCCCCTCTCCCCGCGTGGGGCGGCATGGAGTACACATCGGCCGAAAGCACGTATGGTTCCACCTTGTAGGTATCAAGCCCCTCTTCGTCGCGGGTATGGTTGATCGGATTGATCATGTCCAGAAGCTCCCAGGCTTTGTCGCACTGGCCCAAGGCCGCGAAAGCCATGACCGCCCAAATTGCCGAGTGGGTGTATTGGCCGCCGTTTTCCCGCACCCCGGGCACATAACCCTTAATGTAGCCCGGTTCAAGGCCGCTTTTGTCGAATGGCGGGTTAAGGAGCTGAATGATTCCGATGTCGCGCCGCACCAGATGTTCTTCCAGGGATTGCATTGCCTTTTCCTGGCGCCATTCGGCCACTGCCCCGGAAAGAACCGCCCAGCTCTGGCTGATGGAGTCGATTCTGCATTCCGGGTTCTGGGCGGAACCAAGCGGGGTGCCGTCGTCAAAGTAGGCGCGCCTGTACCATGCTCCGTCCCAGGCGTGCTCCTCCAGGCTGTTGCGTAAGGATTCCGCCTCTTTCAGGCAGCGTTCGGCAAAATCAGCATCGCGGCATCTGGCGGCAAGGTGGGCGAAGCGGCGCAGGGTGTGATAGCCGAAAAGGCCAAGCCACACGCTTTCGCCCTCGCCTTCAATGCCCACCATATTCATGCCGTCGTTCCAGTCTCCCGCGCCAATCAGCGGCAGGCCGTGCCGCCCGCGGGGGAAACTGTGCCTGATTGCCCTCACGCAGTGTTCATACAGGGTTTCTTCCAGTGACGAGGTTAAAGGCAGGTCGTAGTATGATTCCTCGCCGGGGTTAAGGGCCCGCCCTTCCACATAGCGCACGGGTTCGTCAAGCACCTCGAAATCTCCGGTAATGCGCACATAGCGTTCCACAGCGGAGGGAAGCCATAAAAAATCGTCCGAGCAGCGGGTGCGCACTCCCCTGTCCGCCGGGGGGTGCCACCAGTGCATGGCGTCTCCTTCTGGAAACTGGTGCGCCGCGCTGCGCAGGAGGTGTTTGCGAACCAGGCCCGGTTCGGCAAAAATCATGGACATGCTGTCCTGAAGCTGGTCGCGGAATCCAAATGCCCCGCCGGACTGGTAAAATCCGCTGCGGGCAAAGAAACGGGAGGCGATGGTCTGGTACATGAGCCAGCCGTTTGCAAGCAGGTTTGCGCCCTGGTTGGGAGTGTTTATCTGGATGCGCTGAAGAATTTCCGCCCAGTAGGCCTTTACGCTGTCAAATTCCTTTTGGGCCGCGGATAAATCGGAATACTGGCGAAGCAGGCTTTGCGCCTCATCCGCGTTGTTCGCCGCCCCAAGCACGAAGACCAGTTCGCGTTCCTCTCCGGGGGCCAGTTCAACCACGGTGTGAATTGCCCCGCACGGGTCGAATCCCGGCCCGGTGCGGTCGGACAGTCTGGCCCGCTCCATTGCTTCCGGCCTGGCGGCGGAGCCGTTGCGCCCGATAAATTCCAGGCGGTCGCCTGTAATTGTGCGATCGGGCAGGTTCACATCAAAAAAGGCGATTTTTCCCGGAAAATCGATGGCATATGGATTTTTTGCGAAAATGGCTCCTCTGGAGCGTTCCGGCCCGGTGGAAATGTGCATGGCGTGTTTTGAACGCAAGTCGCCCAAAACCCATTCCACATAGCCGGTGGCCGAAAGAGTGCGCCTTCTTCCGGATTTGTTGGTCAGCTTGAGCCTGTAAAACTTGACCGGGTCCTCCTTGGCCACATACACCCAAAGCCTGCTTTCAATTCCTTCACTCAGGTGCTCGAACACGGAGTAGCCGAAGCCGTGACGAATCAGATAGGGCAGGGCGCTTCTTGCCGGGCCGGGGGTTGGGGACCAGAATTTTCCGCTTTCCTCGTCCCGAATGTAAACGGCTTCTCCCGAGCTGTCCGTCACCGGATCGTTTGACCAGGGGGTAAGCCTGAACTCGTGAGCGTTTTCCTTCCAGGTGTATGAACTGCCCCGTTCCGATACAATGCAGCCGAAATTCTCATTGGCCAGCACATTGATCCAGGGCGCGGGGGTTTCCTCGTGCCGCTTAAGATAAATTACATATTCCCGTCCGTCCGGGCTGAAGCCCCCGTGGGGATTTGCGAACAGAAGATCCTCCGGGCGTTCCAAGGCTTGCGGGCGTGCGAAGTTGCGGGATAATGCCCTGCGCGTGGGCAGAGAGGGGGGCAGGTTCGCTTTTGGCTTGCGCCGGTATATCTGTTCGGCCAGGCTCCCTCCCGCATCGCTTACGCTCAGGCAGGCCACGGCCTGAATCAGGGTTTTTTCTTCGCGTGAAAGAAGCTGCCCAGCCCGCACAAATATGCCGCCGGGCTGATCCATGATATTCGCATCGGAACTGGATGGAATCAGGTTCATGATCATGTCGTGCAGGTTCTGGCGATAGCTGAAATCGTCTTCATTCCAGATCACAAGGTCAACGGCAAGGCCCTTCAGCCGCCAATATGCGTGGGCTTTGACCATCTGCGCCACCAGCTCGATGTTGGCGGTATCCGACACTTGCACCAGAACAACTGGGATATCCCCCGAAATGGACTGGCTCCAAAGCCTGGACTGATTCAGATCATTGGCTTCAAGAACGCTGCGCTCCGCCCGGCTGGCCTGGTTCGGGTAAATAATGGAGGCGGCCATATGTTCATACAGGTGGGCGTCCTTGATGCTTGCGTTAAACTGGTGCAACTGGACCTGGCTGTGAGTCCAGACCAGGTCGAACACCCGGTCCGCCAGATGGCGGTCGCGGAATTTTTCGGCAAGCCGCATACAGCCTTCGCGTTCAAGCCCCACCCCAACCACCAGGTCAAGCGTGCATGCTTCTCCGGGGTTGAGCGCAATATAGCAGCGGATAGCCGTAACCGGATCGAGCACCGCGCCCTGCCCGCCTGAAAGGGGGCCATATTCTTCCATTGCTGCCGGGTTGCGCAAGGTTCTTCCCCTTCCCACGAAACGGCTGCGGTCGGTTTCATAGGAAATTCCGGAAACGGAACAGGCATGTGTTGCCATCAAATGGAACATGTGCGGAGAGCCTTCATGCCGGGAACGCGGCCTCCGGCTGCAAATAATGGTCTGGGCCTCGGGCACTATCTCACTTTGCACAAACAGTTTGTTAAAGGCCGGGTGCTGGGCGTCGGCCATGGGGTCGGAAAGCACCACTTCGGCGTAACTGGTTACTTCTATGCTTCGCCGCATATGCGACCGGTTTACTATGTTCACCCGCCTCAGTTCAACATCCTCTTCGGGCGACACGACTATTTCGGTATGCACATCAAAATTGTTTTTTCTTATCTTGAACTCGGCCCTGGCCGCGCTGAAGACGGCCTCATAGGAATCAACCCCGGCAAGCGTGGGCTGGTGGGTGGAAGACCAGTATTCGCCAGTTTGCAGATCGCGCAGATAGCAGAACAGGCCCAGTTCATCCGCCACCGGGTCCTGGCGCCAGCGGGTTACCGCCATTTTATGGTAACGGCTATAGCCCGCCCCGCTGGAGTTGACCATTACGTGGTAGTTGCTGTTGGACAGAAGCTGCACCGCTGGTTCCTGTTCGTCCGGGCTGCTGAAAACTCTGAGCCTGTTTTCCGTTTTGAGCGCCGGGGCTTTGGCGCGTTGGGAGGTGAAAGGGTTCAGGGTTTGCAAATAATCCGGAGCGAGCCTGGGTATGCGTTCTTCCAGCAGCAGGGATGATGCCTTGAAGTGAGGGTCTTTCATGAATCTTTTCTGCATGGGCCCGTCCAGCAGCACGGTGGCGAGAGCCAGCAGGCTCATGGCCTGATGGTGGGCCATGAAGGAGTAAATGATGGCGTGGCTTTTCCCGCGCGGCAGGCGTATTGCCGTGTAATCCACCGCCTCATACAGCCCGTAACGCCCGGAGGCTCCGCGGGCGGCCAGATTTCTCATGTTTCTGCAGGCTTCGTCCGGCAGGAACATCAGAGCCAGGGCGGACGCATAGGGCGACACGACATAGTCATTGGCAAGGCCCCGTTTCAGGCCAAGGCCCGGCGCTCCGAAAGCCTGATATTGGTAGTTGAAAGCGGCATCTCGAATGTTATAGGCGGATTCGGAAACGCCCCAGGGCAGGCCCTGGCTCAGGCCATAGGTAATCTGACGGTAAACCGCGTTGTGGCAGGTTTCGTTAAGAATGGTCCCATCAAAGCTGGGCATGACCAATTCCGGCATGAGATACTCGAACATTGAACCGGACCAGGACATGAGCACGGAGCGGCCGCTTCTGGTGTTCATCATCCGCCCAAGCTGGAACCAGCTTTCCTGGGGTATCTGGTTTTGGGAAATAGCCACATAATAGGCGAGCCGCGCTTCGGAGGCCAGAAGATCATAGTAACTTTTGTCCAGGCGGCTTTCCTGCACATTGTAGCCAATGGAAAAAAGGTCGCGTTCCTTGTCAAACAAAAATCCGAAGTCCATGGCCGCAAATTCCAGCAGGCTTGCCGCCAGTTCTTCCGAGCGTTCCACCATGCCGCCGGCCCGCTCCCTTATTTTATGAACAGCTTCACGGGCCACGCCGGGAACCTTGTCCATATCCAGCTCAGCCAGCTTGCGCAGGGTGGGAATTTGCAGCTCTTCCACATCGGGGAACACCCCCTGGGGAAGGCGGAGGTCTTCTATGAATTCGCACAAGTCCCGGCATTGCTCCACAAACATGTTCATCCAGAACGAGCCTTCGGGGTTGTGTTTCAGGTCGCTGTCGGCTTCCAGTTCTTTAACTAGAGCATATATATTCCATAGCTCCTTGGCCGCTTCGTGGAGGTTGGCCGGTTCTTTGGCTTGGGCTGCCGCCAGCGCCATTTTGAGCATTTGCCACTTTTTGCTTATTTTTGCCTCTTTGCCCAGCGGTTCCGCCAGAATTTGCATCGTGTCCAGAATGCCGCTCAAATACTTCTGGTCGTAAACGGGTTCATCCGCAATGGCGAGCAGGCCCTGGCGCAGGGTGAGAAGATGCCCGGCCATGTTCCCGCTGTCCACAGTCGAAATATATTGCGGGATAAGCGGTTCCAGAGTCCGCGTATCGTACCAGTTAAAGAAATGCTTACGGTAGCGTTCCATCCGGAACATGGTGACAATGGTGTTGTCCAGACGGTCAAGCAGCCTTTTTGTGCTCAGGTACCGAAAGTCGTGCGCGCACAGGTGCGTCAGCATAGACAGCCCTATGTTTGTGGGAGAAGTGCGGTGGGCGACAACCAGACCCGGCTGCTCCTGCACGTTGTCCGGTGGAAGCCAGTTGTTTTCTTCATTTACATAGTGGTCGAAAAACGCCCAGATTCTGCGGCAGGTCTGGCGCAGGAAACGTTTTTCCTTCATTGTGGGGAGAAATTCTTTTTTCTTGCGGGGGCGTGAAAGATGCCAGGCTACAAAAGGCGAAGCCAGCCAGAAAAAAGCGAACAGCATGGCCGGAAACAGAGCCTGGGGGTGGAGGCAGGCTCCGGCGGCTGTGCCGGCTCCAATAAGCACCCCTCCCCGCATGGCCCAAAAATTGCCTTTCAGGGTTTTGGGGCTTGTTTTTTCTGTGTCGGAAGACGGGTTCCATTGCAGCAGGTTCTTTTTGCTTATCAACAGCCGCCACAAGGTCCGTAAAATGGCGTCCAGCGTATATGCGGCTTCATGGGCCAGCCAGATCATGGTAAACAGGGTGCGCAGGCATTGTGTGCCGAAATGCCCCGCAGCCGATTCAAAGTGCTTTGAGCTGGAAATGTCTTTTGGCTTGCGGAAAAGCGCAATTATGAAATCAAGCAACGGCAAGGCGAAAATCAGGCCCAGCAGCGCGGCGGTCCAGAAGACCGGCTGCCCGGTGGCGAACCAGCCGGTCAGGAACATGGCGAGCAAAGAAGGCGGGACCAGGCTTCTGCGCAAATTGTCGCCTATTTTCCATAAAGACAGTATGGACAGGGGGTTTCCTTCCTTTTTCCCTGTTTTGGTTGGAACCCTGGGCATGAGCCAGGGCAGGAGCTGCCAGTCCCCTCTGATCCAGCGGTGGCGGCGGGCCGCATCGGCGGCGTAGGAGCTTGGGCTGTCCTCAAACAGCACAAGATCGGTAATCAGGCCGGACCGGGCGAAGCAGCCCTCGATCAGGTCGTGGCTCAAAATGCTGTCATCGGGGAAACGGCCCTTCACCGCGTGTTCAAACGCGGCGAGGTCGTATATTCCCTTGCCCACATAGGAGCCCTGGCTGAACAGGTCCTGGTAGATGTCCGACACCGTGTTGGTATAGGGATCTATGCCCGGATCGTTGCTGAGCAGCATCGCATATCTGGTTTTCATCGCGCTGACCAGAGTGGTGCCCACCCTTGGCTGCATCACCGCATACCCGGCGAGAACCTGCCCTGTTTTTGCATCGCTGATGGGGCGGTTCAGCGGATGGGCCATTGTGCCGATCATTTGCCAGGCCGCATCGCGCGGCAGCTGTGTGTCTGTGTCCAGGGTAATTACATAGCGCACCGGGAAAACATCCCGGTTTCCCCGAAGCTGCTCCGGCGGGTTCAAGGTGTTGCCGTGCAGCAGTGTGAAGTTTTCGGGCCCCTCCTGGCCCAAGAGCAGCGCGTTGAATTCCGACAGTTTCCCGCGCTTGCGTTCCCAGCCCATCCACACGCCTTCTTTCGGATTGTATACCCGGGGCCGGTGGCAGAGAAAGAAATAGTCCACAGTGCTGCTGGGGTATTTGCTGTTAAGATGCTCAATGGCCTGATGCGCCTTGTAGAGCAGGTTCTGATCGCCTGACGTGCTTTCCGTGGGGGCGTCCTTGAAATCGGTAAGCAGGCCGAACTGGATATTCTTGTCGCGGTTTGCCAGAAAGTGCACTTCCAGGCGGTCGGTTAGTTTTTCAATGTCGCTTTCACTTCCCAGCATGGTGGGCATGACCACCAGCGTGCGCATTTCGGGGGGAATTTTTCCTGCATAGTCCATGCGGGGCATGAAATCAGGTGAAAGAAACGAGGTGGCAAGCCAGTTCACCAGTTTTATGCCAAGCTGGCTGGCTACGGCTGCTACCGGAACAAGGGCCAGCGCCAGCCAGAGTTCGTGCCAGTTGTTTTCTTCCAGAATTTTGAAAAAAGGCCAGGCAAACAGCCCGGTTAGGGCAAGGGTGAGGCCGAGATACAGGAAAAGGGAACGCGCGTCTTTGGGGTTGAACACGGTTTCGCGCGAGCTCCGGGCCGGTTTGCCGCCGTCCTGCACAAGCAGGGCTTTAAGCAGGGGGAGGCCGTTGTCAATCAGGTAATAGCCCACATGGCTGAGCACGCTCACGTCTTCAGCCCGGCCCGTTATTTCACTCGGCCGGGGGTCGCCCGACAGAAGGTTGTCGCGGGCGAGGGCCACTACTTTTTGAGCCACTTCCAGTTCTTCAAGCTGGTATTTGCGGGCGGCTTTCTCTATTACATGGCGGTAGTGGTCGCGGGTGGCGAAATCCATGCCCGCGTAAATGCCTGCCGGGTCCATGCGAAGGGCCTGCTCAACCGGGCTTACGTCCTCCACAAATTCCCGCCAGTTCTGGGCGGAAATTATCCGCAGGGAATTCAGCGTGTTGGAAATGCTGACCTGATCGGCCGCCTGTTGCTGAGTGTCTTGGTGAATGAGTTTGTCCACGCTGAGGCCGAATGGAGAAAGCAATTCTTCAAGCCAGGTAAGCGGCAGCACGGAAGCGGCGCTTTGCCCCTGCGTGCAGCGGGCCAGTTCGGCCACAAAAGCGCTTGACATCGGCGGGTTGGAGGCTGCCATTTCAGCAACTACCAGAACTACGCTTCCGCCTTCTCTGCCCATGGCCTCAATCATCCTGTCCGCCCATTTTATGGCCAGGCTTTGATCCTGCCAGGTGGACATCACCCGGGTCGACACCCTGCGCAAATTTTCAATCAAAGCCAGCCGCAACACAAGCGGAACAGCCCACAACTCACCCAAGGTAAGGGTGGATCCGGCCTGATACGCCTTCACGAAACGGTTCAGCACCCCGATGTCCAGGCGCCCGTCATTGTGTGAAATATGCTCGAGCACAATGTCATAAACCCTGGGCAGGCCCTGAGCCGGGCCCTGGGCAAGCTGCGGCAGTTCCTCTATATAGCGGCGGGGCATATGCTTTTTTATGGAGTATATCTGTTCTTCCACCAGCCAGTAATTGTCCAGAAGCCATTCTCCGGCCGGGCCGATTTGCAGGGCGGCCTTGGATGCGGAAGAGACTTCCGAAAAATGCTTGAAGCATTCGGCCAGAACATGTTCATTTTCCGTCAGGCGTTTAAGCAGGCGGTCTGGGCGGCTGTCTTTGCTCAACCTGTGCTTTTCCGACAGCCACTGGCCATGGGCTTCCATCTGCTCCGAACTGAACAGTTCCTGACGAAGGGCTGGTTCTGAGGGGACAGAACGGTTTTCCGCCTGCCAGAAAAAAAACAATGCCCGCAAGCGGTCACGAAATCTGTTTATCTGGATTTTGGTTTTTTTAAGCATCTTACCTCTTTTTAGTGTGAAAATGAAACCGGGCCAGACAACTAGAGCAGTTAACGCCTCAAATGATTGTTTAACGGTCGGCAAAGCCGCCCTGCAATAATTTGGCGGCAAGGATCCGAAGACAAATCCTTGCCGGGCATTTCAAGTGTGAAATGCTCTAAAACCAATGCGCAAAGGGAACCACCCACGCTCGCCAAGCTTTCGGATGGTAAAAAACTGTATGAAATGCAGTGAGAGAAATATCCCGTAGTTTAAATTAACATGCTTTTTGTAATTATGCAAAACCACATGGCCGAAGGCGCGTTGCCGTCAGGTTTTTATCAGAGCATTTTAACATTGAAGGGCTGTTTCCGGCAAAACGCTATGGCATTGAAAGCTCTTGCCGCCCGCCCCGCCCGAGGGCAATTTAGCAGGACGGCGGAATTGCACAAAGGAGCAAGGCGCAGGATGTGCCCAAGGCCATTCATTCCTGCCATTAAGCGCCGCAGGGGGCCTCTTGCGATTAATCCGCTCTGAAAGAGGCCAAAAAGTTGAGGGCGGCCTGGCAAAAAATTTTGCTTCCCTTGGCGAGAATTTCCTCATTGAAGGAAAATTCCGGAGAATGCAGGGGCTTACACCCTTCAACGCCTGAGCCGAGAAAAAACATGCAGCCCGGCACCACCTCTTGAAAGCAGGAGAAATCCTCTCCCGCAAGCGACAGTTCCGGGGTGAAAATTTTGTCTTCCCCAAGCACGCCGGCTACAGCTTCATGCACAAATGAAGTTATTTCCGGATCGTTATCCACAGGCCCGTGACCGGGCAGGTAGTTGAATTTGTAGTCAACCCCGTAAGCCTTGGCGATGCCGTCCGTCACCCGGCTGATTTCATCTTCCCACATCTGGCACACGTCTTTGTGAAATGCTCTGGTGCACCCGGAAAGAGCGGCAGTTTGCGGGATAACGTTAAATGTGTGGCCTGCGCTGAGTTTGCAGATGGAAAGCACTGCCGGAAGCACCGGGTTGATCCGGTTTCCCACCTCGCGGGGAAGGGCCAGCGCAAGCTCGGCCGCCGCTCCCAGGACGTCGGTGCAAAGGTGAGGCTGCGAGCTGTGCCCGCCGCAGCCTTTGAGAATTATTTCAAAGCGGTCCATGGCGGCCATAAGCGGGCCGGACTTAACGCCAACATGCCCTTGCGGAACCTGAGGCCAGATATGACAGGCAAGGCAGGCGTCAACGCCGTCAAGCACGCCTTCTTTGATCATGGGTTCGGCTCCGCCCGGCGCTTCTTCCGCAGGCTGGAACAAAAACCGGATGCTGCCGCGCAGAGTTTCCCCTTCGTTGCTTGCCGCCAGTTCGCTCATTACGCGAGCCGCGCCCAGCACCATGGCCACATGGCCGTCATGGCCGCAGGCGTGCATGCGGCCGGGGTGAGTGGAGGCAAAGGGAAGCCCGGTCTGCTCTTCCATGGGCAGGGCGTCCATGTCCGCCCGGACCATCAGGCAGGGGCCGGGGCCGGAGAATTTCAGATCGGCGGTTATCCCGGTGTTTGCGATGCCGCAGATGGGGGTGTAGCCCATTTTAATAAGCTCGTCCCTTATGAACGCTGAAGTCTTCTGCTCCTGCATGCCCAGTTCGGGAATGCTGTGCAGGTGGCGGCGGGCTTCAATAATATATGATTCGGCCAGAATGGTTTTTTGGTCGAGAAGAGTTTTTAGTCCGGGCATATACCTTGTCCTTTAGAGCAGTTAACGCCTTAAATGATGGTTTAACGGGAGGCTTTGCCGCCCTGCAATCATT
>CAZJFJ010000063.1:0-11818 GCA_964545305.1 uncultured Desulfovibrionaceae bacterium
CGGCGTTATAACCGTCTTAACTACTGCTCCGCGGATATGGTGGGCGGTACAGGGCTCGAACCTGTGACCGCCGGCTTGTAAGGCCGATGCTCTACCAACTGAGCTAACCGCCCCCGTGGAATTTGCTTTTCATCAGATATAGCGGAAAAAGTCAACAGTTTTTTTGAAATAGCAACTAAATTTTTTTTGCCCTGTAAAACAGTATTCGGCGAAATTTGGCCTGGTTACTGGTTTTCCCGGCTGCCATCGCCGGAGGCATCGGTGTTTTTATGATCGAGGGTATTTACAATGACATTGTAAATAACCGGGAAAAGCTGTGGAAAACTGGTGGGGGTTACTTTCCCCATCTCGATAAATTTTACCACAATTTCCTTGGTGATTTGCCTGAGTTCCTTGCTTTCCTTGTCCATGTCCATAGATATCACCTGAATAGTTTTATTGCCCAAAAAACCCCGGCCTTAGGGAACGGCATGACCAACCACTGGACAAGCGCAGCCGGGGGAAAAACGGAGATAACCCAAGAGCCACCCCCCATTTTTTGTTAAATACCGGATTTTTTACAAGTCTTGCAGCATGGCGCTGATTTCTTCCCTGATAACTTTTGCGGCCGCAGCTGCCGCTGCCTTGTCCATTTTTTCCGCTAGCCGGTTTTCCAGGTCGCCGAAGCGGCTGTCAAGCTCCTGTCCAACCATGTTCTGGATAGCGGCAAAAAGCGGCCCCTGGGCCAGCTTTTCGGCAAGCTCTTCCAGATTTTCCGCCGCGTGCGGCGCAGGCTCTTTTGTTGCGGCGGGGAGGGGTTCCAAGACCGGAGCGGCAACCGGGTCAGGCGCGGGCGCATGTTCTTCAGGGGCCGGGCCGTCTTTTTCCGCAGCCGGCAAGTCTTCTTCCTGGGTCAGAACTTCGGGCTGCTGCCCTGCCCCGGTTGTGCCAGCAGGGGTCATAATATCGTCAATCAGGGCGTCAAGGTCTTTCAGGTGCTCGTTGTCCGCACCTTCATCCGCGGTCCCCTTCAGCGGTTCAGGAGCGTCTTTGCCGGCTTCCTGGGCGCTGGCATCGGGTTTTGACTTTATTTCCGCGTCAAGCTTGGTGAGAAGAGCCTCCATGTCTGCGGGCTGTCCTTCCAGAGGTTCCGTTGCAGGCGGGGCTGGCTCCAAAGGCGCAGCCTCTTCGTCTTTTTCAGGCTCTTCCGCACTTTCAGGGGCGGGGGAAAATTCTTCCTGGGCCGCAGAGGCCGCAGTGTGCGCAGGTTCTGCCGGGGAGGCAGATTCTTTTTCTTCCGCTTTTTTTACTTCCTCCAGTGCGTCCGGATCAAGGATAAGGGGAAGTTTTTTGTCCGCAGTATTCTTGCCGGCCTCGGAAGCGGTTTCATCCTCTCCTGGCGAATTGAGCTCGTCCAGCAGCGCGTCCAGTTCGTCCTTTCCGGATGCGGGAGCACCAGGCTTGGCGGGAATTGTTTTTTCAACTGCGTCCTCCACTTCAGCCGGGTCCTCCGGCAGTATGTCGGCCAGAAGCTCATCCACTCCTTCAATTTGCCTGGAGTCTTCGTCTCCGGGATTGTGCCCGGTTTTATTTCCTTCTCTGCCCAGGTCGTCCAGTAAAGAGTCCAGGTCGCTCATGTCCGGCATACTCAGCTCTTCATTGGGGTTGATGGGCGGCTCTTTGGCGTTCCCGCTTTCAAGATTTATGTCTTCCACATCACCGAACAGGGCGTCCAACTCGTCTTCAAACGAGCTTTCCGAACCTTCATCGGTTTTTTTCTCCGGCAGGCAGCCTTCTTCTACAATGTCTGTAAGCTCGAGAATATCGTCAGAAGAGGATTTCGGCACGCTGAGCTCCTTTGAAAAGTTGTTATTACTTTTCTATATAAACGTTAATATGCGTAAAAGGCAAGCTTGAGAAGCTCGAATTTTATAAGCTGCCTCGTTTTTGAAATAAAATTTAAAACGGGAAGTTTTTCTCTTTTTAGAGCAGTTAACACCTCAAATGATCGTAGGGCGGCAAGGATTTGTCTTCAAATCCTTGCAGAGCCTTTCAAGTGTAAAATGCTCTAGATCAGTGAAAGCTGCTCTGTTTTCTGGCGTACTTTTTTTACCCCTTTCGAGTGCACAAGCAGGGTTTGGGGCAAGGCTTCCAGAAATCTCGATTTGTGCAGGCGCAATTCCTTGCCAAAAATTCTCCGTTTTAAAGAAAGGGTCAGATAAAGCCCCCGTTCGGCCCGGGTCATTGCCACATATAAAAGGCGTTTTTCTTCGGCCACATCTACACTCCCGTCCCGAATGGCCTGGCCCGACAGAAATTCCGGCCCGGCAAAGGGCATGATGCCGTCTTCAAGCCCGGCTGCGAACACAAATGGAAATTCCAGGCCTTTTGCCGCGTGCATGGTCATTATCTGCACTTTTTCCGCCTGTTCCCGCACAACTTCCAGCTCGTTCTGCAGGTTTACCCAGTTGATCAGCCCGGCCCAGCCCTCATAATTGTCGAACGCGCGGGTTAACGCCTTGAATGCGGCGGACTGCCAGAACAGACGGTCAAACGGAGGGGTTTCCGCGAGATAGGCGGCCACGCCCAGAGGGCCTTTGGCGATTACCCGGTCCGGGCAGGCCAGGGGCGCTTTTCCGGTTTCGGGGGCGATGCCCAGAAACAGGCCCGCCGCGTGCAAAATCATTTTAACCCTTTCATCCGCCCAAAAAGCGTCTTCTTCCGGAATTGAAACGGGAATTCCCCGTTCCTCAAGAACTTGCGCCATCAGAGGGGCCAGGGATGACAGGCGCACCAGAATGGCTATGTCGCCCGGGGCCACTTCCAGCCCTTCCGCTATGGCAGGCTGGATTTTGGCGTCGGCCAGGCTGTGGGAAGTGGGGCCAAGCAGGTCGAGTATGCGGTCGGCAATCCAGATGGCTTCGGATTTCGCCCCGCTCGCCTCAAACAGGCGCACTTCAGAAGGGGCGGATGTAGCCGCCTTAGGGGCGGGCCCTTCCGCGGCCAGGGTGCTGCCGCCTTTAAGCACGGCAAACGCCGAATTCAGGATGTTGGCTCCGGAGCGGTAGTTCGCGGTAAGGTGCAGGGTTTCCAGGTGGGGCCAGAGCGCCCTGAAATATTCTTCCACCGTTCCGTGTGCTCCGCGGAAAGCGTAGATTGCCTGGTTCGGGTCGCCAATTCCAAAAAATCCGTTTCCTGTGCTGGCTGAGGGGGCGGGAAGCGCGCGCCCTTTGCTGTCCAGGTTCATGTCTTCCGCCGAGCCTTCCCACGCGCTGCCGGGCATGGCCGGGGCGCAGTCGCAACCGGGCCTGTGGGGAGAGCTGCGGTGGAAGTGCCCTTTGGGCAAAAGGGAGCAGTCGTCATCTTCCTGCTCCGCAGAATCTCCTGCTCCGGAGTTTCTGCGCTTTTCCAGCAGGCCTTTCACAAGGGCGAGCTGAAGGGTGGACAGGTCTTGAACTTCATCCACCAGCACATGATCCCAAGGGGGAACGAACAGGCCATTGTCTATCTGCTCCAGCCAGAACTCCAGAAGGTCGGTATAGTCCACCAGATTCCACGAGCCTTTGTGCTGGAAATAGGCATCATGCATGTCGGAAAACTCGTCCGGGCAAGGGAGCATCTGTTCGCGGGCAAGGGTTATTGCGTTCCACGCCCTTTTCAGCTCAGCCTGGGTGTGCCCGGGGTTGGCTTCGGCAAATGTGCGTCTCGCATCTTCTTCTGAAAGCAGGACCGGCGCGTCCAGCACTTTGTGCCAAAGGGTAAAGGCAATGGCGTGCATGGTGTCGGTGGTGGGCAGATCATCCAGAACCAGCCGCAGGCGCTTGTCCATCTCAAGCGCCGCCCTCCGGGTGAAGGTAATGGCGAGGATTTTTTTGGGGTGAGCCCCGTTTTCGAGCAGGTGTTCAATGCGCCCAACCAGTGTGCGGGTTTTGCCTGTGCCCGGGCCTGCCAGCACCAGCACCGGGCCCGGCCCTGCATTGATGGCCGCAAGCTGCTCGGTGTTGAAAATTATTGCGTTTGTCTTGTCCGGCGGAAGTGTAGCGCTTTCCGTTATTTTTTCCGGGTGGGGCTGCTCTTCAGCTTCCGATAAAATTTTTCTGTGTTCCTTGCTGAAGTGGGACGGGGAAGTGCTCCGGGCTTCGCGCACCGCTTTTTTGTCCAAGGCCAGGCTGGGCAGAAGCCTGCCTCCCTGGTGTATTTCCGCCAGTTCCTCCGGTTCGAAAAGCTTGATTTCTCCATACTCTCCGTCAAAGCCGGGCATGCGGATGACCTTGCCTGCCCGCATGCGGGAAACGGCTTCCCCCAGGGGGGCGGAGAACCGGGAAAGCTCGGAAACCGGGGTGTCCATAAGCACGGAAAGCTCGGAGCCATAGCGCAGGATAAGAGATGCGTGCTGCCTTGCCACTTTCTGGCTTTTTGCGCCGCAGACGGCAATTTCTCCCAGAATTTCAGGCAGGGGAATCAGAGAATGATATCCTGCCGCGTTTTCAGGCTGAACCGGTTCGTCCCGGTCGGCCAGGGCCAGAATCCTGGAGGCTACCCCTTCGGTGAGCGGCTTTCCGCAGACCGGGCAAATTCCTCCCGCGTCACGGGCTTCCTTGGGGCTAAGCGAAATTTCGCATTTGCGGTGCCCGTCGGCATGGTATTTTCCTTCTTCCGGGAAGAATTCAATGGTTCCTTCAAACTTGCAGCCGGGGTTGTCCTGTTTGCGCAGGGCCGCCAAAATGCCTTTGTAGCTTGCCTCGCCGGAAAAAAGATTGACCTCGCGGGCCAGATTCTCGCCGGAGTGAGCGTCGGAGTTTGAAACCAGGGTATATTTGTCCAGCGCGCTCCAGGTCCAGTTCATGGCCGGGTCGGACGAAAGGCCGGTTTCCAGCGCGAAAATTTCCGGAGACAGGTCGCCAAAGCATTCCTCCAGGCTGTCGAACCCGGATTTTGAGCCGAACAGGGAAAACCACGGAGTCCAGATATGGGCGGGGATAAGAAACGCGTCAGGATGGGTTTCCAGCACCATCGCCAGCAGGTCGCGGCAGTCAAGCCCCAAAATGGGCCTGCCGTCGGAGTTCAGGTTGCCCACCTGGGCCAGGCGGGTGGAAAAATGTTCGGCCGAGTCCATGTCCGGGAAGAAAACAAGGTTGTGCACCTTGCGCACTTTGCCGCCCCGCTTGTAAATGGAGCTGATTTCCCCCTGAAGCATGAACCGGGGATCGGGGGGAAACATGCGCTCGGCAAACTGGGGCAGCTCTTTGGACAGCCTGATTTCTTTTTTTAAGCGGTAAAGCCCGGTATTGTCTTCAAATTCCAGGGTCCTCCCAATTTCATCCCGCCAGCCCGGATGGGTGATGTCGCCGGTGGCGAGCACATCAACCCCCTTGGCCTTGGCCCATGCCGCAAGCAGCGGAAGTGTGAGTTTTTTGCTGGTGGCCCGCGAGTAGCGGGAGTGTATGTGCAAATCTGCCCTGAATTGGCGCATAAGCTTCCTTGCGGGAAAGTTGGCTTGGGCCTGGCGGCGTTTGCCCTAAAACGCCGGATAAGACTTTTGCCCACAAATTAAATTTTCATCTATCATACTCAAAAGACAAATTTTTGTCACCCTTGTGTGGAAAACCGCAAAAATTGCGCCCGGCTCAATCCCTGCTTGCCTAGGATGGGGCTATAAAGTAATATCGGCGGATATCTTTCAAGGGTGACCATGGCGGAAGCAATTTTGGAAAAAAACGCGCCCCCGCTTTTGCGGGAAGAAAAAAAAAGCCGGCTTGCCGGGCTGGGGGGGCGGATTTTGCGCAAGCTGGCCTGGATGCTGATAGTCTTTTTCGGCATAACCGCCATCAGCTTCTGGGTAATCCATCTCGCCCCCGGCACTCCCACCGACCTGCAAACCACCATGAACCCTTTTGCGGGCGAAGAGGCCCGTAATCGCCTGAACGCCCTGTATGGGCTGGATAAACCGTTGGCAGAGCAATACGTGGAGTGGGTCGCCCGCATGGTCCGTCTCGATTTCGGCAACTCCATGAGCAGCGATTCCCGTCCGGTGTGGGATAAAATCAAGGAACGCCTGCCTCTTACCCTGGGCATGAACCTGGGCGCGCTTTTCCTGACCCTTTTGATCGGGGTTCCCATAGGAATAATTTCGGCCTGCCGCCAGGGCGGCGTTTTCGACCGGGTGTCCACGGTGTTTGTGTTCATCGGCTTTGCCATGCCCGGTTTTTGGCTTGGGCTGCTTCTGATGATGTTTTTCGGGGTGGAGCTGGAGTGGTTGCCTGTGTCGGGCATCACTTCATTTGATTTTGAAAGTTACGGCTTCTGGGGCAAGCTGTGGGATTTGGCCCAGCATCTGGCCATGCCCCTGTTTGTGTACACTTTCGGAAGCCTTGCCGCGATGTCGCGGTTTATGCGCTCATCCATGCTTGAGGTTCTGCGCCAGGACTATATTGTCACCGCCAGGGCCAAAGGGCTTTCTTCCCGCAAAGTGGTGATGCGCCATGCGCTTAGAAATGCGCTGCTGCCCCTGATTACCCTGCTGGGCCTTTCCATACCCGGCCTGATCGGCGGGTCGGTGATAATCGAATCCATTTTCGCCCTGCCCGGTTTGGGGCAACTGTTTTACACCGCGGTGCTTGCGCGCGACTATCCTTTGATTATGGGCAACCTTGTGCTTGGGGCCATGCTTACCCTGGCCGGAAACATGCTGGCGGATTTGGCCTATGGATTCGCCGACCCGCGCATCCGGCGGGGGGCGAAAAGTTGATTTTTCAGGCGGTGGAATGGTGATTTCTTCTGAGAATACTCCAAAGCCGGATTCCGGCAGTTGTTTCCGGAAGGCTGCGCGGGGGCGCGCTCCCCTGTTTCGCCGGTTCTGGCTGTTTGTGAAGGCCCACCCTTTGCTGCTTGCGGCCATCTGCATCTTGTGCGCGGTGACGGCCCTGTCTCTGCTGGCCGGGCTGGTGGCCCCCTACAGCCCTAAATACCAAAATCTTTACGCCACCTACCGGCCTCCGTCGTGGGAGCATCTTATGGGTACGGATTCCCTTGGCAGAGATGTGTTCTCGCGTCTGCTGTATGCGGGCAGAGTCTCGCTATGGGTGGGTTTTGTGGCTGTGGGCATTTCCATTTCCATCGGCATGGGCCTCGGGCTGGCGGCCGGATATTTCGGCGGCCTGGTTGATGAGCTGATAATGCGCCTGACGGACATCATGCTCTGCTTTCCCTCATTTTTCCTGATTCTGGCGGTAATCGCCTTTCTGGAGCCGAGCCTTGTGAACATCATGGTGATTATCGGGCTTACTTCTTGGATGAGCGTGGCCAGGCTGGTGCGCGCGGAAACGCTTACCTTGCGTGAAAGGGAATATGTGGCGACTTCGCGTCTGGCCGGGGGTGGGGTGTTCAGGGTTCTGTTCCTGCATATTTTGCCCAATGCGCTGGCCCCAGTGCTGGTGGCGGCCACTTTGGGGGTGGCGGGGGCCATTTTAGTGGAATCGTCCCTGAGTTTTCTTGGCCTGGGGGTGCAGCCGCCCACGCCCAGCTGGGGCAATATGCTGATGGAAGGCAAGGAAGCTTTGGACGCGCCCTGGCTGTCTCTTTTCCCCGGGCTTGCCATTTTGGTTACAGTGCTGGGGTATAATCTGCTTGGTGAATCTCTGCGCGACATTCTGGATCCGAGGCTCAAGCGGTGAAAATTTTTTGCATGGACATACGCACGCTGGTTCCAGCCATGCGGGAGCTTGGGCATGAGGTGCTTGCCGTTGTTCCCGAGCAGGGCGGCCTGTTCAACCTGCCGAAATTTTTGCGCGACAATGATTTTAAGCCCGAGCTGATTGTTCAGGGCGAGAATCTGGGGCCGCGCCGCCAGATTGAGGGGCTGGAGGAGTTTGGCTGCCCCAGGATTTTCTGGGCGGTGGACAGCCACCTGAATCTTTATTGGCACAAATATTACGCCCGTTTGTTTGATGCGGTGCTCACCCCGCACCTTTCCATGTGGAACGCCCTGCCCGCTGCCGAGCGTCATCCGCTGGTGCGCCAGATGGCCCGGCAGGGAGTGCCCCTTCCGTGGGTTCCCCACGCAGACAGGCCATACGGCCTGGCTTTCGTGGGGGTTCAGGACCGGCACCGCCCCCTGCGAACCTGGCTTTGCGAGTTGGTTGGCGAGCGCTGGCCCCTGGAGGTGCGGCAGAACATCAGCTTTGCCGAAATGCTTGAGCTCTATCAGCAGGCCAGAATAGTTCCCAACGAGGCCATCGCTTTCGAGGTCAATTACCGGATGATGGAGGCCGCCAGCGCCGGAGCGGTGGTGGTTACCCCGGACGTGGGAGCCGATCAGAACGGCCTATTTGAGCCGGGCTGGGAAATTTGCGTGTATGGCAATGCATGCGAGCTGATGGAAAAGCTGGAGGAGCTTCTGGCCGAGCCGAAGCAGGCTGAGAGCCTTGCCTATGCCGCGTGGGAGCGGATTCAGAAGGATCACTTGCCGGTAAACCGGGTGAACCAGATTGTCGGCCTGGCGGAAAACATCCGGCGGGGCAGGGAGCCGGAGGAGAGTGACGGAACTTCAAGGCGCTTTTATTTCGAATCATCCTTGTGGCTTGCCAGGGTGGAGGGCATGCGGGGAGGGGTGAGCGGTTTTTCCGGGCCGGGCGCAGGCAATACCCCGGCTCCAAAAGTAGTTCCACCCGGCGGCGGGCAGGCTGGGGAAACTCTGAATTTGAGTGTCAGGATGCTGCTGGAAACGGGCCGGGGCCAAAATTTGCTCCCGGTGATTAAAGAGGTTTACGACCTTGAACTGTATCCTGAAAACACCGGACTTCTGGCTGCGTCGTCTTTTGGCGCGTGGGAGCTGGGCAACAGTGAACTGGCATGCAAATTTTTGGAGCGCGCCGCGTCCGGCTTGCGCGTCAGTTTCAGCGCGCGTCCGGCTTCCGGCGGGGAATTTTGCCTTTTCTGGGCTGAAGTGCTGATAAAAAAAGGGCTCAAGACAAGATCCGGCTTTCTGTTTGACCCCAAGCTGCATCTGCCGACTGTGGCCTCGGAGGCTCTTGTTTTTGCCGAAGGCCGTTTCCCCGGCGATTTTTGCGAAGCGCGCCTGCTGGAGCTGATGAACGAGGCCTTGCGCGGGGACAACGCGTATGCTTATTTCCTTTTGGGGTATTTGGCGCGGGCCTCGCTGCACACGCCTTCCCGTTGGGACATTCAGCTGGAATACGGGTTGCAGAATTTGTTTTGCTACCGCTTGAGGCAAGGGCTGTTCGAGATACGCGAAGCCCAGGGAAAAGCGAAGGACGCGGGAGAGCTTGACGGGTTTATGCGAAGGCTGGATCTTGGCGACATATCCAGCGCCATTGTCAGGGCCCTGGACATGGAGTATATAAACGACTAGCCGAAAGGGGGCTTTATGCGCAGGAAGGATAAGCAGGTGTCTGGAGAGGAAGAGCTCGGGAGGATAATTCTCGCCTCGCCTTATGTGGTGGTGGGCTTTCATGCTGAATCCTCGCCTTATCTGGTTCCGCTCGATTTCGGATTTGACGGGAAATATGTGTATGTCCACTGCGCACACGAAGGGCGCAAGCTTGATCTCTTGCGCGAAAACCCCGATGTTTCCCTGCTGTTTGTTGATTATGGGGGTGTGCAGAAAGAAAGCGGCGAAACTAACGCCTGCGCCTGTACTACAAAATACGCCTCGGTGATGACCAGGGGCAGGGCCTTCATTGTTGATGACAATGAAGGCAAAAAAGAAGCTTTTTCGGCAATTCTAAGGCGGTTCGGCATGGATGGCATGCCGTTCAAGTCCGGCATGCTTGAACGGACTTGTGTTGTGAAAATAGAAATTTTGGAGATGACGGGCAAAAGAAGCCCTGCATCTCCTAAAGCATAAAAGCCGGTTTTAAGAACATGCTTGAACTGTTACGCATCCAGAATCTGGCTCTGATTGAAGACATGGAGCTTGAGTTCGCAGAAGGGCTCAATTTGCTCAGCGGCGAAACCGGAGCCGGGAAAAGCTTTATTTTGAAAGCGCTAAATTTCCTTTTGGGCGAGCGCATGGATGCGTCTTTGGTGCGGGCCGGGGCGGAAAAAGCTACGGCAGAGGCGCTCTTTGCTCTTCCTGAAGGCGAGGTGATTTTGCGCCGTGAGCTTGCGGCCAGTTCCGGGCGCAGCCGGATTTACCTAAACAACAATCTCGTATCGCAGGAAAACATCAAGGAATTGCGCCCATCATTGGTAATTCATGCTTCACAGCACGGGCAGCAGCGCTTGCTCCAGCCGTCTTTTCAGGCCATGATTCTGGATTCTTTTCTGATGCGCCCGGAGTTGCTGGAGGAAAGGGAGGCCGGGCTCAAAGCTTTGCGCGAGGTGAGCGCGAAGCGTAAGGAATTGCGGGAAAAAGTGGATGAGCTTGAAAACCGCCGCGACATTCTGGAGTATCAGCAAAAACAGATAGATAAGGTTTCGCCGCAGGCTGGCGAGGAGGAAGGGCTTGAAGAACGGCGCCAGACGCTCAGGCATCAGGAGGATTTGCGGCAGCATCTGGACCGGGCTCAAGGCATTTTGCTGGAAGCGGACGGGCTTATGAGCACGCTCGCGGAGCTTGACACAACTGTTGCGGCCCTGGCCGGGATAATGCCCGAGTATCAGGAGGACAGCGAAAGCATCCGCGATGCCCGCGCGCATCTTTCAGATCTGGCTATGCGGCTGAGGCGCCAAGGGCTGGCGGATGTTGACGAAGAGGACATTGAATCCATTGACGCCCGGCTGTTTGAGCTGGCCCAGCTAAAGCGCTCCCTTCGTAAAACCTTGCCGGAAATTTTGGACTTGAAGCACGAAATTGAAGAAAATTTGTCGTTTCTCGATGCCTGCGGGCTAGACATTGCCGCGCTGGCCCGCGAAGAAAAAGAGCTTGCCCTGGGTTTGGGCGAAATTTTGGGGAAACTGAATTCCCTGCGGCGGGAAAAGGCTGCCACTTTGGAAAAAGAACTGGTCGCCAGCCTTAGGGAACTGGGCTTCTCCGAGCATGTGGAGGTTGAATTCGCTTTTGCCGAAACCGAGCTTCATCCTGAAGGCGAGGGGGTTCCCGCTTGCGTGGAGGACAGGGCCCGTCTGCTCTGGCGGCCAAACCCCGGTCAGGCGGTGCAGCCGCTCGACAAGATCGCTTCCGGCGGCGAGCTCTCCCGTTTTCTTCTGGCGGTGGTAAGCCTGATGGCGCGAGATGAGAACCCGGTGCTTATTTTTGACGAGGTTGACGCCGGCGTTGGGGGATTAACCCTGAATCATGTGGCGGACCGCCTTCAGGCGCTTTCAAGGACGCACCAGATAATTCTCATCACTCACTGGCCCCAGCTTGCGGCGCGGGCCGACCAGCATTTTTACGTATCCAAGGAAGTTGCTGGCGGGCAGACATATACCCGCTGTGCAAGGCTTTCGGGGAATGAAATTGTGGACGAATTGGCGCGCATGGCCGGAGGCGGCCCGGAAGGACTGGCCCTGGCAAAACAGCTGGCTGGATAATTTTTCTTTCTCCGCTTTCAAAAAACGTTTGATACGGCAAACAGCGCAATTGTTTGCTGGTCTTTTTGTGGGCTTTAAAGTATAATGTATACACACAGTTATCAAACGCAACAGCTGGGGCGGCAAAACTTATTTTTTGGCGCTGAGAGGCAGGTTTCGGGTTTTTTTTATTTTTGCCCGTGCTATTTTGCAGGCGAGCCTGACCATCTTCGTTTTGAAGTGGTTTGTCTCGCATTTTTTAGGCATGCTTTATTGAGGGGTGCAGATAGAGCCTGATTTAGAGCATTTCATACTTGAAATGCTCTGCAAGGATTTGTCTTCAAAACCTTGCCGCCAAATGATTGTA
>CAZJFJ010000064.1:0-11391 GCA_964545305.1 uncultured Desulfovibrionaceae bacterium
GCTGGCAGGGGGAACAATCAGGGCCAAGCACAAGGTTTATGTGGCCCACCAGCTTGGGCTGATGAGTGCCCTGCCCACAAAAGTGGTGCTTGGGCAGGACCCCTTTGTGTTTCACCTGCTCAGAAAGCTGAAAAAGAATCAGACCCGCTTGCAGGAAAAAATGGACAAATTCGAATTAGTCCGTTCCCGCATGGAAGAAAAAGGCGAAGAATTCATACCGGACAGAAAATATCTATTGGTGCAAAAGAAGCTGGAGGTACTGCAAAAGAAAATCATCAACCTCCAGCCCCATCTCAATGAAGCCAATATGGACGATTGCATCCTGATTGTACCGGGCGAAATACTCCCCGGCGTTGTGATCGCAATAGGCGATGTCAGTCTTAAAATCCAGGAGCACCAAAGGAATGTCCACGTCAGGCGCGTTGGCGACGAAATAATCATACGCAAACCTGCGCTGTAGCGCAAAACATCGCTTAAAGAATGAATGTGAGGATTTTGCGCCCATTCTCCTTTCTCAGCCGGTCTTTTCCTGCTGCCAGCCGGCATGGCCTCGGAGGTGCATTTTAGAGCATTTCACACTTGAAATGCTCTGCAAGGATTTGGCTTCAAATCCTTGCCATCAAATGATTGTAGGGCGGCTTTGCCGACCGTTAAGCACTCGTTTGAGGCGTTAACTGCCCTAGAGCAGATTAACTTTAAGACGCTGCACTCGGCGTTGCCGGCGGAAGTAAATTCCGCCTACGCCTCGTGCGCGGACAGCCCTTCTTGGGTCGGGCTGTCCTAGAGCATTTCAAGTGTGAAAGGCTCTAAAGACGCCTCAGCCATATTTATCAACCAGGCAAATCCGGTCTTTGTCGCTCTTTCCGCATCAGCCCTGAGAGTAGTTGTTTTCGCGGCTCGGCTCGTCTTAAAACCCTTGTGGAACCGGCTCTTATTTCTATTTACCAGCCCGCTTCTCCTGAAATAGGAACTGGAAAAATTGTTCGGGTGACGGCCCTGCCCAGAAGTAACAGCTTGCTGACGTTTGGAAAAAGCCATGAAAAAGACGCTCTGTTCGCAAATGGAAAAAACCGGCCACACAGATAAACCCTGAAAAAATGCAGCGACGGTCATCAATATCAAGCTTAAACCAGGAATATTCAAGTCACGCCAGAACGCCGGGGCGATTTCCAGCATGATGCTGCTTACTTCCGCACTAAGGCTGGCGGGCACTCTTATTGCATCTATCTGGAAAAAGACTGCCGTGCCGGGGCTGCCGTTACAAATAGTTCTGCCGCCGGCATTATCCGGCCCGGCCTCCACCATGTTCCTTCCCGTTCCGTTATTTTTCCGGTTGCGGGAAGAAGTCTGCCGCATGGAACGCTATGGAAAGTTTGTCTTGCCTGGCCCATCCTCCATCATCAATGGAGAGCAAGCTGCTATGGCACAGGAAAAACTGCCCGCCCGCCAGGGCGGTCTATCGGAGAACAAAACGGAATGAGTCCGTGCAAAACTACAAACGCATCATCAGCATATGCCATAAAGCCGCTCTGGAACCAGGATGGAGAACTTATTGATTTTGCCGCTATAATTGACGGGCGGGAAATCCGTCTGCTGGGCCCGGCGGGAGCCAAACGCGAACAGGCCATGGCCGAAGCATTCACAAGCAAACTTGAAGCCGGCAGCCTGCCGGTGTTTTTGGGCAGCGGCATGGGCTGGGCCATCAGCAAGATTCTCAACGAGACCAATTGCCCTGTAGCCATAGTGGAAAAGGAAAGCACAATTCTGCGGTATACCGGCCTCGCCGAAAAACTGGCCGGCTTCAGCGACCGTGTGACCTTTATCACCCCCCCAGATTCGGAAACGCCGCAAAAAACCCTGAACCGGCTCACCCGTTGGCAAAATGAACACATGAACAGGCCATTAGTGCCTATGCTGCATCCTTTCTGCATGAAGCTGGGAGAGGAGAGAAAAGACTATTACAATATCCTGAATAACGCGCTAAAAGCCAGCCGGAATTACAATTTCTGGGAAAAAATCCGCTACCCGCGCTTTGTGGAAAATCCGCCCCGAATCCTGCTTATTACCAGGCAATATTTTCTGATTGGGGAAATCATCGAGGCCTGTCAGGCTCTTGACGTACCCTATCGCCTTCTGCAAGTAAGCACCGAAGAACTGGCCCAAGAGGAATTCGTGGAACAGCTCCTTAAAGCCGTGCTGGAATTCAAGCCGGACTTCATATTTACCATCAATCATTTGGGCATTGACCGGGAAGGCCTTTTAACGGACCTGCTGAGCCAGCTGGAATTGCCTCTGGCATCATGGTTTGTGGACAACCCTCACCTGATTCTTTACAAGTATCAGGGCCTGGCCAGCCCTTGGGCGACCATTTTCACCTGGGACGCCGACAACGTAGCGTCACTTCAAGCGGAAGGATTCAAACAGGTTTACTATCTGCCGCTGGCGACCACTCCGGAACGTTTTGCCCGCCCCCCCTCATTCAGGATTCCGGAAGAATGGAGCAGTGAAATTTCCTTTGTGGGCAACTCCATGCAATACAAAGTCCAGGCCCGCCGGGAAGCAGCTGATCCCGGCCCGGAGCTGCTGACCAAGTATAAAGAAATCGCCGCCGGATTCGCCCGGCACAACGAACGTTCCGTGCTGGCCTACCTCGAACTTGAATATCCCGGTCTTTTGCCTGCATATGAAAACCTGGAAAGCACTGAACGCAAGCTTGCCTTTGAAACCATGATTACCTGGGAGGCCACCCGTCAGTACCGCGACAGTTGCGTGGAACAAATTCTCCCGTTCAATCCGCTGATTCTGGGCGACAACGGCTGGGAAATCAGCTTTGGCTCTTCTGCGCACAAGTGGCGCTGGCACTCGGAAATAAGCTACTACGACGAACTTCCGTTTTTCTACCCTAACAGCCTGATAAATTTCAATTGCACCAGCAAGCAGATGAAAGGGGCGGTGAATCAGCGGGTATTTGATGTGCCTGCGGCAGGCGCTTTTCTGCTTACAGACTGGCGCAAGCAGATGGACAGATTGTTCGAGCCGGGCAAGGAGGTGGTTTTCTTTGAAGAACCCGCCGAAATTCCCGAATTGGTACGTTTTTACCTGAACAATCAGGGCGCCCGCGACAAAATCGTGAACGCGGCAAGGAAGCGCATACTCGCACACCACACCTACACCCTGCGCCTGCAAGAAATAATCGCGCACATGCGAAGGATTTACGGATGAGCAAAGACCCGATTCTGGTCCTTCAGATGCAGCGCATGGGCGACCTGATTTTAAGCTTCCCCCTCCTGATCATGCTGCTGAAAAAATACCCCGGTCATCCCGTTTGGGTGGCGGCAGAAGAAATATTCTTCAAAGGGCTGATGCCCATAGCCCCGGAAGTAACCTTTTTCCCCTCAAATGCCCTGCCCCGCATGTATGGGCATAAATTTCATATGGTTCTTAACCTGAGCCACCGCCCGGAAGCAGGGGCGCTCGCCTCCAAGGTGCGCTTCGACAAATGGGTAGGCCCGCTCCAAAATGAAGACAGCAGCACATATATTGAGGGCCCCTGGCAGCTTTACCGGGCTAGCCTTACCCATAACAACCGCCACAACAACTTCCACTGGGCGGACCTTAACGCTCTGGACGTCATCCCCTACCCGGCGCTGAAATCCACAGTATGGAACCCGGTGAAAATAGATCCGGGAAAAAACGGAATAGGGCTTTTTTTGGGGGCCAGCGACCAGGCCAAACGGCCAGACGCAGAATTTTGGACGAAATTTGCAAAAAGCCTGCTTAAAAAGGGGCTGAACCCGGTTCTTTTGGGAGGAGAAAACGAACGCCCCCTGGGGCGCGAAGTTGCCTCCCTGGTGGGCATTCCCAAGCTTAACCTGGTGGGGCGGTTCAATATTCCAGGGCTTGTGCAGTTCATGAGCAGCCTTGAATTGCTGGTCACCCCGGACACAGGTCCGATGCATCTGGCCGCATGGCTTGGCCTGCCTGTGCTAAACCTTAGCATGGGGCCGGTAAACGCCTGGGACACCGGCCCGCTTCAACCCTCTCACCTCATTCTGCGTTCAAATATCAGCTGCCGCGGCTGCTGGCAATGCCCGCGCGAGCTGGCCTGCCACCGCCATTTTTCACCGGGCAGAACAGCTTCACTCGTCTCTTCCGTGCTGAAAAGAGGTTTGGGCGATGAGGGTAAAGGCTATCTGTCCAAGTTAAGCCTGCCATGTCAGGAAATATTCTTCTCCTCACGCAAGGAAGGGCTTTATAGCCTTGAACCGCTAAAAGAAGGAGCGTCCGGCTCCTTAAGAAATCTTTTGGGCGAATTCTGGCGGCAATTCTTTGGAACGGCTCTGGGGCTGTGGCCCGAAGAAAAAATGGCAGCCTGCTGGCAAGACATCCAAACCGGGTATCCCTGTTTCCCTCCCACGTTCGATTACTCCCTCTCAATTTTGACCAAAGAGTACGCCTCTGCTCTCAAGAAACGCTCCCGGCTTGCACCCGGCTTCTGGGAGTCGGTGCCTCCACTGCTTCGCCCCTTAAGCGGATATTTGCAAATGCAGCTGCAAAATGGCGACTACAGCCAAAAAAGCTTTGCACACGGCGCAGGCATGCTCGATCTGATTTCTTCCATTACTGAAGCCTGAACAAAAAGCAGCCCAATAACGCTTGGCGTTTGCTGCTTTACAGTACCAAGCAGTTCAAGTGTGAAATGCCCTGGCCTGCCCCCCATCGGCCCTTGAGCTGATTTCAATTGCCGAATATAACCTCACTCCGGACTTTGCCCTGATGGATACCGATTTTGCCCAGAGCCGGGCTCCCAACCTTTGCCCGGCCAAGTTTACGGAAACAGGACAAATGAAATGCATCAGATTATCCTTGTTTTAATTAAAGATTTTATTGCCTTGAGCTATTGCCTACGCGATAGTAATCCTATATATGTTTCCGCAGGGGACATTACTTCTCCAAAAAGCCCGAAGCAGATTTAGCTAATGGGCTATTTTATCGCCTTTTTAATTTACCTCTTAAGAACTTACTTTTGCTGGAAAGCTAAAATACCTATCTTTTGCATGTGACTTCCACATGCAACTTATTTTACATTAGCCAATGGGCCATTTGGCCAAAACGCGAAAAAGTCTGCATACAAACCGGCAACACAACAGCAAGATAGATGCTGTCCGCCCACACGCATGCATAGCTTTTTTGCATCTGTTTAGTACCTTTTGTGTGAATTCTTTAAAAGGAGTTAGCGTCACCAGAAAAAACAATAAGAGAAATAGATTTAAACAATAAAAAGGTTTTATTTTACCCCGACAGCCGTCTGGCAAACCACAAACTTGCCGCATAAATAAGCGGAAAAGCGGAAAACGCCAGAGCAGGCTATACATTCAGATAATGTCTGGGTTTCCCAATTATTAGGGACTGACTTGGGCAAGGAGGCTTATTATTATGTTGGACAGTGCGGGTGTATTGATCGGTATTGGTCTTTATTTTGCCGGCATGATTTTCATAGGCTATATAATGAAGAACAAGAACAAAGGCGCCGAGGACTTTCTGGTTGGCGGCCGTTCCTTCAATATGTTCTTCAACACAGGCACGCTGGTTGCCTGTCTTCTGGGCGGCACCGTTGTTATTGCCCTGCCTGGCGTTCTTTACAGCCACGGCATCTGGGATGGGGCTCTATATTACGGCGGCCTCATTTCATTTGGCGGAGTGCTCTGCCTGGTAATCTGCGGTCTCTTTTTCATGAAGCCGCTATGGCAGATGAAACTCCTCTCTCTTGGCGACTTTTACTATCAACGGTTCGGCAAAGTAACCGGCGTTATTGCAACTGTAATGATTTCTTCCACCTTCATTTTCTGGATCGCCGTCCAGATTCTCACTTTTGCAAAAGTCGGAACATCCCTCGTCGGCCTTTCCCTTACCACCTGGGTAATCATTGCCATGACTGTAATCTGTTCTTACACAGTGCTTGGCGGCTTGTGGGCGGTGTGCGTGACCGACATCGTTCAGGTGATCATCGTTGCAGCTGGGCTGATCGTTCTTACCCCCATAGCCATTTACTACCTGGGAGACAACAGCCTGGCAGCAGGATGGCAGACACTTACCACCACCATACCTCAGGAAAAAATAAACATACTGCCAGATGCGACATCGGGGGCTGACGCCAAAGGCTGGCTAGCCTGGATGGCCGCCTGGATGGTAATGGGTCTTGGTTCTGTTGCCAGCCCCGACCTGCTGCAACGCGCATTCTCCGCAAATTCCGGAAAAACTGCCCGCAACTCGGCCCTGTTAGCCGCGGCTATCATCTTCGTCCTGTTTGTGGTAACCGTAGTTCTGGCCTTCTCCTGCATTAGCATGATTGCCAAAGGCAGCCTCAGCCCGCATGCTGTGGAACAAATCGCCCACGACAACGAACTGCTCGTGCCGGTCATGTTCCAGGATATTATGCCCGTGCCGATGGTGGCAACCTTCCTAGGCGCCTGTCTGTCCGCAGTAATGTCTGCAGCGGCAACCGCCAATATCGCCCTGTCCGGTCTTATTTCCAAGAACATCATTCAGGATTTGTTCATGCCGAAAATAGGCTCCCGCCAGCTCATGCAGCTCACCCGCGTAATCATCGTCCTGGTGGGCCTCTTTGCGGCGTATCTGTCCCTCAAAGTTGACTCGGCCCTTACCCTGACCAACTTCGGCTTTGACCTGATTCTCTCCTGCCTGTTCATTCCTATGGCTCTGGGAATCTATTGGAAAAAAGCCAATGGTTACGGCGCAGTAGCGGCCATGATCGGCGGTATTACCGTCCGTGTCGGCCTTTGCGGCCTCATCAACGGCTTCACAATGCAAAGCATTGCAAAACCCGACACCACATGGTTCTACTTCACCGTGGCCGGGCCCGTTGTAAGCCTGGTCTGCATGTTGACTGTGTCCCTTCTCACCCACAAACGCGCCATGCGTAAACGTGTTGTAGAAGAAGAACAGCTTGAAGAATGGAGCGAAAGTCCAGTTACAGTTAATGTAAAAAACAGCTAACTGAAACTTATAAAAACAAGGGGCGTCAGATGACGTCCCTTGTTTTACCCAAAAAAACACAATTTTTGATTTTGTATCTCTTTTTAACACAAACCTGCCAATTCACGGCATTATAGAGCATTTTAATATTGGAAATTCATTTC
This sequence comes from uncultured Desulfovibrionaceae bacterium, assembly GCA_964545305.1. Classification (GTDB taxonomy): domain Bacteria; phylum Desulfobacterota; class Desulfovibrionia; order Desulfovibrionales; family Desulfovibrionaceae; genus RGIG1962. The sequence goes on from CAZJFJ010000064.1 coordinate 7,161, forward strand.
TGACAAAATGTTCTGGCGGCACGAGCAGGGCCGCCCGCCCCGCAGGCGCAGGCGGAATTCACTTCCGCCGTTGCTTCAGCCGTAGACGAATTTGAGTCGTACGGACGAAGACAACAACGCTAAGCGCAGAAGGGAGCGCCTCAAAATCAATCTGCTCTATAGTGAGTTAGATCATGGAAGAACCAGTCAACAGCATCTCCCAGGACATCATTGCCATAGTGCTAATTCTGCTCTGCACTTTGGGTCTGTTCCGTGTGTTCAGGAGGCTTAAAGAGTTCGCCCTGAATTTTTCTTTTTTCTCTTGGCTTCAGGATGAACGGATTGGAAGATTTTCCAAGGTCATAACACTAATCATTGCCGGGGTAACTACCCTGTACTTTGTAGATAAAAATCTGCTGGAGCTGTTTACAGGCCTGTTTTATTGCGGCCTGATGTTTCAGGTTGCGGTGCTCGAAGCTCCTCCCGAACCAACATGGGAAGAGGACGAGGAGGACAATGATTAAGCCTTTAGCACCTTAAAAGACCTTTTATGCCCGGGAACATAAATCCCGGCCCTTCTCAAAAAACCAGGATCAGCTTTTGCCATATAATCCTGACGCCTGACGCCACACCTAACCGTTGTAATTACCAAACTTACTCTGGTATCAGAGCAATTAACGTCATAAATAGCCGCTTATCAGCAGACAAATCCCGTCTGCGTCCATTTCACGGCAAATAATTTAAGCAGGATTCCTGCCGGGCCTTTCAAACAAGAAAACCTCTACATCTAAGAGTAGAGGACTTGCGTGTTGTCAGCAGAATTATTTGTGCCATCAAGCACGCCCTGCAATATAAAGGTGTTCCTCAGGTGTATGGGTCACATAAAACCCTTTATCACCGTTTCACCGATGGGGCAGTCTGGATGTTTTCAACAAAATATTTCTGTGCTTGTTGAACAAAGCGGCACAAAAGAATAATTAATGATTGAAACTGCACACGCCCTCCGTGTATCAATCAGCAAGCCTGCTTTAAAAGCTCTTTCCCGCTGTGTCAGACTGCACAAAAGGCGGGTTGAATTCCAAACCCATGCCGTTTGTGACGGCTTTGGACGGCCAGTCCGATTATTTCTCACTACAGGCAAGGTGAACAACTGCAAAGGGGCTGCGCTTTTACTTCACACCTTGTCCACTGCAAAGAATCTCTTGGTCAACCGGGCTTAAGATGCTGTTTGGTTTTGAAACGCTTTATTCGAAAAAGGCATTACGCCATGCGTTTCTTCCAGAAGGAACAGGAAGAATCCGGTTATATATGATAAAGAGCTTTATAAGCAATGAGATAAAACAGAAATCACGTTTGGCAGGCTAAAGCATTTTAACCTTGAAAAGTTGTTTTTGACAAAACTCTTTGGCGGGTCAAGCTGCCCCGCCCACCCCGCAGGTGCAGGCGGAATTCGCTTCCGCCATTGCTTCAGCTGTAGATGAACTTGAGTCGTACAGATGAAGACAGCAACGCTAAGCCCGAAAGGGGTGTCTCAAAATTAATCTGCCTTAAAAGACTGACGCAGAATAGCCATGTGGTATGCTTGGGCTCCCATACTTTCTTCTCTGCCGTTTGCAGCGCCGCTATTGTCATCTTCTATCTTAATTTAGGTGTGAACAATCCTTTCAAGCAAAGTTCCAGAAAAGAATTCGGCCAGCTCTCCCCATTGAAGAAATGGGGAAAACTGGCCGGTAGCTAGCCCTTGGGGTCTTTTGCCTAGTCTATTCGACAGGAGGAAAAGGACCTGCAGGGGCCTTTCTGTGCAATATCAATTAAGCAAGGCCTGCGAGCACTTCGGCATCACCCGGAATCCGCGTTGCGGCTTCCCACTTGGGCGGATAAGCTTCCTGGGTAGCCAGGGTCACAAACCACATCACAATGAAGCTTATGGTCGGAGAAATCAGGGTTTCCACGCCTTCCCAACGGGCGAAGGCGCCAAGGTCATCAGAAGTGGTGATCCAAATATAGAAAATGAGGCGCACGAGAGAGCCGGATATAACCCCGGCCATCGCCCCGGCGGAGTTGGCTTTTTTCCATGCCAGCCCGAGCATCAGCGGAACAAGGCAGCCCGCGAACGCCACGTCGAAAGCCAGAACCAGAAGGATGCCCGGCTCAGGTCTTACGTGAGCGATGTACATGGCGCACATCATTACCGGAATAGCGGCAACACGAGCGATGAGAAGCAGGCGTTTGTCGAACTTGGCGCGGTTTTCTTCATTGTTGAACTCTGCCAGAGCAATGCCTTTGGATTTAAGGTAAAGGCGATAAATGTTTTTCTGGTAAAGGTTACGCCCTACAACAGTCGAAACGCCGAGCAAGCCGCCGGAAGCGGTGGATGCGCCAGCGCCGAGAATGCCTGCGATAACCAGAACGCCGAAGCCCAAAGGCAGAGCGTTAGCAGCCATTTCGGGCATAATCATGCGCGGGTCGGACGAAGCCAGGTCAGGAATAAGCGAATATGCGGCAAGACCGATAAGACAGGACGAAAGCCCAACAAAGATAGTAAGGAACGCGGCGTAGAAGCAGCCCAGGCGGGCGGTTCTTGCACTCTTGGCGGCGAATATGCGCTCCATAAAGTCGAGGGCGATAACGTCGCCAAGCACCAGGGCCATGATGCCCGCGTAGTTGATCATAGCGCCGTTGTCAATTCTGGTAAGACCGGTCAAATTGTAATAGTTTTCGGGCGCGCCCAGAGTATCGGGCAACGCGGCGGCGAAACTGTCCCAGCCATAGGTGTGCAGCAGCCATACGGCGGCCATGATAAAACCGGTTTTGGCAGCGCAGATCTGAACGGCGTCTGTTGCCGCGCAGGCGAACAGGCCGGCTGAAATGGTACATAAGAACACGATTACAGTGATGATAAGCAGGGCCGTAGTGTAGTTGAGGCCAAAAACATAACCCAAAATCCAGCCACCACCAGCGAGGTTGCCGGCAACAAGAATCATGAAGCTGAAGCCCATAATCACTGAAACCACACACTCAACAGCAGAGCTGTACCTTCTCTGATAGAAGTCCGGCAGCGTGAGCAGGTTCAGGCTGTTAAGGGGCTTCGCAAAAAAGAGCCCTACTACAAGAAGACACCCGGCCAGACCAAGAGGGAAGGTAAAACCTGCCCACAAGCCGGACAAATATGCGTTTGACGAGGCGCCCATGGTGGCGTTAGCGTCAATTGCCTGAGTCATAAGCATGATGCAGACAAAAAACAAATTGAGCGATTTACCGCAAACAACGTAGCGTTTGCCTGATTTTTTTACGAATTTGACCATCCAAAAGGCCACGGCTATAAACACAGCCATGTAGATGACAACACCTGTCCTTAGCAATGAAATATGATCTATTTCATTCATCCTAAAAATCCTCCTTGCATTATTTAGTCCCCAATAAACATTTTTAACGTATTTAATTCATAGACTTCTCTATGAACCGTTGCATGGTGAATTTATTCATCCACTCATCCTTAAACCTCCTTACATTATTTAGTCCCTATAAAAAACCGTTTAGAGCATTTCAACTTTGAATATGCATTCAAATACGGCTTTACGCAGCATTGTCTCACGACATTAATATTCAAAAATTTTGACTGCTGTTAAGCAACAACCTCAAAGCCAAACCGCTCTAATGCGCTTCCTCTAAAATTCTCCTGACTCTGCACAACAAAGTCATCAAAAGGAAACGTAGTTGATTACTGGCGCCAACTTGGCTGGAAGTTCGGAGAAATCATCCATCGGCTTCAGTTAAGCAGCAACGGGCTCAAAGTTTCTCCAAAGACATCCGCCTTTCGCCAAGGCTTACATTTCAGGGCAGAAAGCTGCGCCAAAATGATACCTGTAAACATTCAACTGGATTAATGAGAGGAGGTTGCGGCTAAGCAATCAGACAGCAGACACAAACTTCAAAACGAATTGCGCCCTGCTTCAAAGGATATACTTTTTTCAATGGCTGTGATTCATAGATGCTGACGATCCGGACAAAAAGAGCCAGACACATTCAACCGCATTTTATGAAACACAAAGACTGAGCCATTTAAGCCGCCCTTTCCAAATTACATGGAAAGAGGGCTGGCTCGGGGAGAACCTGGCCTTTCTGCGACAACAGCACGTTTGTCGACAAGCAAAGGAACAGGCTTGAAGGGTTGCAAGCAAAGCTCGCAATTTAAAATGACCTTATAAAAATACTGTCCAGTAGCATGGAAAGTATTTACAACTTTGGGAAT
>CAZJFJ010000065.1:0-11340 GCA_964545305.1 uncultured Desulfovibrionaceae bacterium
AGCAGTAGTTAAGACGGTTATAACGCCGGCCTGTCACGCCGGAGGCCGAGGGTTCGAGTCCCTTCTGCTCCGCCACCAAAAATTTAAGACCTTGCACAACCTGTAAGGTCTTTTTTTATTTGCGCGCAAATTTCACGCCAACCCGCGCCCTGCTCACCCCCAGTTTCCGCTCCGCGCATCCGTAAGGCGTGGAGAGTTCCCCCCGCCATTTGCCAAAAGCTGAAATAATAATTATTAATGGGCTTCCATGCAGCTAAATTTTTAACAGACACTTTACCTTGAGCGAAAAAGAAAAAATACCGGACATACCCGCCCAGGTGCGTGATGAAACTAGCGAACTCAGGCTGCTGTTTGAGGTGAGCCAGGCTCTGGAAGCGTCATCTGAGCTGACCGACCAGTTGGACGCCGCGCTGGGGCTCATGGCCCGCTACACGGGAATGATGCGCGGCACTCTGGCCCTGCTCACGCCAGACGGTCGGGAAATTGAAGTGGAGGCATCTTTCGGGCTGAAACCCCACCAGCTGGAGCGTGCGCGCTATAAACTGGGCGAGGGCGTAACCGGGCGGGTGATTGAAACCGGAACCCCGGTGGTTGTGCCCAACGTTTCAAAAGAGCCGCTTTTTTTAAACAAGACCGGCGCGCGCGATCTGGCCAAGGAAGACATCTCTTTCATTTGCGTGCCGATAAAAATTGGCGGGGAAACCATTGGCGCGCTTTCCGCCGACCGCCTGTTTGACGACACCGTGCGCCTTGAAGAGGATGCCCGGCTGCTTCAGGTGCTGGCTTCACTGATTGCAAGGGCGGTGCGCGTGCGGCGGGAGTTCAACCAGAAGCACAAGGCCGTCATTGAAGAAAACCGCCGCCTGCAAGCCCTGGTGCAGCAACGCTTCCATCCGGGGCCGATAATTGCCGGGGCATCGTCAATGCGGCGCATATTTGCCGAACTTGCCCAGGTAGCTCCCTCCGGCGCAACAGTGCTCATCCGGGGCGAATCGGGCACGGGAAAAGAGCTGATTGCCGCCACCATTCATGCCAATTCCCCCCGCGCGGGGCATCCTTTCATCAAGGTTAATTGCGCGGCCCTGCCGGAAGGGTTGATTGAAAGCGAACTGTTCGGCCATGAAAAAGGCGCGTTCACAGGGGCGCAGGACGTGCGCAAGGGCCGTTTCGAGATGGCCAACGGAGGCACCCTTTTCCTGGATGAAGTGGGCGACATGACCCCGCTCACTCAGGCCAAGCTTTTACGGGTGCTGCAAGAAAAGGAATTTGAACGGCTTGGCGGCGCGAAAACCATCCGGGTGGACGTGCGCCTGATTGCCGCCACCAACCGCAATCTGGAAAAAATGGTTGAGGACGGAGAATTCAGGGAAGACCTCTACTATCGCCTGAGCGTCTTTCCTTTGCACCTGCCGCCTCTGAGGGAGCGGCGCAGCGACATTATGGAACTGGCGGTGAACTTCATGCAAAAATTCGCCAAAGAAAACCAGCGCCAGGTCTTCCGCATTTCCGGCGAAGCCGCCGCCCGGCTGCGGGCCTACCACTGGCCCGGCAATATCCGGGAGCTGGAAAACGCAATGGAAAGGGCTGTTTTGCTTTGCGAGCCGGAAGGGGTGATCAGGGCTTCCAATTTGCCGCTCTGGGTGCAAAACCTGCCTGAGCCTTCTCAGGACGAAAGCTCTTGCCAGGCCTCCGGCAATCTTCAGGAAAAGCTGGACAAGCTGGAGAAAGAAATAATTGCGCAGGCTCTTTCCGAAACCGGGGGAAACGGTTCCAAGGCAGCGGAAAAGCTTGGCATCTCCGAACGGATCATGGGCTTGCGCATGAAAAAATACGCTCTTGATTTCCGCGAGTTCAGGAAATAGGCCCATGCCCTCCCAAAAATTTTACATCACCACGCTTGGCTGCAAGGTCAACCAGTATGAAAGCCAGGCCCTGTCCGAAGCCTGGAGCGCTTTGGGCTGGACGGAAACATCCGTTCCGGAAAGTGCGGATATCATCGTAATCAACTCCTGCGCCGTAACCGCCTCGGCGGTGGCCGACGTGCGCGCCACCGCGCGCCGCCTTAACCGGGAAAACCCGCATGCCGGAATATGGCTGACGGGCTGTTCCGCCCAGACCCACGCCGCGCAGATGAAAGCCCTTCCGGGAGTTTCCGCGGTGATTCCAGCCAGCCTCAAAGATGAACTTTTAAACAGCCCTGAAAAATGGCTGGCTGCGGAAACGCCCGCATCCACCCTCCCCGCCCCCGCCGGGAAACGGATTTACCCCCAATTCAAAATTTCAACATACCAAAGAGCGCGCCCGGTGCTGAAAGTGCAGGACGGATGCTCGCACCGCTGCACCTATTGTATTGTGCCGCTAGCCAGAGGATCAAGCGTAAGCCGCGAGCCGGATGAAATTCTGGCTGAAGCGCAGCGCCTTCTGGAAAAGGGATTTAGGGAAATAATCCTGAGCGGGATAAATTTGAGCCAGTTCAGAACGGGCAGCGGTTCAGACTTCTGGGGCCTTCTGGACACGCTCGTTTCCGAACTCGCCCCCTGGGAAAATCGCGCCCGCTTCAGAATCAGCTCGCTGGAACCCGGCCAGCTGGGGGAACGCGCCCTGAATATCTTTGCGAAAAGCAAGCTGATATGCCCCCAACTGCACATTTCCCTGCAAAGTGGAAGCGAAAGCGTGCTGGAAAGAATGGGCCGTGGGCATTACCAGCCGCACAGGCTGATCGCTTTTTGCGAAAAACTTTACGAAATATGGCCCCTGTTCGGGCTTGGGGCGGATATTCTAACCGGATTCCCCGGCGAAACAGACGCCGAGTTTGAGGACACGGTGGAGCTGGTGAAAAAACTGCCCCTTACTTACGCGCACGTCTTTCCCTTCTCTCCAAGGCCGGGAACCCCCGCGGCCGACATGCCGGGCCAGCTGGCCAAAGAACTTTCCGCCGAACGCGCCCGCATTTTAAGACAAATAGTGGAAGCCAAAAAAAACATTTTCCTGGACGACCTCATAAAAAAGGAAGCTTCGCTCAAAATTCTTCTGGAAAGCCGGGAAACAGGGCTGGGGGTAAGTGAGCATTACGTGGAGTGCAAGCTGGAAACTGCACCTGAGGCGGCGCAAGGGCGGGCGCTCGTTTCTGTTCGCGCAGCCGGGCGGGAGGGCTCCCGTCTGCTGGTAGCCGCAAAATAAGTTTGGGCTTCTTTGCCGGGGTTAAGCGGGCTCCAAACGGAACTGACCGGGAAAGCCTTAAACAAGGCCATGCGGAGGAAGCTCGTTCAACAGGCTTCTGCGCTCCTTCCAGTCCGGCAGCTGCCTTTCCACCACCGCCCAGAATCTGGGTCCGTGCCCCCGCTCCACCAGATGAGCCAATTCATGCACCAAAACATATTCAATGCAGGGAAACGGCTTTTTCACCAGTTCCAGGTTCAGCCATACCCTGCGGGACACCACATTGCACGACCCCCAGCGGGACTTCATCCGGCGGGCGCGCCATTCGTCCGCCCTCACTCCCATCCGCCCCTGCCAGGCCGCAAACATGGAATCGACAACCCGGGTGAACTCGGCTGCATACCAGCGGAAAAGCAGATTTCTGCGGTACTGTGCGCCTGACCCCAAGGGCGCGTGTATTTCCAGAAAATCGGAAAGAAGAACCCGGCCCGCCCCCTTGGCGGCGACAATTTTAAGCTGATAAACCTTGCCGAGAAACAGGTGCTCCTCGCCATCGTCATAGCCGAACTCCACAGGAGCGGGCAATGCACTCCGGCGGGCGACCTGACCGTCAATCCAAGGTTGTTTCGCCTCCACCAATTCACGCAAATGTTTCACGGAACATTTGCGGGGGGCGCTCACATGCAGGTAAAATTGCGAATCAGAAGCTCTTTTTACGCGCAGATAGATATTTTTGATCGGCTTGCGTTCCAGAATCACTTTCAGGCCGCCAGCGCAGAAATCCAAATATTCCACACCGGCACCTGTTAATCCCAAACAGTGATTATGCTCATTTTATCCGCTCTGTTCAGCAGGGTTTCCTCCTTGACCACCTGAGGGTGCTCAATTCCCGGTTCCAGCGAGCTTACCACCACTTTACCGATAATCAGGCGGCCCGCCTTTCCATCGGACAAAACGGTGCGGCTTCCCCAAACATCGTGAAAAACGGCCGCCCGCCCTTCGTATTGCCCCACATAAAGCATAATGTGCCCAGGCAGCCCCACCAGGGTAACAAACGGCTCGCCAAAGTCCCGCAGCATCCCCTCCTTGTCGGCCGGGCGCAGGAAGGACAAGTCCCTCACCTGCCCGATCTGGATTTGAGAAGAAGAATTCCTGGGAAACCAAAGCCCAAACGGGGTGAACAGATCGCGGATCATCGCCGAGCAGTCGCGCAGATAGTCCAGCCCGCCCCAGCCGTACGGCTCGCCCATCATCTCGTTGCCCACCGCGGCCACGTTCGCCGGGGTCAGCGGCACGGGAAATTCACGGGCCGCCCCCGGAGGCAAGGCCACAGGCTGCCACCCGGTTGCTACGCCCTGGGCGACCGGAACCAAAAAGTTCCCCCCCTGCCGGGGCAGAAGGGTTCCTATGCGCAAATCATTGGCGCTGGCGAAGCCCGCATTGCCGCGCCCGGCTTCGAGCGGAAGTTTGTCCTTAACCACGGCGCCCAAGGCCTGGGTGCGCCAGAAATCCATAAAGCGCTCATTCACAGGCGACACCGAGTGGCTCAGAACCCAGCCGGAAGCCTGGGCCGTTTCGCAAAAAAGCCATTCCTCATCGCGCGAAATATGGCTGACGTATACCGGAGTGCCTATCCAAAGAGTGGAATATTGCAGATAGTCAAAAGGATAGCCTTCCCCCGCCAGCTCCGGGTTTTTATAGAACGGAGTGCTTACGGGAAGCCCGCGCAAAAAAGCATTTTCAACCAAAATCCCCTTCCAGCCCACGCCCGGAAACGCTTTAACGTTGGCGTTGTCCACCGCGCGCGTCCAAAGGCCGGGGTCAATCCTTTCCCCGTTTCTGGTCCAGCTCCCCTTCCCCGCGTACCCGTTTGTGGAAGAGGCCATGCTCTTTTTGGAAAATCCGCTTTTTTTCTGTTCCCAGGGCTTGTAAAACCTGTAGAGATACCGTTCCGCCGCCGCTTCCTGCCCGCTGGCGGAAATAAGGGGCTTGTCCGCAGTTTCAGGCTTTACAAAGGCATTCAGGTTCTGGGGAAATTTTTCAAGGTCAGCCACGGTTCCGCGCCAGGCCACATCGGTTTTCCCTTCGCAGCCCCATCCTCCCAAAAGGGAAAAAAGCAACAGGACGAAAGCCAATTTCAAATCAACACGCCTGTTACATCTGAAAAAAGCAGCGAACATACTCACCTCGTTATTCGTCTGTTCTGATTCCCGCCACCGGGTTAAGCGCCGGAAGCAGCCCCGCAAGCCGGTGGGCAAGCCAGGTGTAGCGCTTCTGGGTTTTGTTGTTGGCTATTGCTATGGCCAGCGCCCGCCGCGACCCCACCAGCACCACCAGTTCTCGCCCCCTGGTCACTCCCGTGTAAACAAGGTTGCGCTGAAGCATGATATAGTGCTGGGTAAGCAAGGGAATAACCACCGCCGGGTATTCCGAGCCCTGTGACTTGTGCACGGAAATAGCATAGGCCGGAACCAGTTCGTCCAGCTCTTCGAAGCCGTATATCACATTCCGGTCGTCATAGCGCACGGCAAGCTCGCGCTCATCCGCATCCAGAGAGCAAATCCGCCCGATGTCGCCGTTGAAAACATCCTTCTCATAATTGTTGCGAATCTGCATCACCTTGTCATCCAGCCGGAACAGGCGCTCGCCCCGCTGAATAGAAAGGCTTCTGCCACCCCCCCCATTCAGCACCTCTTGCAAACGGGCGTTGAGGTTGACCGCTCCGGCCTGGCCCTTGTTCATGGGTGAAAGCACCTGAATGTCCTCCACCGGATTAAACCCGAAGCGGCGCGGGATATGTTCGCGCACAAGGCTCACAATCATGTCCACCACATCTTCCGGCTCTTCTTGCTGAATGAAATAAAAATCGGAAAGCCCGGTTTCCGGAGGCCGCAGCTCCGGCATCTGCCCGTGATTTATAAGGTGGGCGTTTAAAATTATCTCGCTCTGCTCGGCCTGGCGGAACACCTGGGTAAGCTCAATCACGGGAACCACGCCGGAGTTGATGATGTCTCCAAGCACGCTGCCCGGCCCCACCGAAGGCAGTTGGTTCACATCTCCCACCAGAATGAAGGTGGCGCCCAACGGCACGGCCTTGAGCAAGTGGCTTGTGAGCTGAATATCCAGCATGGACGCTTCGTCTATGACCAGAAGGGAGCAGGCCAGGGGCATATCCTCGTTGCGGGCGAACCCGTCCTCCTGAGGACTATATTCCAGAAGGCGATGGATGGTTTTCGCTTCCAGGCTGCTGGTTTCCGAAAGCCGCTTGGCCGCGCGCCCGGTGGGGGCCGCCGCCATAACCTTGCCCGAATGCTGCCGGAAAAGCTTGATGATCGCATTAATGATGGTGGTTTTCCCGGTTCCGGGCCCGCCTGTGATTACCAGAACCTTGTGCCTGGCGGCCATGCGCACGGCTTCTTCCTGCTCCGGCGCAAGTTCAATGTCGAGGCTGTTTTTTATCTCTTCCAGCGCTTCCCCGCTTTGCCCGATCTGCACCGATTTTGGCGAAAGCATCAGCCTGCCGAGGTAATGCGCGATGGACGACTCATAGTAATATTGCCTGCTAAGATACACATAAGAAGCAGCGCCCGTCTCATCGGAAATCTCCTCGCAAACCAGCCTGTCTTCATCTACAAGCCGGTCAACGGCCTGACCGGCCATTTCCGAGGGAACGGAAAGGTTCTTCTCGCAAAGCTCCACCAGACCGTCACGGGGATAGCAAACATGCCCGTCCTTGCCCAGGCCGTGCAGAGTGTAAAGAACCCCGGCCTCGGCCCGCAATTCGCTTTCCAGCCCAAAACCAAGCTTACGGGCAATCATGTCCGCGGTCAGAAAGCCTACGCCGGGGATATCCATGGACAACCGGTACGGATTTTCCCGCACAACCTCAAGCGCGGCCTGGCCGTAAAATTTATATATCCGCACAGCATACGCCGTAGACACTTCATGCGGCTGCAAAAAAAGCATCAAATCCCTGATTCCCCGCTGGGTTCTCCAGGCTTCCCTGATCCGGTCGAAATTCTTCCGGCCGATCCCCTGCACTTCAAGCAGCCGCTCAATCTCGTTGTCCATAACCTCGAAGGTTTGCTCGCCGAATTTCCGTACAATCCGTTCAGCGATGTTCGGCCCCACTCCCTTGATCAGGCCCGAGGAAAGATACTGCGAAATTCCCTCCAGAGTGGTTGGCATTTCCTGCTCGAAGGATTCCAGCTTGAACTGCACGCCCCAGCGCGGGTTGTTATCCCAGCGGCCATGCAGCCTCAAACTTACCCCTGGCTGCGGGTCGTTCATATGCCCCACCACCGACACAGGGTCCGGGCGGCCGTCCGCCTTGAACTTGAACACCGTATACCCGTTGCTTTCGTTGTGAAAAACAACGCGCTCAAGAACTCCCTTGAGCTCTTCCTCCGGTTCCGCTTCAAGCCCTGGCAGGTGATTGTCAGAAAAAAATTTGTTCATTGCTCGGAAAATCCAAATTAAGCCCGTAAAATCCGGGGAGAAAACAACTGTCAAAGTAACATCAGGCTCCGCCCCTAGCAAGCAGTTTCACCTGTTTCCGGCTTTTTGCCCCATGAAACGCATTACTATAACTATACAGCCCGGGAGTTTTTATGGCAAAAGATTTTGGCTTGAAAAGCCAAGGCGACAGGTGTTTTTTAAGGGCCTTGCGCGGCCGCCCCTGGCTTTGAACTTCTGAAAAACAGACCCGAGAATCAGAGATGGCGTTTGGTAGAGAAGCGTGTTATGTTGGCGTGCAAAATTTCCCTGGAGTGAATAAATTGGCTTTATAACATGCTTCCGGGAATTTCAAATATTTTTCACCGCCCTTGGCGGACAGCAATGATGCTAAAGCCAAAAAGCTTTGATGCCCGCTCCGGGGAAAAACCGGAAAGGGCTGCGCACCCCATGTGCCAGGAGTATGACATGCAGGATTTAATCCGTCTGGATATGATTGTTTCCCATGAAGACAGCGAACCAATGGCCGGCCTTATGGGGCTCAGACTGTCCTGCGGCTGGGAAGAAGTAGACCAGCCAGACGGAAGCACCCTTTTCCGGGTGCATCTTGAAAATCCCTCTCTGGCCCAAAATCTCGCTCAGGAAGTGGAAGCATGGTTTCCCGGCGTCAGGCTGACCCGCACCGAAGTTGAAGGCAAGGACTGGACATTGGCCTGGCGGGAATTTTTCACCCCGGTTCCAATCCGTAACCGCTTCATCGTTGTGGCACCATGGATGGAGGAGGCGAAACAAAACGGAAGCGGGAAACTCGCCCCCATTATCATAGACCCCCGCATGGCCTTTGGCACGGGGCACCACGCCTCTACCGCGCTTTGCCTGGAAGCGATTTCCGATTTGGCTCAAAAAGGCAGCATTTGCCCCGGCAGCCGTTTTCTGGACGTAGGAACCGGCTCCGGCATCCTGGCCATAGCCTGCGCCAAAATAGGCATGTGGGGCATCGCCTGCGACATCGACCCGCTTTCGGTTGAAAATGCCGTTTATAACCGTGAAGTTAACGGCGTTACTTCTTCAATTGACATTCGCATGGGAAGCATTGAATCAGCGGAAGGGGACAAGTTCGACTGCGTTATCGCCAACATTCTGGCCGAACCCCTTATCGAAATGTCGCCTGAGCTGGCCAAGCTGCTTACCCCAACCGGCAAGCTGATTCTTTCCGGCATCCTCACCACCCAGGCCGGCAAGGTGGAAAAAGCCTTTGCCGAACAGGGATTCGGCCCTGCCACCCGGCTTGAAAAAGACGAATGGACCGCTCTGGTCTGGTAGGCCTGGAAACGCCCAAAACCCGGCAAACCGGCAGCCATTTCCCCCACACCCAGGCGAAACGCTCTGCGCTCACTGCTTTTGCCCGAAACCCTTGCAATAGTCTAAAAAAAGTCTAATAATACCCAAGATATATTCCCAGCATTTTTACCAGCAGGAGCTTTGTGAACAGGGCCGGCAAATTAATGAAAATGTATGACGCCATGCTTCAGGAGCTTGGAAAAAGCGGCTGGTGGCCTGGCCACAGCCCGCTTGAAGTCATGCTGGGCGCAATTCTCACCCAGAACACAGCCTGGGCAAATGTTGAAAAAGCCATAGACAACCTGAAAAAAGCCGGGATGCTTGACTTGGAGGCGCTTTTTGAAGCCAGCCAGGAAGATCTGGCTGAATTGATCCGCCCGGCAGGCTATTTCAGGGTTAAAGCCGGGCGCATAAAGGCCCTGCTCGCCTGGATTAAAAACTTTACAGGGGGAGATCTTAAAAGCCTGAAATCCCATGACACATGGGCCTTGCGGGAAGAACTGCTGGGCGTGAAGGGAGTGGGGCCGGAAACAGCGGACGCAATTTTGCTGTACGCCCTTGAACGGCCAAGCTTTGTGGCGGACGAATACACCAGGCGCATACTTTCCCGGCATGGCATGGTGCCGGAAGAAGCTGGATATGACGAATTGAGGGATTTTTTCATGGACGCACTGCCCGAAGAAGTTCCGCTGTTCAATGAATACCACGCCCTGATTGTGCGAGTGGGCAAGCAGTGGTGCACACGCAGAAAACCGGACTGTAAAAACTGTCCTCTTTTACCTTTCCTGGAGCAGGATTTTTATGCTTAAGCCAGACAGCAAAAAAACACGAAAAAGGCTGTTAACAGCCTTTTTTTCCTGTTTGTTGGCTTTCGCTTTTTTGTTCTTGGACCCAAACTCCGCGCACGCCAAAAAAACCCAGACCCCCGGTGAAATAAAACGCGCGCTGGAAACGGAAAAGGACAAGGCCAAAGAAACCCAGGCCAATGTGAACAAACTTACAGAAAAGGAACGCGCCCTCAACTCCGAAATGGCCAAGGCGGAAGACAGCATTGCCGGGATGCAGAAGAAAATAGACCAGCAGGAAAAAGAGCTGGCGAAAATAGAATCGGCACAGGGGATAAATCAGCGCCAGTATGACGACTTGATTGTGAACAGGTCTAAAACCGAAGCCGACCTCGCGGAACTGATGCGTTTTCTGTGGCCGGTGTTTGTGAACCAGGAAACTTTCGGAGCCCGTGATGGCATGGCCTGGGCCGAGGCGGAACGGGACTACCTGTGGACGGCGGAAATAATGCGCCAAATTGCTGACCGTCAACGCGAATTGAGGGAACAGGAGTCGGCCATTTCCGACTCGCTGACCAGAAGGGAAAGCCTCGCCTTGCAACTCAGGGAGCAACTGGGCGCCATAAACAAAGATAAGGACAAACTGCTTGAGGACAAACTGCGCTTCCAGCGTGAGCTAAGCGCCGTGCGGAAAGATAAAAAAGACGCCGAAGCCCAGGTGAAAGAGGTGCTCTCCACCATTCAAAGCCTGAACATCCGGCTTGAAAAGGCGAACAAGCCCAAAAATGAAATTGAGAAACCGGCGGCCGGGGGCAAGGGCAAAATGCCCTGGCCCGCCTCAGGCCAGGTGGTTGCGAAATACGCCCCGTCGGGCTCCCCGCCGGTGAACGGCATCGGCCTTGCCCTCAACAATGGCGATGTGGTCAAGGCTGTGTCGTGGGGCAAGGTTGTGCACAACGACATCCTGCGCGGAATGGGGCGGGTGGTGGTGCTCCTTCACGACAAGGACTACTACACGGTTTACGCCTATCTTGACGAAAGCAATCTTAGAATAGGGCAGGAAGTAAAGCAGGGCCAAACCCTTGGCACAGCGGGTTATTACCCCCCGGCCAAAGGGGCCGGAACCTATTTTGAGTTGCGCTACCACCAGAAACCCATCAACCCGAACAGCTGGCTTGCCGCCCGCTGAACACCCCCACAGCCTCGCAAACCAGACTTCCACCTTCAAACAACATTTTCCGCACAAAAAGATAAGAATAAAAACAACGCCTGGAATCGGTTAATCTAAGACAAGGCAGTACTCTTCACGGTTTTAAAACGCGGGAAATCCAGGCCTATAGCGGCGCATATCCCTTTACGGATATGCGATATCCTCAAGGGGATATTTAAAGAAAAAAAGCTGCTTGAAAAATTTTTATCTAGTGTTTCCAGGCTCTTGTAATTCGATGCAAGAAATTTTTCCCGTTTTTCCCTAAAAACACTTTACATTTTTAAAAACATGTATATATTTAAATTAATGGTGCTTCGGCATCTCCAGATGATTCTACGCTCGGACCTCAAGACTGCGGGCTTAATTGGTCGTGGTGTTGGAAGTTCGTGT
>CAZJFJ010000066.1:0-1364 GCA_964545305.1 uncultured Desulfovibrionaceae bacterium
TTCCCACCTCGGCGCACAAGCCGGAAACATCATCGGCTTCCTCAAGCGACAGGGCCAGCTCCTGAATCCTTTCCACCGCCTGGCTTTCTAGAAACGGTGCTAACAGGAATGAAGATTTCTTTAAAATTTGTTCCCGCCGCACACTTGCCTCTTCTTCTTGCCCATTTGAGCCAGCTTCAAAAACAAAACTTTCCACGTCCGCCCCGCCAGTTGGGAAAAAACGCAAACGGGCCTGTCCTCGCGCCAATGTGGGATCGGCGCTAACTGTTATCCTTTGGCGAAGTTCCCTGAACTCCGTGTTTTCACCGTGTTCTGGGTTAAAACTCCGTTCATCGGCCAGATTGTAGCCGGAAAGGGCTAAGGCCACAGTGTGGCGCACACTGAATTTGGCGGCATCACTGCTGGTTGGCTCCTGTATGTTGCATACGCTTAAATATCCCGGTTCAATTTCCACAACGACTGTTCCCTGGGCAGGGGCTCCGCCCAGTTTGCGGCGCAAGGCGAAGGCCGCCGCGATGGGAGCCTGCGTCCCATAGCAGGAGGAGTAGTATTTGAACTTGATATCCGGCACCCGCCAGCGTTCATCAGAAACTGTCAGACCAAAATCAGCATTTCCAGAGGTAAAGGCCGGATAGCCGTCAGGCCGGTCAAAAACATCGGGTACGGCTGTTACTCTGCGCTGAGCAAGCGCGGCAGAAAACAGTCCGTTGGCGGAAGCCCTACCGACCTGCAGGGGTTTGGCCGGGCTTCCGAAAACAGCCCGCACCCCGGCGGCCTGTGCAGCGGCAAGGCCCAAGGCATGGCAAAGTTCCTCATGCTTGAGCCCCAAAAGCAGCCCCGCCCCAAAAGCAGCCCCAAAGCACCCCAAAGTTGCGGTGGAATGCCAGCCGTTTTTATAATGTCCGCAACCCGCAATTTCAGCGATGCGAGCCTGCGTTTCAAACCCTGCGACAAAAGCCGTGACCAGCTCGGCGCCAGTTTTACGCCCGGTTTCCGCAGCGGCCAAAAGAGCGGGCCAGAGCACTGCACCGCCGTGAATGCGCGATTCCGGATGGGCATCGTCAAAGTCCAGAACATGGCCGGCTGTGCCATTAATCAGGGCCGCGTCCGTAAACGGGCCGTATTCACCGCTTCCCACAAACAGGGTTGAATTGCGGGAATTGCTGCGCGGCAGTACGTCAAGCAAGGCTTTCACGGCAGGAGCCTCCCAGCCCGCAACAAGAACCCCCAGCCAGTCGAGAAAGCTGTGCGATACTACAGACGTTACGTTTCCGGGCAGCTCGCGGTGTTTATAGGACATTCCCCTGCTAACGAGCCCGGCTGTAATTTTTGTATCCATATCCTGATGCTTCCTGTTCCGGCTG
>CAZJFJ010000066.1:1374-3821 GCA_964545305.1 uncultured Desulfovibrionaceae bacterium
AGATGCGCCGAAAGGACCAGTCCGTTGTATCCTGCCGCCTTCGCCCTGGCGGCATATTCAGAGCAAATTAATTTCGAAATGCCGCCTTCAGCGCTTAGTGGCCGAAATAAATTCCGTCTGCGCTTGCGGGGCGAGCGGCGCTGCCCGCGCCACAAGAGCATTTTCTCAAAAGCAGCCTTTCAATGTTAAAATGCTCTAAAGGCCATAAAAAATATTTTCAGGGGAAGCGGTGAATTGTTAAAAATCTGCCGCTTCCCCCGGTTTCTTATTGTTTTTTCACTTTTGCATAAATCTGGGTATCAAAGGCCGGGCCAGAGACAAACCCGCGGACGTTCTTGCGAAGGGCGAGCTGCTCATTCTGCTGAACAATGAATATCAGAGGTGAGTCTTTCAAAACCTCGCGCTGCAATTCGGCATATCCTGCCACGCGTTTTGCCTCGTCGCGCTCAAGAGCCAACTCCTCCACTTCTTTATAATCCTTGGGCTGCCAGTAGGCGCGCCACGCGCTACCCTTGTTTACGGACTTGTCGCTATTGTCGGGGTTATAGAGCAAAAAGTCTGCTGTGGAGTGCGGGTCGTTATAGTCGTGTGACCAATGGTGCAGGGTTATTTCAAACTGACGCCCGCGGAAGCGCGAACGCATTTGCACAGGGTCCACCACCTCCAGAATCAAGCGCACGCCCCCCTCCGCAAAGCTGGCCTGCAAGGCCTGGGCAACGTTCAAATAGGGATAGGTGTTGGCCACATTAAGCTTTACCTCAAAGCCGTCGGGGTATCCCGCTTCAGCCAGAAGCTCTTTGGCCTTTTTCACATTCAGGCTGAAAGGCCGGTCTTCAATGGCGCCCAGAACGCCCTTGGGGATAAATGTCTGCCAGGGAATGTACGTATCGCCAAGAAGGTTGTGGCTTATTCCGTCATAATCAATAAGCCAGCGCAAGGCCTCCCGCACTTTGGGGTTGGTGAGGGGCTCACTCTTCTGGCTGAGGGTGAGATAGAGCTGCGTCACCTTGGGCTGGTCCTGCAGAACTATTTCCGGATTTTTTGCAAGATCACGGATGTGCTCGGGCAAAAGGTCGCGGGCGATGTCCACATCACCTTTTTCCAGCAGCAAACGCTGGCTGGCCGCCTCCGGCACATGGCGCAAAACTACCCGCTTCAAACCGGGCGCGCCTTTGTAGTAGTTTGAATTGGCCTCAAGGGCGACATTTTCCCCTGCGTTCCATTTCTTGAGCACAAACGCGCCGGAACCGGCGGAATTGTTTTTCAGCCATTCATGGCCAAGATCGCCGTCCTTTTCGTGCTTGAGAACTTCCTTTTCATCCACCACCGAGGAAATGCCGGCCGTAAGCGTGTTCAGCACGAGGCTGGGCGCCCACGCCTTGTTAAGGTGAAGAACCAGCTTGCCGTCTTCCACTGTAACCTTTTCGTCAACATTTTGCGGAGTCCAGCCATATTGGGCAAGGATAAAGGCCGGGGCAAGACCAAGCTTCACCACCCTGCGCAGGGAAAAAGCCGCATCCTCTGCGCGCAGGGGATTGCCCGAATGGAATTTCTGATTGGGGCGGATTGTAATATGCACGGTTTTCCCGTCTTCAGAGAAAGTCCAGTCCTGGGCGGCGTCCCCCTGCAAATGACTGAATGTTTCAGCGTCATAAGTGACAAGCCTTGAATATACATTGTTTATCACCTCGCCGCCGGAAGGCTCGAACACCTGAGCGGGGTCGAGGGAAACAATGTCGGTAATGCTTTTTGCAATAACCAGTGTGTCTTTCGGCGTCTTCGCCTCTGCAGGTGCAGTCAGCAGAAATGCGGACGCCAGCGCCAGTCCGATGGAAACTATAAATTTGTGCATGATACTCTCAATTTGTATGGGTTAATAATTTAGTGCAGAGCCGCTTTTCTTCTCTTAACAAGCCTGACAACATATCTTGCGAATGGATGATTGCATTTGCTTTCCTTTACTTATGTTACTTGAAGTTCATGCAAAGACAGGGTCTGTAGAGGCCAGGCCGTTGCAATAATGAATGACTTTACGCACTTCTTCCCGGGCTTCACCCAGATAAGATGAACAGGAGAACAGGCTTTCAACAGTTTCAAGGCCCAACGCCTGTTCAAGGGCCGGGGCCTCAACAACGCGCTGTTTGAAGGTGCGGGAATCGGTAATTCCCGGCTCTGTCAGTTCATGCAGTACCTGATGGGCCGTTTGCTTGCCTAGTTTTTCAGCGAGGCGCAGCATCACCGCCTCCGAGAAAATCGCTCCTCCGGACAATTCGAGATTTCTGGCAATCGCCTCTTCGTGCACCACCAGGCCCCGCACGACCCCAAGCATGGCGGAAAGCATCTTGCCCACAAGGAGGCTTGCGTGCGGCAAGGCATACAGATCTAAACGCCAGCTTCTGGGGTCGCGCTCATGGGAATTTATCATTGCGGCAAGGCCAAGCTGAGCC
>CAZJFJ010000066.1:3831-11297 GCA_964545305.1 uncultured Desulfovibrionaceae bacterium
TTCCCCATTTCAAAACTAAAACGCATGCCGGGAAAGACGCCGCCCTCCGGCCTTTTGCAAAGGCCAAGCTGAGCCAAAGAATGCACAATCCGCGATTGGGCGACTGTCAGTTCGCAAAGGGCCGGGTTGCGCTTGTGAGGCATTGTTGACGATCCGACCGTGTGCTTTGTCGCAGGCTCGCTCACTTCCCCCAATTCAGTAAGGGAAAGGGAAATAATCTCATTGGCCACCCTGCCGAGGGTTCCGGCCAATATTCCAAGGGTGTTCAAATATTCGGCGAACCCGTCGCGCGCGTTGTTCCAGCAAATTGGCGGCACGTTCAGGCCAAGCTTTTCCGCAACTCCGTTTACCACCTCCTGCGCCCTGGGGCCGAAGCCGGCCATAGTGCCCACCGCACCATGCATCATCAGGTAAAAAGAACGTTTGGGAATTTCCTTAAGGCGCTCAATGCTTCGGCGCAGCTCCGCACCCCACCCCGCGAATTTGAAACCCAGGGTAATGGGCATGGCGTGTTGCCCGTGAGTGCGTCCCACCATCGGCAAATCAATGTATTGCTCCGCCAAAGCCAAAATTTCTTTTTCAAGAAGAAGGGCGTCCCTCAAAAAAATGTTTGTAGCCTCGCGCAGCAGCAATACTGCGCCGGTATCAATAACATCCTGAGTGGTGGCCCCGAAATGAACATACTCGCCATGCCCGTTCTTGCAGGCCTTTTCCAAAGCCCGGATAAGCGGAATAAGCGCGTGGCCCGTTGCCGCAAGCTGGTTTTTGAAAAAGCCGATATCAATCTGGTCAAGCCTGGCCCGCAAAGAGATTTCCTTGGCGGCCTCCAGAGGGATAATCCCAAGCTCGCCCTGCACCCGGGCAAGAACAGACTCTATGTCAAGCCATGTTTGAAGCTTCTTCTCATCATCGAAAATGGCCCTCAGCTCCGGAGTGCTCCAGCCGTTGCCGAAATAGATGGAATCAATGATTGTTGCCGGCATGGGGCCTCCCCTTCACTTGCAAAAAAACAAAATGAAACAAGGGAACCATTCCAGACTTGTCCCCAACAGCAGTATAACTTCTTGAAAAATATGACCTTTTCACAACAGAGCCTCGGCATTTTTAAATCTGATAAACTCGGTCGAATTTATAGTTTTATTCACTAGATTAAATCTGATTGCTTGTCAATAAAAACCTGAAAGCCCCTCAACAAAAAACTTGCCCGCCCTTAAGGCAGAAGCTGAACTTTCCGCATTTCAAGCACCTTGCATTGATTTATATTAAAGTTCTCTCAGCAAAATGGGTGCAAGAGGGGCTTAGCCTGCTGCCAAACAGCAATTCCATTACTTCTTCCAGAAAAACTAACATTTGAAATGCGTTACATAAGCACCAGGCTGAAATCACGAAAAAACTCCCGGAATTATGCTTTGAAGACCAACGAAAAAAATGAAAAGCCATTCCTGCCAGGCATGAAGGCCCAGAAATACCGGACTCAACCGCTTAACAGGCCAAATCCAAGTTTGGATGGAAGTAAAAAGCGCCTAACAAGCACCGCGAAAGGACAAGAAAGATAGGCAAGGAAAGTAAATCAATTTAAAGTTATTTTTATTTAAAATATCGCTTTTTAGAATAAAACAATTTAAAAATAGGCTTATTTCCGGAGCGAGCGAACAAAAAAACTTCTGTATAATCAGCAACTTGCCGCCTTGTTCAACTTGCGCCAAAGCGGCCCCTCTGCTATAAAAAATTAATTTGAATCCTAACTGCAACTACCTAACTGCAACTACCTGCCTGCACAAGGAGGACGCCATGGAGGTTATTCTTTGGGGTGTACGGGGAAGCATACCCGCCAACTCTCCTACAACCCAATTTTACGGAACCAACACCACGTGCATTGAGGCGCGCCTTGATAACGGCGAATTGCTCATTTTCGACGCAGGCAGCGGCATTTATCAGCTCAGCAATGACCTCCCAGACAATGGGGTGTGCCACCTGTTCATCTCGCACGGGCATTACGACCACACGCAGGGGTTGGGCTTCTTCAAGCCGTTTTATAAGCCCGGCTGGACCATTCACCTGTATACTCCGGTATGGATTCAAAACGTACTGGAAGATTTTTTTAACGGATACGGATTCCCTCTATCCCACACCGATCTCAGCGCCAACATCATTTCACACATAGTCGAACCGGAAGCCCTGCTTACAATTCCATGCGCCGCCCCTGCAGGGGGCGAGTTCAAAGTGGAGGCCCATCGCGCCAATCACCCTGGCAATGGCCTGGCTTATAAAGTTTTTGCCGACGACACTGTCTTTTTCTACAGCGGCGACCATGAAATAACCGATGACGCCGAGGTGCGCCTGCAAACAATAAAAATGTTGAAGGATACGGATATCGCGATAGCCGACAGCATGTACACCCGCCAGGACTACACTCCCGGGTGGGGGCATTCCACCTGGGAGGATTGGGTGGAGGTTGCGCAGGAGGCCGAAGCAAAAATTCTGGTGCTCAGCCACCACGCGCCCACCAGAACAGATTCCGAATTGAACGAATTAAGCGAAAAACTGAACGATTTTTCTCAGAAACAGCTTGAGGAAGGCGGTTTCCTGCAAGTGCGCTTCGCCCGGGAAGGAGCCAGATTCAACGCCCAAACAGCGCTCAAGGAACTTGCATTGCGCAGCAACTGGCTTGCCGGTTTTATGGAAGAGCTAAGCAGTTTTAAGGAAGAAAATGTAATACTCGACCGCATTCTCGCCAAAGCAAGAGAAATGACCAATTCCGAGGCGGGCACGGTTTTTCTGGAAGACGAAGGTGAGCTGGTGTTCGCCTATTCGCACAATGACGCGCTTTTCCCGGTAGACGGCGCCCATAAGCACTCTTATGTAAACATGCGCCTGCCCATCACCGAAAGCTCCCTGGCCGGGTATGTGGCGCTTACCGGAGAAACCCTGAACATACCGGACGTATACCAGCTGCCGGACAACACGCCTTACAAATTCAACTCCAGCTTCGACCTGAAAACCGGTTTTGTTACCCGTTCGGTGCTGATTGTGCCTTTCCTGAACAGAGCTAAATCTCTGCTGGGGGTAATGCAGCTGATTAACCGCCTGGACCCCCACACCAACAAACCGATTCCCTTCAGCACCGCCCAGGAAGTAATGCTCAGAGAGCTGGCCCGCGAAGCCTCGATCATCCTTGAGGGCGGAGTTCAAACTAAAAACAGCATTCTCTCCCTCCTGCGGATTACCAGCCTGCACGATCCCACGGAAACCGGGCCGCACGCCCAGCGAGTGGGCGCGGTTGCCGCAGAGGTGTACCAGCACTGGGCGGAAAAACGGAAAGCTTCTCCTGAAGATATCCGTTACTACAAAGGCCAGTTACGCTTGGCGGCCATGCTTCACGACATCGGAAAGGTGGGGATAAGCGACTCTATACTGAAAAAGCCGGGCCGCCTCACCGATGAAGAATTCAAGGCCATCCAGAAGCACACCGTATTTGGGGCGGAGCTGTTCCAGCGGGGGCTTCAGGATATTACCGACATGGCGGCGGAAGCAGCCCTGCACCACCACCAGAAATGGAACGGCAAAGGCTACCCGCATACTGCTGGCGTTTCGCAAATGGCAGGGGAAAAAATTCCCTTGTCAGCACGAATCACTGCCATAGCAGATGTATACGACGCCCTAGTCTCGCCTCGCTGCTATAAAGAACCCTGGTCTGTGGAAAAAGCATGCGGCCTGCTGCGGGAAGAAGCCGGGCAGCATTTTGACCCCGAACTGGTTGAAAGCTTCCTGGAAATAACAGATACAATAAAAATGATTTACCAGCGCTTCCCCGACATTGAATCTGAAGAAGACATAAAAAATTCCTGCGCGTGTGCCGGGCAAAAGCCCTCTGACGCTTAAACCGCCCGGCAGGCACATAGCAAAAAAGGATCATATGGGCCGAATTCTCAGGGGCATGGCTTATGTTGCCAATCACCGGGCGATCAGTCTGGCGGGCGCTTCGCTGCTGATTACCTTCCTGGCGGTTTTCTGCTATGTGCAGCAACCCCTTTTCCTGAAGCAGATGGATTATAAGGTTTATGACCTGATGCTTCGCTCCCGCCCGCCCGCAACGGCCTCTCCTGAAATTGTAATCATTGATATAGACGAGGCCTCGCTTGCGGAATTCGGGCAATGGCCCTGGCCGCGCTACCTGCTTGCCCAGCTTATAGACAAGCTGATGAACTGCGGCGTTGCATCCATAGGGGTAGATATCCTGCTCATAGAGCCCGACCGCTCCTCGCCGGGCCGCATCCGGGAAGACCTGAAAAAATATTTGAATGTTGACGTGCTCTTCGAAGGGCTGCCTCCCATCCTTTACAGCAACGACAACCTGCTGGCCGAAGTTCTTAAGAATTCTCGCGCGGTGCTGGGCATGTACGGGCAATTTGACAAAGCCCCTGACCCTGACCTCAACTTCCCCAACTCCGTAAGCTATATAATGCAGTCCAGCGCAGATGCCCGTCCTCTTGAAGAGCTGATTCTGCGCGCCCACGGGGCAACTTTGCCCCTGCCCGAATTTATGGACGCGGCCCCTATGGGCATGCTGAACATCAGCCCGGATGAAGACGGAATAGTGCGCCGGGTGCCCCTGGTGGCGTTAATGGGCGAAGAAGTATACCCCTCCCTGGCAGTGCGAACCCTGATGGCGGCGACCAATAAAAAAAACCTTGTTTTGCGGTCAGATATCGACGGACTGAGGTCACTGAAAATAGGCCCATATGAAATTCCGGTAAGCCCGGAAGGGTTCCTGCTGGTTCCATTCAAGGGGGCAAGCCGTCATTACACCTACATTCCAGCCGTGCAGGTGCTTAAGGGCGAGGTCGGACGCGAACAGCTTGAAGGACGCATTGCCTTTCTCGGCACCTCGGCCACAGGGCTTCTCGATATCCGGGCCACCCCTTTTGACAACATATACCCTGGAGTAGAGGTGCACGCCACCGTGCTAGACTCAATTATGAGCGGCCGGTTTATTGAGAACCCACCCTGGGCCCCCGGCATGCAGGTGCTGGCGATGCTCATTTGCGGCGCAGCCGCGGGATTCGCGTTCGCCTTTGCCAGACCCCGGCTTTACGCCCCGGTGGGGGCAGGCCTGTTGCTTGCGGTCATCTATCTGTCCTTCCACCTTTTCGGAAAGGGTTTTTATTTTTCTCCGCTTTATTGCACGCTTACCTTGGCCGGGCAGGGAAGCTTGCTTCTGATGCTGCGTTTCTGGCACGAAGAACGCCAAAAAATAGTGTTGCGCACTGCATTTTCCCGATATGTGGCCCCAGAGGTGGTAAGCCGAATTACAAAAATGGAGGGCGATATTTTTGCCGGTGAGGAAAAAGATCTGACCATTATGTTTACCGATATCCGGGGTTTTACTTCCATATCGGAGAAATTGCAGCCGCAGCAGGTGGTGAAAATGCTCAACCGCTATTTCACGCCAATGACCGCCCTGGTCAGAGAAAACAAAGGCACCCTGGACAAATTCATAGGAGACGCCCTGATGGCCTTCTGGAACGCTCCTTTGCCGGTGCCGGGGCACGAGCGGCTGGCTGTGGCCACGGCAGTGGCCATGCAGGACAAACTGGTCGAGCTGAACCATGAGCTGGAAGCCGAATTCGGCTGTTCCCTGCGCATGGGGGTGGGGCTGCATTCCGGAAAGGCATATGTAGGGAATATGGGCTCGGAGGATCTCTTGAACTACACCCTGATAGGAGATAATGTTAACCTTACTTCACGCCTGGAGGGGCTGTGCCCCAAATATGGAACAGGTATTGTAACCAGCAGCGACACTATGCAGGCCTGCACGCCAGCCTGCGAAGGCGGCGAGTTCGCTTTTCAGCAGCTCGACAAGCTGCGGGTAAAAGGCAAGCAGCTTCCTGTGGAATGCTTCACGGTAATCAAGGCGGAAGAAGCTGCCTTTCGCCAGGCGGAGCTTGACCAGTATCACAAGGCCCTGGCTCTCTACTTTGAAGGCGATTTTATCGCAGCCAAACCGCTTTTTTCAAATTTGCAAGAAAACTTCCCCAATGTGCAGCTTTACCAAATTTACAGCGAACGGGTGGGCCAGCTGCTGGCCTCTCCGCCGGAGCATTGGGATGGAGTATGGATTTTAGACAGCAAATAGCTTATACTATTGGCATGGGGAAAATGATTATGAAAAAACTGCTTTTCAGTGTTCTTATCTGGCTTGCCATCAGCAATGCGGCAATGGCCGAAGTGGCGGGAACGGTTATCGGAGTAAAGCCGGATTCCTTTGCCGTGCGCGCCCGCCAGGAGCTTCAGCTAAACCTGCGGGACAATGTGGAAAAAAGCGACAGTTTGCGCACCGGAGGCAGCGGCAGGCTGGAAGTGCTGTTCATGGATGAAAGTTCCATCAAACTGGGCCCCAACACCCTGATCGACATCACCGAATTTCTGCCCGACTCCTCCGCCCCGGCGCTTCGCACGCATGTGAGCGAAGGCATTGCAAGGTTTATTACCGGAACAATCACCGAGCAAAATCCGGATGGTTTTGTGGTTACCACGCCCGAGGCCACAATCGGAGTAAGAGGAACCGTATTTAACGTCAGAACCGGCCAGGGCTTTACCACAGTTGAAACGCTCAGCGGTTTGACCACGGTCAACGGATTCCCCCTGCCAGCCGGGAACAAGGCGGTAATCGGCCCTGGCGGTTCTTTCAGCACAACGCCGCTCACCCCCGCCGAGGTCCAGGCCTCTTCCTCCGAACTGAACAACACAAACGAGCAAACAGGACCCTCACCTTCCTTGCCCTCAATGCCCACAAATAACGCACCCACAGATCTCGCTATGGAAGACGTTTCCTCTGACCTGCTTGCCTCTCAGAATACGGCCCCCCCCTGCCGCCACCCAGGGCGTAATCAGCGGCAATATGATCCCGTATGGACCCAACTCCTCAGGATCTGGGCAGTTCGGGTTCTCGTTCAATCTTACCAGCGGGGCGGTGAGCAATGGCTGGATGAGCGGAAACATATCCAGCCTATCTGGTGGCGGAACCCTCACGGCATCTGGCGGAACTGGAAGTTTTGACAACATGCTTTCTGTGTTTGAGGTCGGAAACTTCTCTGGCACATGGGCCGGCCAGACACTGACAACCCCAACCAAACTCTCTGCTCTGATGCTGACTGCAAGTGGTGGACTTCCAAAAATCGGCGACATCGTGGAGACGTCAGATTCGATATTTGAACTCCATACAAGCAGCAACTATGCGGACGGAAACCTGGACGGCTCACGTACCCAATAGGCAATGAAACAATTACAATTGCAAAAGCCCGGAGAAGACTTTCTCCGGGCTTTTCGTCATTAGAGCCGTTAACGCCTCAAATGCTTGCTTAACGGGAGGCTTTGCCGCCCTACAATCATTTGACGGCAAGGATTTGTCTTCAAATCCTTGCCGAGCATTTCAAGTGTGAAATGCTCTAAAACGTCCAGGCTAC
>CAZJFJ010000067.1:0-10521 GCA_964545305.1 uncultured Desulfovibrionaceae bacterium
GTAAGCTCCATTCAGGAAATATACAGAAAAGACGCTGAAAAGTCTTGATGGAAAACCGGCCTTGGCTGTGGAAGCTGATTTGCAGGGCAAGATGGCCGGGTCAAGGCTGGTTCTGCGGCAGTTATGCGTGAGGCCTGTTTGGGTGGAAACTTTATGGGAATAAACGGTCGAAGATCATTCTTTGCTTCTAGAGCCGTTAACGCCTCAAATGATTGCTTAACGGTAGGCAAAGCCGCCCTGCAATCATTTGGCGGCAAGGATTTAAAGGACAAATCCTTGCAGAGCATTTTAAGTGTGAAATGCTCTAAGCATGCCCCATGCGGCTTGCCCGAATGCGATGCAGCCGTCGCCCGGGGGCAGGAGGCGGTGCTCCAGCGGGGTCAGCCCGGCTTTGCGCAAATGCGCGGGAAGCAGGGTGGACAGGGTGGCGTTATGCATCACCCCGCCTGAAAGGCCAATGCTGGTGAGCCCGGCAGCTTGTGCGCCGGCCTCTGCAAAACGGCAGAGCCCCTTTGCAAGGCCCAGGTGGAAGCGCCTGGAAACTGCGGGAGCTGGCACACCGGCCCGGACATCGCTGCATGCGGCGTCAAACAGCTCAAGTGTATTCAAAATGAGGCTCCGCCCCTGTTCTGTCACGGAGCAGGGATATGCGCGGGTTTCCGTTTTTTCTTGAATTGCTTCCAGCCACATGGCGGCCTGCCCCTCAAAAGACATAGCTTTGCTTGCCCCCATAAAATAAGGGTTTGCGGCGGAGGCGTTTTGGAGCCCAAATCCCAGAAGTCCGGCTACTGCGTCGAACAGCCTTCCCGTGCTTGTGTTGACGGGGCAGTTGATTTTTTTGCGCAAAATCTGTTCAAGCAGAGCGCTTTCTTCTTCAAGCCCCCGGAAGATGCAGGCTGCATCATGCCCGGATTCATGCATATAGGCAAAAGTCATGCGCCAGGGTTCTTTGGCCGCGGCATCGCCGCCCGGAGTGAGGGTGGGGGTAATGTGCCCGATGCGTTCCACTTCCCCCGAAAGGCTGCTTGCCCTGATCAATTCGCCGCCCCAGATGCTCTGGTCTTCGCCAAGGCCGGAGCCGTCCAGGCAAAGGGAAAGGGCCTCTCCCCGCAGATTATTTTCGAACAGGACGCTGAAAGCATGGGCGTAGTGGTGCTGGAGCGTGAGTACGGGAACGCCGTGTTTCCGGCCGAATTCTTCCGCCATGCCGGAAGACAGGTAGTCGGGGTGCAGGTCGCGCACAATCAGGTCCGGCCTGAACTTAAATACCTGTTCAAGGTGGGCGGCGGTTTCGCGCATGAAATTTTCTGTGCCCGCTTCGCTGACGTCGCCTATATGCTGGCTTACAAAGCCGTTGACCGGGGCCAGGCTGTTGTCCTGCTGTCCGTTCATGCCGCTCCTGCGGGCGAAGCAGATGGTGTTTTTCAATTCCGCCCCAACCGCCAGAACGCATTCGGCGTGCTTGCCTGCCTGGGTTGATAGTTCAAACTCCAGGGGAAGCGGTGCGAACCCCCGGGCGCGGCGCATGAAATGATATGCGCCTTCACCGGAAAGGCGGACTACCGAATCGTCCGCGCGTATAAGGATGTCCCGGTTGTGCAGCAGGAACACGTCTGCTATTGAGGCGAGTTTTTTCAATGCTTCCCGGTTTCCGATAGCGATTGGTTCATCGGTGTGGTTGCCTGAGGTCATTACCAGAGCGGCGGGGCCGACCGGGGACTTTTTTGGCCTGTTGGCACCGGTTGCCGTTGAAAAGTGAGTGAGCAGAATATGGTGCAGCGGGGTATATGGAAGCATTACCCCAATCCGGTCAAGCCCTGGGGCTACTTCTTCCGGCAAGGGCGAGGACGGATTTTTTTCACAAAGCACAATCGGAGCCTGGGGGCTGCTCAGCGCTTCCTGCTCCCGCCGGGAAACTGTTGCCAGGGCTAGGGCGGCCTCAAGTCCTGCCGCCATTATGGCGAAAGGTTTCGCCGGGCGCTGTTTACGTTTCCTCAGCTCGGCCACGGCTGCGGCGTCTGTGGCGTTGCAGGCCAGGTGAAACCCTCCCAGGCCTTTTATGGCGGCTATGCCGCCGCGGGAAAGAACCCGGGCCAGCTCCAGAATTGCCTGGGCGCCTCGGGAAATTTCATTCCCCTTCGCGTCCGTCAGCCATACCTGGGGGCCGCATTTGGGGCAGGCGTTGGGCTGGGCATGAAAGCGCCTGTCTTGCGGGTTTTCGTATTCGGCCCGGCACTCCTCGCACATGGGAAAGCAGCTCATTGTTGTGTAGGGCCTGTCGTAAGGCAAGGCGGAAATAATGCTGTACCGCGGGCCGCAATTGGTGCAATTGGTGAAAGGATATGCGAAGCGCCGGTTTGAGGGCTGGCGGATGTCGTCCAGGCAGTCGGCGCAGGTGGCGGTATCGGGGCTGATCAGGATCTCCGCAGAAGGCGCATCGCCTTCTGAACCGATGATTGAAAAACCGGACTCGCCTTCAAGGACGCCGATGTCCTCTTCGACGAAGGCGGTGATGCGCGCAAGCGGAGGAAGGCGCTCCTGCAGGTCGGCCCGGAACATACTCAGGCTCGCGGGGTCGCCCTGCGTTTCAATTCTGACGCCCTGGGATGTGTTCTGCACGAATCCGGTCAGGCCGTGCTCGTGCGCAATCCTGAATATAAAGGGGCGGAATCCGACCCCCTGCACCTGGCCGGAAACAATGATTTTAAGGCGCTGCATATTTCTGCCTTTTGGGCGTTCCTTCGGTGACTGGAGGGGTCAGCTTCTGGCGGCTTTTGTTCTGGCTCCGCTGCGGGGGCGCTCAAGCGGCATTACCGGCTCCGCCTCGCAGCGGCAGCCCGGCGCGCAGCCGGGGTGGCCGCCCCTTGGGGGATTGTTCCAGGTGAAGCGTTTACCATTGTAGCGGCGGCAACGGATGCAAACGTCACTATCCCGGTTGGCGCGCCAGATGTATTCCTTTGCTCCGGCGTTCACGGCCTCAGACTTGTTTTTTTCAAATGCAGCCACAGAATGTTCATAGTCATCAACCGTTTCAATGGGGCCGTGCGCTTCCAGGCAGGAATAAAATTCATCTTCCCGTTCCATGTCGTAGAAATGGTCAAGCAACGCTTCCCATTCTTCGTCCACAGCTTCTTCCTGCGGGCGCGTTCCCTGTTCGTCTGCTTCCTTGCGTTTCTTTTTTACGTGAAATCCAGTCAGCGCTCCGGCCGACATCAGGAAAACAGCGATAACCAGGGTGACAACGTCCGGTTCATTGGAATTTTTCGCCACGCTGCGCAGCAGCAGAATGATCGCGGCAATGCAGGCTGCAAGCGCGCCAATGGACATCAGGGCATATTTTTTTCTCAATTCTTCTTTCATTAACCAGACCTGCTAAATGATTTCGAAATTTTTTAACGCCAATATCCAAAAATAGCAACAGTACAGACTTTTTCACAAGCAATATTTCCTGCTTGAAATTTTTTGGGGCATTGAGTAACTTCAAAACTTCATGGTGTCAGTTAATTAAGGAAAAAGCTTTTTTTAAGGAGCTAAAAAGTATGGCAGCCGACAAATTGGGTGCTCGTGTGAAAAAATTTCGCGAAGAGCGGGAACTTTCGATTGAGGAACTGGCTCAAGCCTCCGGTGTGGGCGTAGATGTGGTAAAGGCCCTTGAAGAGGAGAACCTTTATCCTTCCCTGGCCCCCCTGCAGAAAATAGCAAGGGCCATGAACATCAGGCTTGGCACATTCTTGGATGATGTGGACGTGAACGACCCTCTGATTGTGAAAAAATCTACCCAGGGCGCCGATCTGGCCATGCAGAAAAGCAAGGGCAAGAAGGCCGCGTTTATCTATCACTCTCTCGGCAAGGGCAAGGCCGACCGCAACATGGAGCCGTTTTACATTGAAATTTCTCCCGAACCGGAAGAAGACCGCTGTTTTTCCTCTCATCAGGGCGAAGAGTTCATCGTGGTGGTGAAAGGGCAGATATTGCTTCGCTACGGCCAGAAAGAGATGGTGCTTGAGGCTGGAGACAGCGCCTATTACAACTCATCGGTTCCTCACTATGTGGGCGCCTGCGGCGACGGGCCGGCTGAGATTTATGCCGTTGTTTACTATCCCTAATCTTTAAGCTGAAAAGAGATAGAGATGGAAGATATTTTTGCTTTTGAATTTTCAAAGAAAACCTTGGGCCAACAGCTCAGGGACGTTGCCGCCAAATATCCCGACAATGACGCGGTTGTTTATGTTGACCGCGATTTCCGCCAGACCTGGCGGGAATTTGACAAAAGCGTTGACGAGATGGCCAAGGGCCTGATGGCGCTGGGGGTGAAGCGCGGGGAAAAGGTAGCCATATGGGCCACCAATGTTCCGCACTGGGTTACCCTTATGCTGGCGGTGGCCAGGATAGGCGGCATTTACCTGACCATAAACACCAACTACCGCGACCATGAGCTGGATTTCGTGCTCAAACAGTCGGACATGGAAAACCTTTTTGTTATTGATGGCTACCGCGACCATGACTATATTGACACCCTCTGCCGTCTGGTTCCGGAAATCCGTACCCAGCCGAGGGGGCAGCTGCGCAGCGAAACCTACCCCCATTTCCGCAGAGCCATGTTTCTGGGGGTGGAAAAGCACCGCGGGTTTTACTCCATGCCGGAGCTTATAGGCATGGGGGAGGCGATGATCTCCGATGAGGAGTTCGCCGCCCGCCAAGCCGAGGTTGATTGCGAGGATGTGGTGATGATGCAGTATACTTCCGGCACCACAGGCTTTCCCAAGGGCGTCATGCTTACCCATGCCAACCTTATCAACAACGGAAGCTCCGTTGCCGCGCGGCAGGCGTTCGACCACAACGACCGCATCTGCCTGCCGGTGCCCATGTTCCACTGTTTCGGCTGTTCGCTGGGGGTTATGGCCAGCATTTCATCAGCAGCGGCCATGGTTATTCTAGAATCGTTCAAGGCATTGCACGTGATGGCTTCCATCGATCATGAAAAATGCACCGCCATGTACGGGGTTCCGACCATGTTCCTGAATGTGCTGGAGCACAAGATGTTCAGGCATTTTGATTATTCCACCATGCGCACCGGGATAATGGCCGGGTCTGTCTGCCCGGAGCCGGTGATGCGCCGGGTGGCCGACGAGCTGAATATGACCGAGATTACCAGCGTGTACGGTCTTACGGAATCTTCGCCCGGCATGACCCAGTCGCATTGCAAGCAGGATTCGCTTGACCGCCGCGTAACCACGGTGGGCCGCCGTTTCCCCGGCGTGGACGTGTGCTTGTTCAACCCGGAAACGGGTGAGGAATGCCCGCGCGGAGTGGCTGGCGAGGTGTGCTGCAAGGGCCACAACGTGATGAAGGGCTATTACAAAATGCCCAAAGAAACGGATGAGGCTATTAAAGATGGCTGGCTGCACTCCGGCGACCTGGGCATAATGGACGAGGAAGGCTTCATAACCATTACCGGACGCATTAAAGACCTGATTATCAGGGGCGGGGAGAATATTTCGCCCAAGGAAGTGGAGGAGTTCCTCTACAGCCTGGAAGGAGTGGAAGACGTTCAGGTGGTTGGCGTGCCTTCCCGCAAATACGGCGAGGAAGTGGGCGCGTTCATCATTCCCAAGAAAGGCTACGAGTCGCTTGCTCCGGAAGATGTAAAGGATTTTTGCCGCGGCCAGATATCCTGGTATAAAATTCCGCGCTTTGTGGCTATGGTCAAGGAATTTCCGCTCACTGCCAGTGGAAAGATTCAAAAATACAAGCTGCGTGAGCTGGCCGGGGAAATGTTCCCGGAAGCGATGCAGTAGGAAGTTCCCGGCTGGACAGGGAATTGCCTGTTAAAGGGCATTTCCCTTTTCCGCTATTTTTATGCTTTTCCAATAAATTTGTCGGCGTGTAAATCATGGGTTTTTTTTCCAAAATATTAGGCAAGAAGAAAGAAGAAGATTTGTCTGGCGGACCTTTGGAGGCGGCAGCCTCTGAGAAGCCTTCCCAGGATGTTTCTCCGGATGAGCGGGGGGCTGAAGGTTTCGCGCGTGGGGAAGAAGAGCCTTCCCACCTCTCCGCCTCTGGAGATGAAGCAGCGGACGAGCCGGTGTATGTTTCTGTTTCGGAAGCGGGGCAGACGAACGATGCAGCCGGCCCGGCGCATGGGGTTGGGGAGGAAGTGGACGCGTCCGATTTGGACGGGAACCCGCCCATTAACCGGGATGAGTTCATTCTTGAGCTAAGAAAAGCAGAACCTACGCCTGGCGGCTGGCTTAAGGCGGTGCTTGAAGGAATTGACCGGGCGGACACGGTTTTCTGGCAAAGGCTTGCGCTTTTGCTGGAATCTCTGGATATTTCCGCCGGGGATTCTGAAAGGTTCATTTCTGAATTAAAGGCATGGCTTGCTGAAATGGGCTATGCCAAAACGGATGAGTTCGCCTCCGAACTGCAATTCAGGCTCGCAATAGTTTTGGGCATGGAGGACAACGCCGAGGAAAAGAAGCGTTTTCTGGCCAAGTTGTGGGACGGGCTTGCCCGTACCCGCGAACTTATCTCCTCCGGGCTTCGCGACTTGTTTTCCGGCACGGGCGAGCTGGACAACGCCTTTTGGGAGAGCCTTGAAGAAGTGCTGATTCTGTCTGACGTGGGCTATGAAGCTAGTATCGATTTGGTGGAGCGGGTGCGGGCCTCTGTCAGGAAAAATGGAGCTAAAACCCGGACGGAAGCCAAAGAGGTTTTACAGGCCGAGCTGGAATCGGTGCTTTCTTTCCCCCCCAGAGTGCAGGCTGCAAATTTGCCTGAAATTGTGCTGATGGTGGGAGTGAATGGAGCGGGTAAAACCACGACCATCGCCAAGCTTGCCTACCGGGAACATTTGGCCGGCAAGAAGGTGCTGATTGCCGCAGGAGACACATTCCGGGCCGCGGCCGTGGAGCAGCTTGAAGTGTGGGCCCGGCGTGTTGGGGCCGGATTTTACGCCAAAGAAGCCGTGGGAAGCGCCCCGGCCGACCCGGCCGCGGTTGCTTTTGAGGCTGTGGGAAAGGCTCTTTCTGAAAATTACGACATTGTGTTCATTGATACTGCGGGGCGGCTGCAAACCAAAACCGGGCTTATGGAAGAGCTTGGCAAAATTGTGCGCGTGCTTGGAAAGCGCCACCCTGGCGCGCCTCACCGAACCATTCTGGTTCTTGACGCCACAACCGGGCAGAACGCGCTTTCGCAGGCCAAGCTGTTCAGTGAAACATCGCCGGTCAGCGAAATTGTCATTTCCAAGCTGGACGGAACCGCCAAGGCGGGCGTGGCCGTGGGCCTGGCAATGCAGCGGAAGATTCCGATTACCTTTATCGGGCTTGGCGAGAAAATGGAGGATTTACGCCCGTTTGACGGTCAGGCATTTGTCAGGGCCCTGTTGGAATAAAATAGCTCTCCTGAAGCAGGAGCTGGGGCGATAGCCTTGCCCCCCTGGAGTTTTTTCCTCCGCCCCGGAAAAATTTAAATGTCAAGCTCCAGCCCGATGGGGCAGTGATCCGAGCCCATCACCTCCTGTTCTATCCAGGCGTGCTTCACTTTGTTCTTCAACTCTTCAGACACGAAGAAATAGTCGATTCTCCAGCCCACATTGCGCTCGCGCGCGCGCATGCGGAATGACCACCAGGAATACTGGTCGGTTTTGTCTCCATGCACCAGGCGGAAGGTGTCGATATATCCGTGCTCCACAAATTTGTCGAGCCATGCGCGTTCTATGGGGAGAAAGCCGGAGGTCTCTTCATTTTCTTTGGGCCGGGCAAGGTCTATGGGGCGGTGGGCGGTGTTGAAGTCTCCGCAAACCACAATGGGTTTGTCCCGACGCAATTTCTCGGCAAGATTGAGAAAGGCGTCGTAGTAGCCCAGTTTGTAGTCAAGCCGGTGGTCTCCCATTTGGCCGTTTGGAAAATAGATATTGAAAAAGTGAAAAGAAGGGTATTCCAAATGTAAAAGGCGCCCTTCCCCCTGCCAGGCCGGGTCGGGCAGCTCTTCATTCACCGCCAGCGGGAGGGGTTTTGAAAACACGGCTACGCCGGAATATCCTTTTTTTACAGTTGAACCAAGCCAGTAGCTGTTATAGCCGGCCGGGTTAAGGTACGGTTCGGAAATCTGGTCGGGGCTGGCTTTGGTTTCCTGCAAGGCCACAACATCGCCGTTGCCTTCCTCGAACCAGCTCCAATCCGGTTTTTGGCAAACAGCTCTGAATCCGTTCACGTTCCATGAGTATAGTTTCATTGTCCCGCCCTGTTAGGTGTTATTGTTTTTCTGACTATACGTATTACCGGGATTGAGCACAAGAAAAAGCGGATGTGCATGAGACCTGCCCGGAAAAGTTGAAGCAAGCGGCCGGATTTGTTTTGAGGCGCTTCCTCTGGAGTGGGAGGCCAAAGACGGGTGCCATCTCTTTTACAAGCGCAGCCATTGTTTGCCTGGCTGCGCCTTGGAGTGTTTTCTCTTGAGAATAGCCGCGCGCTCTGGCGGTGTGAAATGCTTTAAAGCAGATTAATTTTTAGGTGCTTCCTTTGGCGTTTGGCTTTGCTGTCTTCATCCGTATGACTCAAAGATTCGGTTACGGCTGAAGGGCTGAAGCGGCGGCGGAAGTGACCCGCCCTGCGTTTGCAGGGCGGGCGGGGCAGTTCGCCCCGGCAGAGCATTTTGTTAAAAATACCTTTTCAATGTTAAATGCCCTAACGGATATAGTTAGGAAAATTCAAGAAAATTTCCCTGGTATAGGTGACGAGCTTGTCCATAATCCAGGGGAACGCAAGAAGCAGTGCAATGAATATGGATATGATCTTGGGTATGAATGAAAGGGTCATTTCCTGTATCTGGGTGGCCGCCTGAAGAATGCTTACCGTAACGCCCACAAACAGCCCCACCCCAAGCATGGGCAGGGAGATTAAAAGGGCTACTTCAATTGCTTCGCGGGCGAATCCTACTACAAATTCCGGGGTCATTTGTTTTCTCCTGAAAATTTTAGATTATTCCAACTGCCAAGGTCGCCGCGGTTAGGTGAAGCTGTTTACGAGGGAGCCCACAAGCAGGTTCCAGCCATCAACCATCACGAAGAGCAAAAGTTTGAACGGCATGGAAACCATCATGGGCGGAAGCATCATCATGCCCATTGCCAGAAGGATGCTGGAGATAACCATGTCGAGCACGAGAAACGGGATGTAGATCAGGAAGCCGATGGTGAACCCTGTTTTCAGCTCGCTGATTACAAAGGCTGCGGCCAGCATCATGGTCGGAACTTCTTCCTTGGTGCGGGGCTGTTCCATTTTGGCTATGGAGTAGAAAATGGACAGATCCTTTTCCCTGGTGTGCTTGAACATGAAATTGCGCAGCGGGGTCTGGGCTTTTTGTAACGCTTCGCCAAAGTCTATTTTTTCCTCCATGTAAGGCTGAAGGGCCTGATCGTTGATTTCCTTGCCCACAGGCATCATGATTACAACGGTCATGAAAATGGCGAGGCTTGCGAGAATTTGGGTGGGAGGCAGCTGCTGTACGCCCAAAGCCTGACGAACGAAGTGAAACACAATAATGATT
This sequence comes from uncultured Desulfovibrionaceae bacterium, assembly GCA_964545305.1. GTDB lineage: Bacteria > Desulfobacterota > Desulfovibrionia > Desulfovibrionales > Desulfovibrionaceae > RGIG1962. The sequence goes on from CAZJFJ010000067.1 coordinate 9,550, forward strand.
CTGGTGAAGCTTGTGACCGTGAGCATGATTGCCGGAGCAAGGGAGAGCACGGTGAGCAGAAACAGGATTTCCAGGCCCAGAGAAATTTTTTCAGGTGATTCTTCTCCTCCGGAAAGAGTCATGGCTATTTGGGGAACCTGGAAATCGGCGCTTTGAGCCAGAGCCACGGATGGAGCGAGCAGCGCCGCAAGGGCGCCGAGCAGGGCTAACCCCATAAAGAACCAGGAAACGGGCTGTTTGTTTTCTTTTGTGAAAAGTCTGGTGATTGTCTGCATCTTAGTTGTCGCTTTTTTGACTGGCGTTTTTAAGGATTGCGGCAAAGGCCTTTACAGGTGAAGAGGCGGCCGGGTTTTCTTCCGGAATGGTGTCTTCCTGGTCAAGTTCCTTGATCAGGCTGATTTGCTGATCGGTTACTCCCAGCAGATAGCGGGAATTGGAAAAACGCACCACCATCAGAGCCCGGCGGCTGCCAAGCGGCAACGATGATTCAACCTTGAATGTGTTTTTGTGAAGTGCGGAACCGCCTGGAAGGACGTTGCGCCTTTTCAATGCCCACACCGCAAACCAGAGCAGGGCAAGGAGCAGGAACATGCAGCCGACCACCAGAAAATAGTTGCTCCACGAAAATTCGGAATTGTTTTCAGGCAGGCTTTTAAAATAATCGTCCGCGGGAGGAGGCGTTTCTTTGGAGGCATTGGCCAGGGGGGTTACAGGGGCCGGATTTTCGCCGTCAGCCCGGATAACTGGAGTCATAATTCCGCCGCCGCCGGTTTCAGGCTGGTTTCCGGCTGTTGCGGGGGAAGGAATGGCGCACAGCCAGACCGCCCACAAGACGAAGCCGAAGAACAGTAGTTTGCAGTTGCGCTGAGGTGTTGAAGTCATAAGCCGCCTTTTTAGAGCAATTGACGCCTCAAATGATTGCTTAACGGGTGGCTTTGCCGCCCAGTGATCATCTGGCGGCAAGGATTTGTC
>CAZJFJ010000068.1:0-663 GCA_964545305.1 uncultured Desulfovibrionaceae bacterium
AACATAGTCCACAAGCCGCCTTGAAATCAAAAGCTCCAGCATGGCTGGATTGCTGCCGTTTGTGTCGAGCTTGAGCACAAAGCCCATTTGCTTGATCTTCAGACACAGTGCAGGCAGATCCGGCGAAACGGTAGGTTCGCCCCCGGAAACTACAACCCCTTCCAATTTGCCGCGGCGTTTTTCAAGAAAGCTGAACACCTCTTCCTCGTCCAACAAGACTCCGCCGCTAAAAATAAGATCCGGGTTATGGCAGTACGGGCAGCGAAAATTGCAGCTGGCAGTGAAGATCACCGCCGAAATATACCCTGGAAAATCGATGAATGAATTTTTCTGAAGCCCGCCAATCAACATCGCATGCTCACCTAACATGAATGCCAAGGAGAGAGCCTCGCCTTGGCATTCATTTGTCTTTGGAAGTGTTCACTTGCTACGGCAAGAAACACAGGGGCTTTGGGACAAAACTTCCCAGAGCGGGAACCAGAAGCCATTCCTGGACTTTTATGCTACATTTTCAGCATTTTCGTTACACTCTTCTTCAATTACCGTAGCAGGAAATTTATAGGTTTTACGCATGGAGAATTCACATTGCTTGCCGTCGTTCCAACGCTCAACCGGGCGCAGATAGCCCACAACCCGCGAGTAGACCTCACACGGCTGCTCTTC
>CAZJFJ010000068.1:673-10440 GCA_964545305.1 uncultured Desulfovibrionaceae bacterium
ATAGCCCACAACCCGTGAATAAACCTCGGTCTTGCGCTGGCAGGCGGGGCAGCTATGCTGCTCTCCCTTTATGTAGCCATGCTCCTGGCACACGCTGAATGTGGGGGTAAGCGTAAAGTAGGGCAATTTATATCCGGTGGTAATTTGGCGCACCATGCTGGACACAACTTTGGTGTCGCTGATCTCCTCCCCAATAAACCCGTGCAACACCGTCCCTCCGGTGTAGCTGGCCTGCAAATCGTCCTGAAGCTCAAGCACTTCAAAGATATCGTCGGAAAAGTTCACCGGCAGATGGGTGGAGTTGGTATAAAACGGCGCAGCGCCTTCCGCCACAGCCGCGTCATTGGCAAAATGGGAATCGGAAAAGGCCTTCTGGTCCATACGGGCCAGCCGGAAGGAGGTGCCTTCGGCCGGGGTGGCTTCCAGGTTGAAGAAATCGCCGGTTTCTTCCTGGAACTTGGAAAGCAGGGAGCGGATATATGCAAGCGTGCGCATGGAAAAATCATGCCCTTCCGGAGTGGCTATGCCTTTGCCGATGAGGTTCAGGCAACACTCGTGCATGCCCACCAGGCCAATGGTCGAAAAATGGTTGGTCCAGTATTCTCCGGTGCGGTTCTTCACATCGCGCAGATAGAAGGTGGTGTAAGGATAAAGCCCGCCCTCGGTGAACTGCTCAAGCACCTTGCGCTTGGTTACCAGGCTTTCCTTGGCCAGATTTACCAGTTCATCAAGACGGTTGAAAAAGGCGTCCTCATTTTCCGCCAGATAGCCCATGCGGGGCAAGTTCAGGGTAACCACGCCGATTGATCCGGTCAGAGGGTTGGCTCCAAACAAACCGCCGCCGCGTTTTTTGAGCTCGCGATTGTCCAGGCGCAGGCGGCAGCACATGGAGCGGGCATCGTCCGGATCCATATCCGAATTCACGAAATTGGAAAAATAGGGAATGCCGTAGCGCCCGGTCATTTTCCAGATGGACTCGAAACGGGGGCTGCTCCAATCAAAATCCTTGGTGATGTTATAGGTGGGTATGGGGAAAGTGAAAACACGCCCCTTGTTGTCGCCTTCCATCATCACTTCGGCAAAAGCCTGGTTCAGCATATCCATCTCGGCCTGATAGTCGCCGTAGGTGGTGTCCTGAAGCTCGCCGCCAATAATCACTGGCTCGTTTTTCAGGCTTGAGGGCACGTCCATGTCCAGGGTAATGTTGGTGAAAGGCGTCTGGAAGCCCACTCTGGTAGGAATGTTTATGTTAAACACAAACTCCTGCAAGGCCTGCTTCACCTCTTTCGGGGAGAGCCTGTCATGCCGGATGAACGGGGCCAGCAGCGTGTCGAAGCTGGAAACGGCCTGAGCCCCGGCAGCCTCGCCCTGCAGGGTGTAGAAAAAATTCACCAATTGGCCGAGCGCCGAGCGCAAATGTTTGGGAGGGGCGCTTTCAATGTTCCCGGCCACCCCTTTGAAGCCTTCGCGCAAAAGATCCTGCAGGTCCCAGCCCACGCAATACACTGAAAGCAGGTTGAGGTCGTGCAGGTGAAAATCGCCGTTTTTATGGGCATCCCTTATTTGCGGGGTGTAAATCCGGTTCAGCCAGTATTCGGAAGTCACATCGGAAGCGATGTGGTGATTGAGCCCCTGCAGGGAAAACCCCATGTTGCTGTTTTCACGCACACGCCAGTCCATTTTGCTGAGGTATCCCTCCATCATGTCCACATTGGCCCGGGCGGTAATCTGACGAATTTGGGAGTGCTGCTCGCGATAAAGGATATAGGCCTTGGCAGTGGCCCGGAAAGGCGAATCCAGCAGCACCTCTTCCACCATATCCTGGAGGGATTCAACATCGGGCAGAGGGCCAAGATGCATGGTCTTGGCCAAAGACAGCACACGCATGGTCAGGCGGCGGGCCCCTTTTTCTCCAAACTCCCCGGTGGCCTTGCCTGCCTTGAGAATTGCATTCACGATCTTGCTGGAATCAAAGGGCACTACTCGGCCATCGCGTTTTCTGATTTCATTGAAGAACATCTTTCGTCACTCCTCAAATTAGTGGGCGGATAAAAATCTCTTGCTGGCGGAACACGCAAAAGGATGAAAGCTTGCTGGGGAAAACTTGCGCAAAAGCCCGTTGCGCAGTATCCGGGTATTAATTTGACAAAAAGGCCAGGGCGGCTGGCAATGCAAGTTGCCGCTCTTCGGGAGATTTTGCTGCAAAGCGTCCCTGCTCCCGGAAGCTTCGCCATGAGATCCTTATGCAAGTGCAGGCATACGCCTTCAAACAGCTTGGTCATCATGGCTGTGAGGTTGAGGCAGGTCTTCCGGCTTGGCCAGGGAGCATTTTCTGCTTCCACTCCCCATGTTCCCCTTCCCGGACTTGTCCAGTGGTTTTTGGAACACTTCCCCGGCAAACTTTCTCTGCAAAACAGAGCTTTAACGTTTACGCCAGGGCGGCTTTACGGCGGCGGGTCCGCTCCTGAATCGCACAGGATTCCCTATTCTCCCTCCCCATTCTCCACCATAACACCCATTAAACACAGGCTTTTTTGTGGATAACGGAGAAAGGGCACCTCAATGCTTTTCAATTTAGACGTTACCACCTTCCGGGTCAACACCAAATTTAAAAATAATCTGTTTTCCTTTCAGGAAATTTTCTAGAAAATTTATAGAAAATTTAAAATCGTCCAATCAAGCCCTTTTTCAAAATATAGAAAAGGGAATGATTTTTTAAGCACAGCTTTACGCACCGCTTTTTCCCATCCCGGCGAATTCTACAAAATTTATTTTTTGTTTAAAATTCAAAAGAAAGAAATAACTGATGGGCAGACCCGTTTTACACGAAAATTGCCAGACATTTTAGTTTTTATTAAAAAACTGTGTGTTTACAGCCACCTAGAGCATTTCAAGTGTGAAATGCTCTAATGTCCTGACCTCCGGCGATACAGGGATCAGCCATGCCCCCCAATGAACAGATGAAGTCTCTTTTTGCCGTCTGCTCTTGCATGGTGTTTAAAAATCTGCTCCCTCCATACGCCTCCGGGCGTACGAATGGAGCAGATTTTTAATTTTCACTCAAACAACGCAAATCAACCAACAACCCTGTTATTTCCCAATTTCCCCTTTGCAGCCGTCATCTGCTTCGTCAATGCGAACCATACGGTAGCCGATGCCTACATGGGTACGGATACAGTCGCATTGTGCAGGAAGTTTTTCCAATTTTTTACGCAAAGTCGCCATAAAAACACGCAATGAAGGCAAATTTTGCGGGGAGGCGCTTCCCCAAACCGATTGCAGAATGGATTTATGCGTCAAAACTTTTCCGACATTTTTCGCCAAAAGACACAGCAGCTTATATTCCATTGGCGCAAGATGAACCTCTTGCCCCGCGACAACAACGCTGCCTGCCATAAAATCCAGATGCAACGCTCCATTGTCGAAAGAGCTTTCATTCCGGACTGTTTTGCTGCGGTCATACCTCACGCGGCGCAAGGCGGCCCGAAGCCGGGCCAACAATTCCTCCACACTGAACGGCTTGGTCAGGTAATCATCCGCGCCTGCATCCAGGGCGGCCACCTTGTCGTCATCCTCGCTACGGGCGCTTACCACAATAATGAACATCATGCTCCACTGGCGCACTTTTTTTATAATCTCAACACCATCCAGGTCGGGCAGCCCCAAATCCAGCAGCATCACCGAGGGAGCGCCCCGTGCGGACTCATGCAACGCCGCACGGCCAGTAGACGCCACAATATATTCAAACCCCTGGCTCTCCAGAGTTGTTTCAATAAGAGTTCTGATGGCCTTGTCGTCTTCAACCACAAGGACACGTTCACTGGAGCCGGGTGCGGCTTCATTGTCATAATCGGGAAACATATTCACTCCTGTAATGCGTCATGCAGTGCGGCTGGCCCGGCTTCACGCTGCAAGTTGAATGAGAAAATTGCGCCTCCTGGCGTATTGTCCCGGACGGAGATGTCGCCGCCATGCGCCCTAAGAATACTGCGGCACAGCGCCAGCCCCACGCCCATGCCCCGCCTGCCATCCCCTTTTTTTAGCGAGGCGGTATAAAACATATCAAAAATATGCGCCTTGTTTTCATCTGAAATTCCGACACCTTCATCCATCACTTCAACAATGGCGAACTCTTCATTTGAAAAAGCTTTAACCGTTATCACGGATTCCGCAGAAGTGTGCTTGATGGCGTTATCCAGCAAATTGACAAGAACCTGAACAATGAGCCGCGCGTCCATGTGCGCCATAAGCAACGGTTCCGCGATTTCCATTTTAAAAATACGGTCTTTCGCCCTGCGGCGGACAATATTTAACGCCTCACACACAACATCCTCCAAAAGCTCCGCCTCCATATGCAGGGTGAACCCGTATTGCTCAAGGCGTGTGAGAGCAAGTATGTTTTCCACCATATCAACAAGGTAGCGGGCGTCTTCCTCGATTGACTCCGCCAAAGCCTTTTGTTGCGCCTCATCCGGCCTGGCTATTCCCCCTGTGAGCATTGCGGCGCTACCGCAGATAGAGGTCAGAGGCGTGCGCAAATCGTGCGAAATGGAACGCAATACATCGGCGCGCAGTTTTTCCTGCTGGGCCTTGGCCCGAATTGCCGCGTTGGCGCGGAACAGACGCTCCTTTTCAATGGCGAGGGCGCAATCGCCCGCCAGAGCGAGAAGCAGGTTCTTTTCAGCGGCGTCTGCTGCCGGGGCATCGCCGCCCTCACTCCTTCTTGCAATCCCGATAACGGCAAAAGTGGTATTGGCATTGCGTATGGGAATATAACAGCAAAGCGAGTCCGACAGGGTATCGGTGCCCGCGCCTGCCGGGCGGCCGTTTTTCATGACCCATTGAGCGACCAGACGTTCCTCTTTTTTACAGGGCAAGGCATCAGCGCCATGCTGCCGGGCTTCTTTTCCGGCCAGGCAGAAGCGTGCCTCGCCCAGCCGCCCGTAACGAACCGGATAATAGATGGTATCGCAGTCAAGCAGCATACTGAGCTGCCGGGCGGCCTCGGCCAGTATTTCGTCTTCATTTTCAGCTTTTTGCAGGCGGCGGCTGTTGCCCAGTATGAATTCCATTTGCAGCGCCTTGGCGGCGCTTTGCTGCGCCTGTGCCCGCGCGCTGGTTGTAAAAAAACTGGCGAACAGCACAACCACAAACATGATGGCAAGTATGATCAGATAATCCACGTCGTATACCGAAAGGCTGAAATACGGCTCTATAAACAGCAGATCAAAAAACAGAACGCTCAACCCTGACGCGGCTATGCCGTACCAGGGCCCAGTGGTGAACGCGGCTATGCCGAGCACTCCCAGCGGCGTCATGTATTCCCCCGGCCCGCATGAACCAGCCGCCGCCGCTGCACAAAGCCAGGATCAATGCTGTAATTACCCAGTACTTCCAGGCAGTTGGAGGTTCGCCCAGCAAAAACTTGAGCGAGCCTACCCTTGCCGCTACATGAAATTTGCGGGGGCGCATCGGCTCCGGGTCGGGTATAATGTATGTTTCCATATCGGGCGCAAGCTCAGCCAATTTCTCCACAAGCGTCGCCTTGCGCCGGAAAAAGCCTCTTACAGGAGGTGAACGGCCCACAACAATTTTACTGACCCCGCTCATGCGCCCGTATTCGGCTATCTGGGCGGGAATGTCATCCCCCTGCACAATAACCACGGTAGCGCCCATCTCTTCGGCCAGCCTGGTGTTGGCCCGCAAAGCTTTTTCCCCCTCTGCGTCAGCATGCTCCTGGTTGCTTCCCTGAACAAACAGGGCTGTAAAATCTCCACGAAAGGCTTCAACCATGCGGGCCGCCGTGCGGATAACCCGGGCGTTGCTTGGAGAGCCCGAAAGGCAGATAAGGATGTGCTCCTTGATTTGACGCCGCTGTTCGCATCCCGGCATTTCACTGCAAGCGATACGGTTGACGCGGTCTGCCATGCGGCGCAGCGCGATTTCTCGCAGCGCAATCAGGTTGCCGGGCAGAAAAAAATGCCTCAGCGCGCGTTCGGCCTGTGCTTTTTCGTAAATTTTTCCTTCTTTGAGCCTGGCAAGTATCTCCTCCGGTTCAATATCAACAAGCTCAACCTGCTCCGCCTGATCAAAAACGCTGTCGGGCACACGTTCGCGCACGGCAATTCCCGTCATGGAAGCAACCATGTCGTTTAAACTTTCCAGATGCTGCACATTTACTGTTGTCCATACGGAAATACCCATGCGCAACAACTCTTCCACATCCTGATAACGCTTGCGGTTGTAGCACCCTTCGGCGTTGGTGTGGGCCAGCTCGTCCACCAGAATCACTTCCGGCTTGCGGGCCAGAGCCGCATCCACGTTCAGCTCGTCAAGGGAGATGCCTTTGTAGGAAATTCGAAGGGGCTGCAACTGCTCCAACCCGGCAAGCAGCGCCTCTGTTTCCGGGCGGGGGTGCGATTCCACATAACCCGCCACCACGTCCACCCCCTGCTCTTTCGCGGCATGTGCGGCTTTGAGCATGGCGTATGTTTTACCCACACCGGCAACATAGCCAAAAAAAATCTTCAGCGTGCCCTTGGCCGAAGGCGGCGACGAATTAAAATTGTCGTTCATGCGTTCAAATTTCCTTTTACCTGTTGCCTGGGGGCGCCGCCCATTTCACGGCATTTCCCAATTTCCAACATATTCCTTTCCGCAGCGCAGCGCAATACTTCCCGCACACTCGCCGCAAGCAGGCACAAGCCTTTACTCTGGGCTGCCGCCCAGCCCCAGCTTTCTGGCAATGTCCAGATTTACCAGAAGAACATTCACTGTTTTTTCTCCAAAAACACCTAGGAGTTTGCCCTGAGTATGTTCTTTCACAATGCCTTCCAAAAACTCCTCCGGCAACCCCGTGGCTTCAACCAGCGCCGGAATTTGCATGGCGGCAGAGGCCGGGCTGATATACGGCTCAAGACCGGATCCGGAGGCCGTGAACAGATCCGCGGGAATATCTTCTTTCCTGACAGCAGGGTTTTCCTTCAAGAATTCCGCAATGTCCGCTTCAACGCGTTTCAGCAAAGCCGGGTTGCCCGTTCCGAGGTTTTGAGAGCCGGAGGCCACGCCAACATAGCTGCCGTTGCGTTTATCCTCTTGCGTGTAGGTATTGTAGCTTACTGCGGAAGGGCGGCATTTCATAAACCGCGCATCTGTAAAATCCTGCCCCACAAGTTTCGAGCCAACAGCCCGGCCATTAATTTCAACAAGGCTGCCGTTAGCCCGATCGGGGAAAATGGCCTGGCTGATCCCCGTGAGCAGCAGAGGGTAGCCCAGTCCGCAAAGAAAAAGCACTGCAAATGCTACCAGAACCGGCGTTTTTATTTTTTTCAAAACAGCGTTCATGTCGTGTTCTCCTGTTTTCACTTAGAAGCGGCGGGAGCCAATATCCTTCAATCACCCGAAAAAAGCTGATGCACCCGTTGCGCAGATCTTAAAACAGATTACTTTGAGACGCCCCCTTCGGCGCCTAACGTTGGGAATTAATTCCGACTGCCCCGCCAGAACATTTTGTCGGAAGTAACCTTTTAATATTAAAACTTCTTAACCCAACCTGCTTTCCATCAAAATACATCTTCCCGAAAAGCCTCTACATTCCCAGGCCCGCCAGCAAAGGAGCCGTGGCAAGGTCAATCAGCTTTATGCCCGCAAAAGGAACAAGCAACCCTCCCAGCCCGTAAACAAGCATGTTGCGGGACAGCATTTTTTCCGCGCGCATGGGTTTATAAGGCACCCCTCTCATGGCAAGGGGAATCAGGCAGGGAATAATAACAGCATTGAAAACCAGGGCGGAAAGAACCGCGCTGAAGGGGGTGGAAAGCCCCATGATGTTCAACGCCTGCATCTGTGGAATCGCCGCCATGAACATTGCGGGAATAATCGCAAAATATTTAGCGATGTCGTTTGCAATGCTGAATGTTGTCAGCGAACCGCGGGTGATCAGAAGCTGTTTGCCTATTTCCACCACGTCCAGCATCTTGGTGGGGTCGGAGTCCAGGTCCACCATATTCGCCGCTTCCTTGGCGGCCTGAGTGCCATTGTTCATTGCAATGCCCACGTCGGCCTGCGCAAGTGCCGGGGCGTCGTTTGTGCCGTCGCCGGTCATGGCGACGATCTTGCCTTTGGCCTGCTCGGCCTTGATGACCATAATCTTGTCTTCCGGCTTGCATTCGGCAATGAAGCCGTCCACCCCGGCTTCCTGCGCTATTGTCGCTGCCGTGAGCGGGTTGTCTCCGGTGCACATGATGGTTTTGATGCCAATGGCCCGCAGCCTCGCAAAACGCTCCACAAGCCCGGCTTTGATGGTGTCTTTCAAATAAATGATCCCCAGAATGCGGTTGCCTTCGCAAACCGCCAGCGGCGTGCCGCCCCGTTCGGCGACCTCGTTTACATGGGCTTCCATGTCCTTTGGGATATTGCCGCCCAGATCCTGTGCATATCTCTGAATCGCATCGCAGGCCCCTTTTCGTATTTTCGTTCCGTCAGGAAAATTCACGCCGCTCATTCGGGTTTGGGCGCTAAAGGGCGTGAATTCCATCTCAGGCGGAGTATTCGAAGGTTTTTCATTCAACTTTTCTCCAAGCCCCACTATCGACCTGCCTTCGGGAGTATCGTCCTTCAGCGAACAGATGACGGCGCAGCGGATCAATTCCTGCACGTCAACACCAGACAGGGGAATGAATTCCGCGGCCATGCGGTTGCCGTAAGTGATTGTTCCGGTTTTGTCCAAGACCATCGTGTCCACATCGCCGCAAACCTCCACAGCTTTGCCGGACAGGGCGATCACGTTGAAACGCGCCACCCGGTCCATGCCGGCGATGCCGATGGCGGACAAAAGCCCTCCAATCGTTGTGGGAATCAGGCAAACGCCCAGGGCCACCAGGGTGGACACCGGCAGATGCACACCGCTGTATGCCGCCATTGGATGAAGGCTGACAACGACAATCAGGAAAATAATGGTCAGGCTGACAAGCAGCGTGCTCAGCGCAATTTCATTGGGCGTCTTTTGGCGGGACGCGCCTTCCACCAAGGCAATCATCCTATCAAGAAAAGATTCGCCGGGACTAGAGGTAATCTCGATTTTCAGCCAGTCGCTGACCACCATTGTTCCCCCCGTAACGGATGAAAAATCCCCTCCGCTTTCTTTCAGAACAGGAGCCGACTCCCCGGTAATCGCCGATTCATCCACCGAGGCAATTCCTTCAACCACCTCGCCGTCATTGGGAATCAGCTCCCCAGCCTTAACCAGCACCAGATCGCCTTTTTTCAGCATGCTGGCGCTCACGGCCTTCTCCGTGCCGTTTTCACCCAGAATGCGGGCCTGCATATCTTTTTGCGTTTTTTTAAGGCTTTGCGCCTGGGCCTTGCCCCGCCCTTCGGCCACCGCTTCCGCGAAATTGGCGAAGAGCAGGGTGGCCAGCAGAATGCTTGACACTATCACGTTATATGCCTGCAAGCTGTTCTCCCCGTCTCCAAAAACATCGGGGAAGAAGCACAGCAGCAAAACTATCAAGAACCCGGCCTCCACCACAAACATTACTGGATTTTTCCGCATGTGCAGGGGGTTCAGCTTTACAACCGCTCCAAGGATGGAGGACTTCAGAATGCCCTTGCTAATGAATTTTTGTTTTTTGTTTGCGCTCACGAAAACTCCCTCCTAACTCCACAGGACCATATGTTCTGCAATAGGGCCAAGAATCAGCGCCGGTAAAAAAGTCAGGGCGGCAATGATCAGAACGACCATAAGCAATGATACGGCAAATGTCCGG
>CAZJFJ010000069.1:0-10390 GCA_964545305.1 uncultured Desulfovibrionaceae bacterium
GATTGCAGGGCGGCAAAGCCTCCCGTTAAGCAAGCATTTGAGGCGTTAACTGCTCTAAAGATTAGTTCGCTGCAAACTGCAACCGCTTTTTTTGGGGGGGGCTTTTTTCAAGCGGCTGCCTTCACACACATAAAAAAAGCACGGATTTTCAGGCCCGTGCTTTGATTTTGTCTATTCGGCCGGAGCGTTCTCCGTTCCGCCTTTCTCCGGGCTGGCCGGAACAAGCGGCGCCGGAGGAGTGGCCTTTTCAAGCTCAATGCTTTGCATGATGGTGTCCTCGTGGGAGATTTCAGGCTTTGTAATCATGGTATAGCTTATGGAAGTGACAATAAAGACCAGGGCCAGGAACGCGGTGAGTTTGGAGAGGATGCCGCCGGCTCCGGAGCTTCCGAAAAAGGAAGAGCCTCCGCCGCCAAAAATTACACCCATGCCCTCCTTGCCCGACTGCAAAAGAACTATGATTACCAGAATTACACACACTGTAACGTGCAGAGCAAGAATTATATTTTCCAAGGCAATTCTCCTTGGCCCTTCACAGGGCACGCACCTTTTAAGCTTTGATTATTTCCATGAAGGTTTCCGCCTTCAATGAAGCGCCACCTACCAAGAGACCGTTCACATTGTCAAGAGATTTAATTTCGGCGGCATTATCAGACTTGACGCTTCCGCCATATAAAATGCGGATTTCCCGGCTTTCAGCCGGTAAAAATTCTTTCAGATATTTACGTACAATGCCGTGCGCTTCTTCAATTTCAGCAGGCCCGGCCACCTTCCCGGTGCCTATTGCCCAAACGGGCTCATACGCAACGATGATATCCCGGCTCCCTGCGGAACAAGGCACGTCCTTAAGACCGGATTTCAGCTGCTCGTAAAGCACGTCAGCCAACTCGCCGGCTTCCCGCTGGGCAAGGGTTTCACCCACGCAAAGAATGGCCGCCAGCCCCTGTTCCAGGGCAAATGCCGTTTTCCGCCCAACCAGTTCATTGGATTCGCCAATTACATGCCTGCGCTCGGAATGGCCGCAAAGCACATATTCACAACCCAAATCCAACAGCATTTGCGGAGAAATTTCGCCAGTGAAAGCGCCTTCCACGGCAGGATACACGTCCTGCCCCCCCACTCCAAACCCGGCCCTGCCTTTAAAAGCGGCGGCCACCGGGGCTATGGCGGTGAAGGGAGGAAACACCGCGACTTCGGTGTCTCCAGGCAAACGGGCAACAAGACTGAGCAGCTCGGAGGCGGTATTTTCAGCCTCCGCCACAGTTTTGTACATTTTCCAGTTGGCTGCGATTATTTTTTTCATTTCATCACCTGAATCAGTACATAATTTTAACGCAAAATAAAAACATATTCCGCGGATTTTAGCAAGTTCAAATTGATTGAAGCTTTTTCATTTCAGAAAAAGCGCTGACATCCATCAGTGAACGAATTTTCCGCCCCCGTGGGGGCAGTAAAGCTTGCTTTTGCCTGCTATCCAGCAATGGATGCATCAAAGCCTATTTCCATCCGGCAGGCAACCGGGAAAGCCATGCGGCGAAGCTTTCCTGCGCCCGTTCGGCATAGGCCGCCTTGCGTTCCGCCTTGCGCATTTTGCGCCCAAGCTCCGGCAACAGTCCAAAATGAATATTGGAAGGCTGAAAGCCCCCATCCTGCTTTTTCAGATGATTCAGCAGCCCGCCCAAGGCCGTTTCCACTGGGGGAAACTCCAGCAGCACCCCTTTTTTCCTGGCCGCAAGCAGCATTCCAAGCCAAAGCCCGCAAGCTGCGGATTCAAGATAGCCTTCAACCCCTGTAATCTGCCCCGCCATAAAAACCCCGGGGCGCTGCTTGAGCGCGAGGTCGTCACCAAGGGCCGCGGGGGCATTCACATAAGTATTCCGGTGCATGCTTCCAAAACGGACGAACTCCGCCTCTTCCAGCCCGGGAACCATCCGGAAAATCCGTCTTTGCTCCGGATAGGTGAGCTTGGTCTGGAACCCCACCAGGTTGAATGTGGTTTTGTTTATATCTTCTGCGCGCAGCTGCATAATGGCGAAAGGTCTTTCACCTGTGCGGGGATCAACGAACCCCACAGGTTTGAACGGCCCGAAGGCCAGCGTCATGCGGCCGCGTTCCGCCATAACCTCAATAGGCATGCATCCTTCAAAATGTATTTCTTTTTCAAAGTCGCGGGCAGGAGTTTTTTCACCCGTCAACAGGGCTTCGCAAAAACGGTGATATTCTTCTTCCGTGAACGGGCAATTCAGATAGTCTGTATTTTCGGGAAGGTAGCGCCCTCCCCAAAACGCCTTTTCCATATTCACCGAATCGGCTGAAATAATGGGAGCAATGGCGTCATAGAAGTAAAGATGTTCTTCGCCAAGAATTTTTGCGATTTCCCGGCTCAAACTCCCTGAAGTGAGCGGGCCGCTGGCAATCACCACATACTCCGCTCCCGCAAGGGCGGGGTCGTCCAGGCTTTCAATTTCCTTGCGCACCATAGTTATATTCGGGTGAGCCTCTATCCTCGCAGTAATAAAACCGGAAAACAGCTCCCTGTTCACCGCAAGCGCCTTGCCCGCGGGAACGCGGGTACTGCGGGCGGCCTCCATCACCAGGCTTTTAAGATCGGCAAGTTCGGCTTTCAAAAGCCCCGGGCCGGTCGCCAATTCATCCGAGCGCAGTGAGTTGGAACAAACAAGCTCAGCAAGGCCGGCGGTGCTGTGCGCTTCGGTATTTATTTGCGGCCTCATTTCATAAAGCACAACCTTTACGCCATGTTCCGCCAGGTAATATGCGCATTCCGAGCCTGCTAGCCCGCCTCCGACAATATGTATCATTATTCTTTCCTGAAAATATGTATTTTAAGGCAATTCGCCCAGCCTTCGTTTACTTGTTTTGCGCAAAGCTTGCAAGCCTCCAGAGCTTTTTTTGCACTCAACCTCTTGTGCAGACGGGCTTTAAGAGCTATATTGAAGGTATGGTCCCATTCTGAACAGGGATGGATAATAAGTGGCGGGCCATAAGAAATATGCCCGTTAAGGTTTTACCGCCCTTTCAGCAACCTTTAACCGGAGGAAACAACTTGGACGGTAACTCGGACAGTACCGGCTCTTTATGGAGCCGTATTGTTGGATTGTTTCATAAGAACCACGAAGAACTACTTGAAAGAGCCATCAAGGAGGCTAGCGAGGAAGGAGAACTGGAACCGCAGGAAGGAAGCATGCTCCTTTCCGTGCTCAGGCTTGATGAGCTGCAGGTGCAGGACATCATGATTCCGAGAACGGACATAGTCTACGCCGAGGTCAACACCCCCATTTCTGAGGTGGTGGATTTAATCACACAACACGGGCACTCCCGAATTCCAGTATACAGAGAAACCAGGGACAATATCGTAGGCATCGCCTATGCCAAGGATTTGCTCGCTCTTTTGAAGAACGACGTGGACATCTCGAAGCCGATTGAAGCGCACATTCGCGAGCCTTATCTCGTACCCGAAACGAAAAAGGTAAAAGAACTCCTGCAGGAATTTCTGGTTCGCAAAAACCACATGGCTGTGGCCATTGACGAATATGGCGGCACTTCCGGGCTTGCCACAATCGAGGACGTCATAGAGGTCATCATCGGCGATATTGAAGATGAATATGACGCTCCCAAAATTCAGGAGATAGAAGAACTTGAAGACGGTTCCCTTCTGCTTTCGGGGCGGGCGATGCTTGAGGACCTTGAACCTCTAGGCATAATTCTTGATTCCGAGGAAGTGGAAACCATTGGGGGGTACCTCTGCATGCTTGCCGGGAAAGTGCCTCTGCCTGGGGAAGAATTTCATCTTGCCGGCCGGGTGTTCGAGATAATTGAGGCCGACGCCAAGCAGATAAAGCGGATTAATGTAGGCCCTGCCCAGAACACCCTTGCCATGGGCGAATAAAAAATTCTGTTTACCCAATTGCCGCCGCGCCCGGGAAGGGTCTTCCGTTTTGCGCGCGTCCTGATTTTGTTAAAAAATGGAGCCTGAATGAACATTTCAAGGTCTATTCGCCTTTATGTTATTCCCGACCGCAAAATTGGAGCGCCCAAAAGCCTTGTCGAGCAGACCAAAGAGCTTCTGGCAGGCGGAGCTACCGCGATACAGCTGCGCGACAAAGAACTTTCGGGCCGGGAACTTCTGGAAACGGCGACAGAGATGGCCCGCCTTTGCAAAGAGGCGGGAGCGTTGTTCATAGTTAACGACCGTCTGGACATAGCCATTCTGTCCGGAGCGCACGGGCTGCATATAGGCCAAAGCGACATTCCGCTTGCCGAAGCGAAAAAGCTGAGCCCGCCATCATTTATAATTGGCGTATCTGCCCAAACCATAGAGGAAGCCCGCCTGGCTGAAGAGCAGGGAGCCGATTATCTGGGCATTGGAGCAGTATTTCCCACCTCGACCAAAGAAGCGGACGCTCTCGGCCTTACCGGAACAGCAAGGGTAGCTTCCGCCACCAGGCTGCCTTCCGTGGCAATTGGCGGAATAAGCCTTGAAAACGCAGCGGAGATAATGAAAACTGGCGTGACCGGGCTTTCCCTGATTTCCGCTATTGTTGGAAACAGCGATATTGCCGGACAGACCAGAAAATTTCTTGAAATTGTAGGCCGGTGAAGTAAAAATATCTGTCCGCCACTGCAGGACAGCCAATGCCTCAATTAAAAACATTTAAGGATAGTCAGATGATAGCTTCATTTTCAATAGTGCCGGTTGGAAGCGGCGAAGAATTAAAAGAACACGTTGCCGCGATTATGGAACTTATCGACGGCTCCGGCCTGGATTATAAACTTGGAGCCATGCAGACCACCGTGGAAGGAAGCCAGGAAAAAGTAATGGCCTTGATAATGGCGTGTCATAATAAAATGCGTGAGCGTTGCGCGCGGGTGCTGACCAACATAACAATTGACGACCGCGAGGGAGCAGCCGGACGCCTTGCCGGAAAAGTGAGCGATGTGGAAGAAGTGCTGGGCAGAAAGCTTTGCCGTGAATAGACAGCTTTTTGCCGGGATTCAGGCAAAATTCTCCCATTGTGCGGCAATTTTCCGCTTCCTATAACGAAGGTGGCTTTTGCCTAAAAAATTGCGGGAAGCTTTTCCAGCAGAATGCTTATAGGGCCGCACAAAAAAGGTGTTTTTTTAAAAAAGGGACACTGGACGGGGCGAAGCATGGGGCAAACCGCCTTCAAGCTGCCGCCGGAAGGCAGGCAAAGGCAACCTGCGGCATTGCTGCGGGCGCTCGCTGCCAAAGAACGCTTAGCAGTGCCGGGGCACTTTATCTGAGCGCCTGATTTCAAACTTAAAATGCTTCAAACCCGCCAGCCTGGGCCAAGTGTTGTGAGTTTTACAAAAAAAGCCGTTTCCACGCGTCAAGTATTGCCAGCTTTATATTAAAAAAAGCGGTCTGGCTCTTGCCAGCAGGCCAATACTCCTGTAAATTAGATTAAAGTATCATGCCATCAGCCCGCTTACATTCAAGATGAACATCATGGTACAGCTAAAGGCGATTTGATGACGGACAACACACAATATAACCAGATGCTGGGGCTTATAGGCAGCGTTTTCGAATCCTATTCGGTAATCTTGCTGCTGCCGGAGCCCGGCAACAGGCATTACCGGCTGGCAGCCAATTTTTCCCTGGGCAACGACATAGACGCCGAGGTAAAAATCACACCCGGCAACGGGCTTGCAGGGTGGGTTCTGCGAGACCAGACGCCCTTGCTGGTGAACAACGTGGATCAGGCCCGAACCAGCCTCGGCTATTACAAAAACAATAACGACTCTACAATAAAGGCGTTCATGGCCTGCCCGCTGCCGGGCGGCAAGGGGGCGCTCTGCCTGGACAGCAAACGGCAATACTCCTTTTCCGATAAAGACCAGAAAATTTTACAGCTGTTTGCCAACATCGTGTCCGACTTCCTGCAAAACCGCTCTTCCGGCATGGTTTACAGGGAAGTAACCAACTATTACACCCGCTTGAGCCAAATTCAGGCCCTGCGCGCCAAGTTCAGCCGCTGGAACATTTTCCTGCAGCATTTCCTGCAAATTGTGGCCGACGCCACCGGATTCTCCTATTGCTTTTTCGCAGCCCGCAATGAAACAGGTGAAAAATACTTTATTGAAGGCAAAAATGATCCCAACCTCACCTTTAAAATCAAAGAAAACGAATTTCCCATGGGCAGCGGCCTGCTGGGCTGGATTTTCCGCGACGGCAACCCCTTATTCGCAACCGGGAGCGAAGCCGCCCTTGGAGTGCCCCTTTTTGGCAGAGGCAATGCAATAAAAGGCCTGCAGGCTGTGTGCTGCCTGCCTCTGAATATAAATAAAATCACCCGCGGCGTGCTTTGCCTTGCCCACGACAAACCAGTGGAAATCAGCCAGGAAATGAAAGATTTTTTAATAATGGCTTCCGAACATCTCGCCTTGTTCCTGGAAAACCTTTACCTCAAAAGCAAGCTCCTCCAGACTAAACAAGAAATTTCACGGAATACTTAACAAACAAGGGGCAATTAATGCTGCAGAAATTTCTTTCTTCTTTTGGCCGCAACCTGGCAATGGACCTGGGAACGGCCAATACTCTTTTATACACAAAGGAAGATGGAATTGTCCTGAACGAGCCTTCGGTAGTAGCCCTGGGGCTGGAACGCCACGATATCCTGGCGGTGGGTGCGGAAGCCAAAGAATTTCTGGGGCGCACCCCTCACAAAATCACCGCCGTCCGCCCCATGAAAGACGGAGTAATCGCCGACTTTGAGGTGACAAAGCGGATGATCTCATTTTTCATATCAAAGGTTCTGAAAGGACCGCGCATTATCAGACCCAATATTGTCATCTGCGTTCCCACCGGGATAACTCAGGTGGAGAAACGGGCGGTGATCGAGGCGGCCCATCAGGCAGGAACCCGCAATGTGCGCCTGATTGAAGAACCCATGGCCGCGGCAATAGGAGCGGACCTGCCAATAAATGAACCCATCGGAAACCTGGTGGTGGACATTGGCGGGGGAACCACCGAGGTGGCCGTCATCTCTCTTTCCGCCATAGCCTACTCCGAATCGGTTCGAGTGGCGGGAGACTCCATGAATCTTGCGATCCAGCGCTACTTCCAGGATGAATTCCAGCTGATGATCGGCGAGAACATGGCCGAACGCGTAAAAATAGCCATCGGCTCCGCATATCCTCTGCCGGAACCGCTGGCCATGGATGTTCCGGGCAAAGACCTGGTGAGCGGAACCCCGAAGGCCCTCCGGGTGACGGACGCCCATATCCGCGAAGCCCTGGCGGAGCCGGTGCGGGTAATTGTGCAGGCGGTGAGAAAAGCTTTGGACAAAACCCCGCCGGAACTGGCCGGAGACATTTTGAACAACGGGGTACTCATGGCCGGGGGAGGAAGCCTGCTGAAAGGGCTTGACACAAACCTCTTCAACGAAACCAGGCTTAAAATAGTGGTGGACGAAAACCCGCTGACCACTGTAGTCCGTGGCACAGGCAAGACCATAGAAAACCCGGCCTTTTACCAGGACGTTTTCATAAATTAAACCGTGGCCTGCATAAACGCAGGCCATTTCATTTACAGCATGAACCTTACGCCGGAAACAATAAAGTCCTTATTCCCGGAAGTGTTGCGCATAGCGCTTGAATCGGGCCAGATAATAAGGGAACAAAGCCGCGGCCCTTTGAACATATCCCACAAGGGGCCCATGGATCTGGTTACCCAGACGGATGTGGCGGTTGAAGAGTTTCTGATTGAGAAACTTGGGGAGCTTGACCGCTCCATAGCCTTTCTGGGTGAAGAAAGCACGGCAAAAGGCCTTACAGCCAGCCTAAAGGCGCCTGCCTGGATAATCGACCCGGTGGACGGAACGACCAATTATGCGCATAGAATGCCGTTTGTGGCCACTTCGCTGGCCCTCTGGAGCGGCAAAGAGGTTCTTCTGGGCATAGTTAACTGCCCCCTGATTGACGAATGTTTTTACGCGGTTCGGGGAACAGGCGCCCATATGGGAAAAGGGCCTGATAAAAACGGAAATTTTGCCGAAAGCACAAGACTGGAGGTTTCAAAAACAAAAGAGCTGTCCAGTTCGCTGCTGGCCACCGGGTTTCCATATGACACAAAAGAAAACCTGCCTCTGATTTTAAAACGGATGGAAAAAGTGCTGCCCGCAACCCAGGGGCTGCGCCGCTTTGGGGCGGCCGCCCTCGATTTGGCCTATGTGGCCGCCGGGCGTTTCGACGCCTATTATGAGGAGTGGCTTAAACCATGGGATGTGGCGGCCGGCTGGCTTTTGGTGGAAGAAGCCAAAGGCCGGGTGGGAACCCTGACCGGCGGCCAGTATACGCTTGAATCCAGCGGAATTGTCGCCGCAAACCCGCTCGTTTATCGCAGCTTGCTGAACCTGCTCGCCTAAGCCTTTTTAAACGCGAGCCCTTTTTCGCCTATATAGCAAAGCGCAGGGCTGGCCTGATCGGGAAAATCTTTCAGAATAAGCTCCAGCTCCAAAGCATTCACCTTGATCAGGCGGTCGACGAAACGGCTGTCCGGGGCGGGTGTTTGCGATGGGGCCAAAGCCTGAAAAGTCACAATTCTATGCGCGCCGTGAGGCAATTTGCGCAGTTCGGAATTTATTTCCACACAGTTGGTCGGCCTGACCCGCAGCGTTTCATAAAGCCCGCGTGAAACCGCATCGCCCGGGGCCTCATTAGCCCGGACGGGCACTACTGACGACACGTCCCAGATATCCGGAAACAAAGGGCTTTGCCTTGAACGCTGTTGAATGTATAATAACCCCTGAGGACAATACAGCAAAGCAATCACAAGCTGATAACATAGCCCCTGCTTATGGGCCTGAGCCAGAGACATGACCATGAACGCCCTGCCTTTGTCATCCAGAATCTCAACCAGCTCAACTGTTTGCTGCTCGGTGTAAAGAGAATATAAATCAGGCATATTGCTCCAATGAAAAACCGTTCATCTGAAAATGCTGAAAACCGGAATCTGCTCGATCTGGTTGAGCCGTTATGCGAAGAAGACGCCGCAGCAATCGCCCTGCTTGAAAAAACATGCTTTTCTCTGCCCTGGAGTGAAAAGCACCTCCGGCAGGCCCTGGCGCATCATGCCTTCCAGATCCTCGGCATTAAAACCGAGAGCCACGCTCTCGGCGCGTATGTTTCCTTCTACCACCTTAAGGAAGAAATAGAGATAGTAAACATAGCAACCAGCCCGGAACTGCGCAGGAAAGGCATGGCCTCCGCCCTGATGCGAACATTAGTCGATGAAGCCCTGAGCCAGGGAGTGTCCCGCATCCTGCTGGAAGTGAAAGAAACCAACCAGCCTGCAATCACCCTGTACCAGAGCTTCGGCTTCAACCCCATAGGCATTCGTAAAGGATATTACAGGGATACGGGAGAAGACGCCATCGTGCTTGAGCTGCTGTTGGGCCAATAGCACGTGTGGCCTTCAAAATCCACTGCCATAAGCACAAAAAACAGCACCGGGGCCGGAATATTTTCAAAAAAAGCTTTGCCGCCTGAACGCACGCGCCGGGCACATTCACAAGAAACAAACAGGATTATTTTTCATCGCGCACTCAATATCCGGCTTACCAAAGCGGCCACATACTCCGCATAGACGGCCACCTGGAAACCAACGGCCAGCGTTCCATTTCAAACAGCCAGCAGAGCGTGGGGAGGCCTTCAATTGACAAGCGCAGGGCTATCTTTGTGGCACGCAAATGCAAGAAGGCTGTGCAGAAGGAAGGCGGGGCGCGAGATTTCCAGTTTGACCCCGGTCACCCGGCCTGCTGGCGGGCAGCCCCTTTTCCGGGCAGAAAAACAGCATCGGCAACAGCCGCCAACTTCCCCTCCGGATCATACAGCTTGGCCTCTGTAGTTATTTTCCGGCCTATTTCAAGCACACCGGCCACGGCATGATACTCTTTTCCCGGCTCCACCGCCTTTTTATAGCGCAGGTGGAAATCCACGGTAAAAGCCCAGTCACCCATTTTTTCATGCACAACCCAGGCCATCGCTTCATCAAGCACGGCGGCAATCAGCCCGCCATGCACCACCCGGTTGAAGCCGCACCAGCCGGAATCAGGCACAAAAGGGATATGAACTGTTTTGTCTTTATCGTTCCAATATATTTTCAACCCCAGAGTGCGGTCGTTCACGCCCCTGTTATCGCATACGAAACAGCCGGAAGACCCCGGCAGCGGCGTTAGCATCAAATTATCCAGCATACATGTTCACCTCGGAAATATTTTATCAACAATATATATCACCCTTCCCGGTTTCAGAAAAGCAAAGCCTGGCAATTGCGCCAGAGCGTTTCATGCCTGGAATGCTCTGCAAGGATTTGTCTTCAAATCCTTGTCGCCAAATGATTGTAGGGCGG
>CAZJFJ010000070.1:0-10277 GCA_964545305.1 uncultured Desulfovibrionaceae bacterium
CCTCACATTGAAAAACCGCCCCGAAAGGGGCGGTTCCATTTAGACCTTTTCATTTTGAAAGCGTTGGCGGCTGACAGCGCAAGCTTCTTCCTCAGCCGCCGGAAGCTGGCGGGACTTGATTTTGTTCTCCCCCTGGCGTGGGTGCAAACCTTCCCTAGATGTTTTTAAGCTCGCCAACCACCGTGGATATTTGCCTGGTCAAATCGCCGATCGCCTTCATGTTGTCATCGGCTTCGTGCATGAGTTCGGTATTTTCTTCGGCAATACGGTTAACCTCCTCCGTGCTCTTGCTGATTTGCTCGCTGGCGGCGGACTGTTGTTCGCTGGCCACGGCAATGGTTTGCACTTTGGCCGCAGTTGTTTCCGCAATCGCCACAATTTCCTTAAGAGCGTTGCCGGCCGCAAGCACGAGTTCAGTGCTTTCACCCACAGCCTGCACGGCCTCTTTAACAGCTTTTCTGTTTTCAACCGTGCCTTCCTGTATCGCCTTGGTCACGCCATCAACTTCCTTGGTGGCAACCATGGTCTTTTCAGCCAGCTTGCGCACTTCATCGGCAACCACAGCAAAACCTCTGCCCGCTTCCCCTGCTCTGGCCGCTTCAATAGCGGCGTTCAACGCAAGCAGGTTTGTCTGGTCGGCAATGTCGCTAATCACGGTCATCACATTGTCAATCCTCAGAGCCTGCTCTTCCAGATTGGACATGACCTCGGAAATGGTTTGCGCCCGCACGGAAACATTTTCGATAGCCACTACGGTTTTTTCAACAATTCCATAGCCCTGGGCCGCGCTGTCTTTCGCTTCCTCTGCACTGCTTGAGGCATCTGCCGCGTTCCTGGCCACTTCCACAACCGCAGCAGCCATTTCAGTCATTGCCGTGGCGGTGTCGCCAACGTGGCTCTTCTGGTTATCCGCACCATGGGTCGCAAGGCTCACCCTTTGCGCAACCATTTCAGCAAGCGCAAGCGTTTCCCCAACAATGCCTTCCAGCTTGGCGGCAGCTTCCTGCATGCCCTTTCGGGTGGCTTCCTCAGCAGCAAACTTGGCCTCTTCGGCTTCTTTGAGATACTGACTGGCCATCACGCTCTGCTCTTCGGCTTCACGGGTCTTTTCATCGGCTTGATCGATCTTTGCCACAATATTCCGGATCATCTCTCTAATGGCGGTAACGAGGACTCCTATTTCATCCTTGCGGTCAATGTTTATTTGGGCGTCCAGATCTCCGCCAGCCACTTTATTGGCAAAACGGGCAAGGCTGATGGTGGGGGCGCTGATTGTTTTGGCAATAAGCAAACCAAGCAGAAGCGCTACAACAAAGGCGACTCCAACGGCCACATAAGCTGTGACAACGGCGTAACTAATGTTCTGGTTAAACGAATCAAATTGTTTGTTCTTTTCCTGGTCGGCAAGCTTAAGAATTTCACCCAGTTCCGCTTGCACCTGTTGCATGCTGGGTATGGTCACGCTTAAAAAATACTTCTGGGCTTCTTCAGCTTGCCCGTTGGCTTTAAGTTCTTCTATTTTTATTGCCGACTTGTGGAGGGCCTCGTGCAATGATTCTATTTTATCCAGGTAAACTTTTATTGCCGGCAAAAATTCAACCGCTTTTTTCGCGCCCTCGCCATACAGCCACTTGCCCAAACCGCACTTGGTAGGGTCGGTCTGCACATCCAGCTTATTCTGGTCGGGGTTATAAACAAACACTTGCAGCGTGTTTACCCATTTAAGATGGTCAATTTCCCTTCCAAGCATCACTGTTCCAATCTGCTCGCTCTGGCTGACCCGGGACATGTCCTCGGAAACTCCGTTCAGCCGGAGCAGAAACATAACGGCTGTGCCTGCTATTATCAAAAGCAGTATGGCAATTATAATTGCGATTTTCTTGTTCAACGAGAGATTAAGCCAGGCTTGCATTGTCAACTCCTCACAGTTCTGAATTCACACGAATTTTTAACGTCCGTGGCAAACACCCGCCACTACCAGCCTAAATAAATCTTTTTCCGGTTAAATCAAACCTTATTGGCAACACACGCCAATGATATTAAGGATCTAGTAAAAAAAATACCGCCATAACAAACGCAATTACCTCGGAAAAGTGGAGAAAAGCTAAAAAAAAGCAGATAAAAAAATTCTTGGCAAACAATTCAACGGGGTTATGGAAAAATCAATATTAATTATGAATAACCCTTTTTGAATAAAAAATTTCCAGCCTATACTCACAACAACCAAAACTGAACAGTTTTACCTATAAAATTTTTTGACTGGCTTAAGCCAAAATACATACGCCAATAAAAAGCACCCCATCACAAAGTCCCCACCCCCAGTGCTGAATTAAACACATCCCTGTTTACGCCTCCCGCCAGCCCCATTGCAACCTCCTGGGGAACGCACGGCTTCAGCCGCGAAAAAAGCAGTTTCCAAATAGTATGCAAGCTTTTCGGCTTGCGCTAAACCCGCCCAGAGACATTTTTCCGGTAGCGGCAACGGATTTAATGCAATGCCAGCCCTGCACCCAGACTTCACGCTTGAAGCGCCCTGCCGGGGTTTCAATAAAATCTTTGCCGCAAAATGGTTTTCGGCTATTTCAACATCAGCAGCCCTAAGCCCTTTTGCCTGCTTTGGAATGCAAAAAAGGAGTGATTTGGAGTCTTTTGGGAATATTTTGTATATATTCAACTAAATCACATAGATAGATTGTAGCCCTGGCCCATGACGTAGGCACAGGCCAGAGCTACTTTGCAAATCAGGCGATACCAATTCTCTACCCCACATTATAGGCCAAAAATTTCGGCTGCCAATGCCTTTGTGAATACTTGGGAAACTGAATAATCCCCTTCATCCGCATCAAGAGTCTCTACCCAATGGTAGGTTAGGTATAACTGCTGCATGATGCTATGTACTTCGTGTATATGCGGGTTGTTCATCCCTTCCCTGCACCAGTGAAATTTGACGGTAAGATAAGCTCTCTTCTCGGCATCAGGTACGTTGATATCCTCGTCGTAGACGCTCAACCGACATCAAAAGTACGGTGTTTTCCAGTATGGTGCCGCCACCCTTGGTCCAGCCCCCGAAAATATGGCGATTGACTTGCCCCTTAAATCAGATTAGCCTTTGAAATGTTTCACATTTCAAAGTTGTCATTAAATCTCATGTTTAACGTTGGCTGACGTTGCCATCAATACGGGTTTTAATCTTTGAATACTGATGACCAAAAATCATATTAACTTAGCATACTTGCAAGAGAAGACGCCGTGAACAATTCCAATCTCAATACTTTTTGCCATCGTGCGGCAACAGCAGTCCTTGGCTTCGGCCTGTTTTTTACCATTCTGATTTTTCCCTCCGCGGGCCTTGCGGGGCAAACCGTGGATGTAAATATTGCAGTCACCCACCCAAATAACATCTATGGTAACGGAGACACTCCCGTCACTTCTTCCGGAACGCCGGCGGCTCCGTCGCCAATCAGATCTGTGGCGGATATACTGTGGCCAATGATACAGATGCCAGCAATAATACCATCAATGTCTATTCAGGCAATAATGGAGATATTACCGGTGGGCTTAGCAACGACGGACAAGCCAGCAACAACCGGATTTTCATTGACTCCGGTGCCGGTAACATTTCTACCATTACCGGTGGCATGGGGCACACCGACGCCAGTGGTAACACGATCACCCTGTCAGGGGGCATATTCTCTAACTCCCTGATTACTGGCGGCCAAGCATTTTCTGGCAATATAATAAACAATGTTGTGACCATTAACGCCTTTAGCGGCAGTTTATTCCTAGTCACAGGCAGTAGCGCCCCTTTCCCGCCCTACGATACCTTCACCGGAAATACTCTTAATATTAACGGCGCAGACACGGCCAGGGGAACGATTGATCGCATAGCCCGTTTTGAATACATTAATTTCGGCTCCGGCGTCACCAACCCCAAGATAAGCAATCTATACATAGACAACGGCCAGGATGTGAAGCTTAATGTCGGCTCCGGCGAAAACGTGAACTTTGGGGCCATTATACAGCCTGATGCAGTCGGGGATGTTGGCGGTATCACCAAAACCGGCGCAGGAACACTCACCCTGAACGCCGTCAACACTTATACCGGCATGACTACTGTCAGGGACGGAGAGTTGGTATTGGGAGCTTCGGGCTCTCTTGCCTCCAATATGCTCTCGTTGCATAGCGCCACAACCTTTAACGCACTTAACGGGCTTGGCTCACATTCCCTCAATGGCGGAGCACTCAATGTGCATGGTAGTGCCAGCTACATAGGCAACCTTTCAGCTCAAAACGCTCGCCTGAATTTCTTTGTGCCCACAAATATGAGCAGCGGTAGCACCATGCTTGCTGTGACGGGTACAACTGACATAACGGGCGGCACGGTCAACGTGGGCATTGAAGGAGCCTCTTCTCCGCTGATGAAGGGCGACACGGTAACGCTCATTGACTCCACTGGCCCCCTCACTGGCGCCCCGGTCAACACCACAGCCAACGGCCAGGGCATGCAGGGCGTAACGCTGAAATACACGTTTGACATCCTTACTGCCAACAACAGGCTGCTTGCCACCGTGTCCGGCTCCGGCGTGAACGAACAGGCCAAGGCGCTTTCTGAAGGCTTTCTCGGCGGCATGGGCTTGCTTACGCAAGGCGCTGACGTGGCGGCCGGGCAGGGCATGGATTCCGCCGTGGCAGCGGCAAGAAGCAGCGCTGCGGGTGGCTATGGTCTGGCCGGGTTTGGCGCGCTTTCCGGCGGTTCGGTCAGGTATAACACCGGCTCGCATGTGGATATGCACAGCCTTTCCCTGCTGACCGGTCTGGCCTGGGGAACGGACATCGCCCCCGGCAGGCTGACCCTGGGCGCGTTCTTCGAATACGGCAACGGCTCTTACGATACCTACAATTCTTTCTCCAATGCAGCATCGGTGGACGGCAACGGCAACACGCACTATCTGGGCGGCGGCATTCTTGGCCGTATGGACTTCATCAATGCCGGGCCCGGCCATTTTTACACCGAAGCCTCTGGCCGCGCGGGCAAGGTAGATAACTCCTACGACAGCTCCGACCTGCGCGATGCCACGGGCCGCGAGGCGTCCTACGATTCCACTTCCGCCTATTACGGCCTGCATCTGGGCGCTGGTTACATCTGGAACCTCACGGACAAAGCTTCCCTCGACCTGTACGGTAAATACTTTTGGACACGGCAGGAAGGCGATTCCGTTACACTATCCACCGGCGATCCCATCGATTTTGATGACGTGTATTCCAGCCGCCTGCGCTTCGGTTCTCGTTTCGCTTACACGGTGAACGAATATGTCAGCCCTTACGTGGGCGCGGCCTGGGAAAACGAGTTTGACGGCAAGGCCCATGCCACCACCTACGGCTATGACATAAAGGCTCCGTCCCTGCGCGGCGATACCGGCATAGGCGAACTGGGGCTGACCTTCACGCCCTCGCCAACGCTGCCCTTGTCTTGTGACCTTGGCGTAGAGGACGCAAAAAAAGGACTTACGAGAAATCGTAAGTCCTTGAATTTGTTCTGGTGGAGCTGGAGGGAATTGAACCCACGACCTCTTGAATGCCATTCAAGCGCTCTCCCAACTGAGCTACAGCCCCACTGAGTTTGTGGAAAAATGTTTTTGCCTGATTTTCACCGGCTTGTCAATACTTAGTTTTCAAATTTATCGCAGTTTCATGCACACCGGAAAATTTCCACCGCCCCTGCGCCCTGCTCCGCGCACATCTATTCCATCTTTAAAGCCCTTGTCATCAGCAAATGCACCGCTTCCTCAGGCTTTACGCTGCCCGCAAGCACCTGGCACACAGCCTCGGTAATCGGCATGTCCACATTTTTTTCACGGGCGAGATTTTGCACGGCAACCGCGGTTTTAACGCCTTCCGCCACCATGCGCATTTCGTGGGTAATGGCCCCCAGATCCTTGCCCTTGCCAAGCTGGTAGCCCACGTTCCGGTTGCGAGACAGCTCCCCGGTGCAGGTGAGCACCAAATCGCCCACCCCGGAAAGGCCCATGAACGTTTGCTTGTCGGCCCCCATGGCCAGGCCAAGCCTGCATATTTCGGCCAGGCCCCTTGTAATCAGGGCGGCCATGGCGTTATAGCCAAGCCCGAGCCCGTCTATCAGCCCGGCTGCGATGGCGATCACGTTTTTCACCGCTCCGCCCATTTCCACCCCGACCACGTCCAGGCTGGCGTAGGTGCGGAAATGGCGGGTGGAGAACACGCTTTGCAGCGGCTCGCAAATCTGTTTGTTGCGGCAGGCCAGCACAACCGCCGTGGGTTTTTCCTGCACCACTTCCTTCGCGAATGACGGCCCGGAAAGAACGGCATAATTCACGCCAAGCCCGCCCAGCTCTTCCTGCACCATTTCCTCAACCCGGCGTAAATTCGCCACCTCAATCCCCTTGGTGGCGGAAACCACCACAGAATTTTGGGGGAACCAGGGACGCAGCTTGCGCATGGCCTCGCGGCTGCTCTGACAGGGGATGGCCCACACAATCAGATCTGTTCCGTCCAGCGCCTCGGCCTCGCTGGTTGTGGCGACAAGACCTTCCGGCAGTTTCAAACCGGGAAGATAGCGCACATTTTCATGGCGTTCATTAATTGACCTGGCAAGCTCGAAATCGCGCACCAGAACGCTGGCGGGGTATTTCTTCCCGGCCAGAAGCGCCGCCAGGGCCGTTCCCCAACTGCCGCCGCCAATTACTGTTATCTTTGAAATTTGCATATCAACTTTTTCATATACCAAAATTGTCCCAAATAAAAGAGGCAAACCGCAAACTAAAGCAAAGCTTGCCTTTCTGCCCAAATGAACTAAAACACCTGCATGCGCCCGATTATTGACAACAACTCTCAAACTATCCACATCAGCATGCTTGGCCGGGAATGGCTGATTGAACGCCCGGCCAGCCTGGAAGAGCTGTGGAACAGGCTTGCCGAAGCCCCTCCGGGCACGGAGCCTGAAGAGCCGGGGCGCAATGGCTTGGCCGGCATAGACATGAACACGCTAGCCCGCGCCTTTGAGGAAGACGACAGAATACCCTACTGGGCTGAAATATGGCCCTCTGGCATAGCCCTTGGCGAGTGGCTGCACCAGCAGAAAAAACGGGTTAATGGCAGGCTCTGCCTGGAAATGGGCTGTGGCCTGGGCCTGAGCGCGGCAGCGGGGGCTATGGCGGGCGGCTGTGTGCTGGGTATGGACTATGAACCCATAGCCTTGTATTATGCCTACAGAAACAGTCGGAAAAATTTACAGCCCGGCGGCCCTGGCAGCGTGCATTTTGCAGCGGCGGACTGGCGCAGGCCGACATTCAAAAAAGGCGCGTTCGAATTAATCTGGGCCGGCGACATCATGTATGAGCGCCGTTTCATGGCTCCAGTGGCCGATTTTCTGGAACATTGCCTGGCCCCGGGCGGAACCGTATGGATTGCCGAGCCGGGACGGGGAATTTACCCCGATTTCACGCGCGGGATGCATGCCCGCGGCTGGCGCTCGGCAATAGCCGCACGCCTCAGGGCGGCCCTGCCCGAAAGCGGAGCCAGCCCGGCAGATATCCAGATTTGGGAGCTTTCACGCAGGACCACATAGCACAAAGGGGTAACCCGATGGGAAAAACCATTCGTTTCGGCATATCATTGGACGATAAGCTTCTGGAGCAATTTGACGCACTGTGCGCAAAACGCGGCAGCCCCAACCGGTCTGAAGCCATCCGCGACCTAATTCGCACCGCCCTGGTGGAAGAGCGCTGGGAAGAAGAAAAATCGATTGTGGCTGGAACCCTGACCATGGTGTTCGACCATCACAAAAGCGACCTGGCCCAGCGCCTGACTGAAGAACAGCACGAATTTCACGACCTGATCATAACAACCCTGCATGTGCATTTGGATCACGACAACTGCCTTGAAGTGCTTGTTCTTAAAGGCGAAGCCAGACGCTTGCAGGCCCTGGCGAACAGGCTGCTGACCATTAAAGGGGTTAAAACCGGGCAGCTGGTTATCAGCACCACCGGGGCCGACCTTCCATAAAAACGGAATTTTCAGCAGTTATGCGCCCTTTTTCGCAAACACGCCTTTTCCCGGAGAACAACCCCCTGCCGGGGCCGCTCTTTTCGCCGGAAAAACAGAGCCGGATTTTACAGAAGAACAAGGGCGCGGCAAGCCGCCTTCCTTCCCGCAAACTGAAAATGCGAGAGGAACGGGCAAAATAAGCCTGGGCCGGAATGATGCCCGGCCGCCCGCACAGAACGAGGATTTACAATGAAAGACATACAAAGTTCGCCATCACTGGTGGCAATGCCCATAGACCGCGTGGGGGTAAAAGGCCTCACCCTGCCCATAGTGGTCAGCGATAAAGTGAACGGCTCTCAGCACAGCATAGCCGAGGTGGACATGACTGTGGACTTGCCCGCCCACTGGCGCGGTTCGCACATGAGCCGGTTTGTGGAGGCCCTGGAAGACTGGCAGGAAGAGCTTTCCTACCAGAGCATGAAGAATTTGCTGCTGGACATAAAAAACCGGCTGGAAGCGAAAAAAGCGCACGTGGAGTTCCGCTTCACCTACTTTTTAAGCAAAACCTCGCCAGTGACCAGGGCGCAAAACCTGATGGGCTACAACTGCCGCCTGGTCGGCAAAATGGACCACACCAACAAACCCCAGTTCATGTTGGAAATAAATGTGCCGGTAATGACCGTGTGCCCTTGCTCCAAGGCCATCAGCAAGGAAGGAGCCCACAGCCAGCGGGCAAACCTGCGTATCGCTTTACGCATGTATAAATTTTTGTGGATGGAGGAATTCATCGAAATTGCCGAGGCCGCTGGCTCAAGCCCGGTTTATCCCCTGCTTAAGCGGGAGGACGAAAAATATGTCACGGAAACGGCGTTCGCCAACCCGGCCTTTGTGGAGGATGTAGTGCGCAATGCAAGTCTTGCCCTTCTTAATCACAGCGGCGTTAGCTGGTTCAGGGTGGAGGTGGAAAGCTTCGAGTCGATCCATGCGCATAACGCTTATGCCTGCATAGAACACAGCAAGGAATAGCATGGCCGGACGCACGGAAACAAAAAAATAGATCAAACTGGACAAAAAGTCCCCGTTTGGGCTATTTTAAAGATAGCTCTGGAACAGATTTACTTTCCAGACGCCCGCCGGGCGCAGGCCCAGGAACAAATTCCCCCGGCATCCTTGTTTGCGCTATGTCAGGAATTCCAGCAGCTTAAGAATTTAAACGTCCTTATAACAAATCCCAGGAGCCTGTTTATGGAATACGTAGAACAAGATCGTAAAACAGCTATCTTAAGCCTTACTTTCGGGCAAAAGATGAGAATAGCCTGGAAGCTCACTAAACCCCGGCTGATTCCCTATTTTCTGCTGTTTGCCGGCGCAAGCCTTGTTCTGGGGGTCGTCTATTCAATAATCCTCGGCTTAAGTTCGGCTATTTTTCCGGTTTTCCTTGTTTTTCTCCTGCCCATGCCCATTATCAACATCTATTTCCTGATCGGCCTGTATTCCAGCATTGTCAGATATATGGACGGAAAGGAGCACAAATTCCAGCTGAGCACCGTGTTTGAACCCTTCAGACGCTGGAAGCAGATTTTGCCCGTTGTGCTGATTCTTCTGGGCATCAGCATAGTTATCTGGATTCCGGTCATGATCCTTTCCATGATTCCGTTAATCGGCATATTGGCCAATATGGCAGCGGTGATCATAATGTTCATTGTAGCCACGGCATACTTTTTCTACATTGCCGAAAACATGGACAAGCCTACAGTCGACCTGGTAAAAACCCCGCTGAAGCTTGTAGCCTCCAGCATCCCCCGCTGGATGCCCGCCACCGGCGCGTATCTTCTGACCTGCATCATGCCCTGCGTAATTCTCGCGACCATTGCCGCAGGCGTATTCATCGCTTCGGGAATAATCCCGCTTGACGCCGCCTATACCTACGATGAATACTACGACTTCAACAGTGTCAGCGGAGGCGCGCTGGCAGCCAGCCTGCTGCTGCTGGTTCTCACCTGTGTAATCGGATATATCGGGAGCATTTTCTCCCTGTTCATGTTCGCCATCGCCTATAAACAAAGCCTGCTCGACAATGAAATAAAAAACCTGCCCCCCTATGGGCAGGGCTCTGCTTACCAGCCGCCCCAAAATCCGCAGGATCCCCAAAACACCCAGAGGCAGGGGCAGCCTCCGGCAAATTAGAGCATTTCAAGTGTGAAATGCTCCGCAAGGATTTTAAGACAAATCCTTGCCGCCAAATGATTGCAGGG
>CAZJFJ010000071.1:0-7172 GCA_964545305.1 uncultured Desulfovibrionaceae bacterium
GAAATGCTCTAAAGAACAGGAGGAAAAATGGAAATCAATAAAGTTGTGATCCCTGTTGCCGGATGGGGCACCCGTTCTTTGCCCGCTTCCAAGAACATTCCCAAAG
The DNA here is from genome assembly GCA_964545305.1 of uncultured Desulfovibrionaceae bacterium. Taxonomy (GTDB): domain Bacteria; phylum Desulfobacterota; class Desulfovibrionia; order Desulfovibrionales; family Desulfovibrionaceae; genus RGIG1962. The sequence goes on from CAZJFJ010000071.1 coordinate 107, forward strand.
AAATGCTGCCCGTGTTCAACAAGCCCGTGATCCAGTATGTGGTTGAGGAAGCTCTCAGGGCCGGGCTTAAGGATGTAATTTTTATCACCAGCAAAGAAAAACGGGTGATTGAAGACCATTTCGACTACAACCTGCAGCTTGAGGAAACACTTGAAAGAGCCGGTAAAAAAAGTCTGCTCAAAGAAGTCCGCGCTGTGGGGGAAATGATCAACGTCATTTCCGTGCGCCAGAAAATGCAGCTGGGGCTTGGGCACGCAGTTCTCTGCGCGAAGGAAGTGGTCTGCAACGAGCCGTTTGGAATAATTCTGGGCGATGACATGATCATAGGCCGGGATGCAGGCATCATCCAACTAATTAAAGCCTCCCAAAAATACAAGCTCCCGGCGGTTGGCGTAATGGAAGTGCCTGTGGATAAAATTTCCCGCTACGGAATAGTGTCCGGCCAAGAAATAGCCCCCGGCATATTGCGCATCGACAAGATGGTAGAAAAGCCCAAACCGGCTGAGGCCCCTTCAAATCTTGCAATTGTAGGGCGCTATGTACTCACCCCCGACATCTTCTGGCATATAGAAAACAGCAAAAAGGGGCATGGAGGCGAAATGCAGCTCACAGACGCCTTGCAAAAGCTTGCCGCCGACAGGGGAATGCTGGCGGTTAAGATAAAAGGGCTGCGTTTTGATGCCGGCGACTGGGTTGAATACCTAACCGCCAATATCTATTTCGCCCTGCAGGACGAAAGCTTGCGGGACGATCTGCTTGAGCAGTTACGCCCATTGCTCAAATAACAATGCAGGTCCCAACAAACAACCATCTGCTGAAACTATTTGACTTTGCATGCGTTCGGATCAAAATATTCCCACACTGCGGAGTAAAGCTCTACAGTGCCGGCAAAACTTGCTCAGACGGGTAAAACTTCCTGCGGGAACCCTGAAGACCTTGCAATGCGCGGCTTCACAAAGCCAGAGCATTTTATATAAATAGAAAGCAGATTAATTTTGAGACGTTCCCTTCGGCGCTTAGCATTGCTGTCTTCATCCGTACGGCTCAATTCGTCTGCGGCAAAAACAACGGCGGAAGTGATTTCCGCCTGCGGGACGGGCGGCGCTGCTCGCACCGCCAGAGCATTTTGCCAGAAATAGCCTTTCAACGTTAAAATCTCTGGAATTAAAAAAGCAATGACCGTTGCAGAAAGAATTCAGCCAGCTTTTCCCGATATTTCACTGGGAAAAGCTGGCTGATTTAACCATATACCTTAGAGCATTTTACTCTTGAAATGCTCTGCAAGGATTTGTCTTCAAATCCTTGCCGCCAAATGATCGTAGGGAGGCTTTGCCTCCCGTTAAGCAATTATTTGAGGCGTTAACTACTCTACAAGCCTTTTACCTGCCTGTATAACAAGAAGCAGGCTCTCATCTTTATTTTTTCGCAACTATCTCAATCTCTACCGCGGCCCCAAGCGGCAGGCCCGCCACCGCAATGGCGCTACGGGCCGGGTAAGGTTCTGAAAATCTGGTTTTATACACCTCGTTCATAGCTGCGAAATTCGCCATATCAGTCAGGAACACAGTAACCTTCTGCACATGGCTCTCATCAAGCCCGGCCGCCGCCAGCACGTTCAGGGCATTTTTCAGGCATTGCTCTGTTTGAGCGCTTATTCCTCCGGGCACAAGTTTTCCGGTTTCCGGATCCACCGGGATTTGCCCGGAGAGAAAAACCAGCCCTCCCGCATCCACGGCATGAGAATATGGGCCCACAGCTTTAATATCGGGGGATTGTACAGATTTTCTGGACATAACAGGCTCCTTATTGGAACAACGTGCGCTCAGGCACACTTTTTGTGTCAAAATGGTCTTCAATATCCACATTCTGAAGGGGTGAGAAGCTGAAAAGCTTGTCTCCCAGTCCAGCCTTAAGATTTATCTTTTTGAAAACGATGCTGTTCTCATTTCCAAAAAAATCAAGAATGCGCACTCGCTTTATAATTCCAGTTTTCGGTTCAAGCCAGATATATGCTTCGGTAAGCTGCTGGGTGGGTTTGAACGGATAGAGGTGATATTCAACCAGACCGTCCGTATTTTTTTCCGAGGCTATTTCAAAATCCTCACGCATATTGACCTGGCCGGTGACCACTTTAATAAACGAGTTGCTGTCGTCGATCACATCAAGGTTATAACGGTAGGCCGCTTCCTCATCAGGAAGATAGTTCCACACATCATCCTTTGTAATAATCAAAATTTCATGATCCTTGCCGCTTACCTCCCAATGCACCAGCAAAGGCTTTTTGAACTGGAGGACTCCGAGGCGGGTTGTTTTGCTTCCACTTTCCTTGTGCACCAGGGTCTGTTCAAAATCACAGCGCATACTGGTCATTTCAGAATATGTCTTCTGCATGACATCAATCAGGCCGGACGCTTCACTTGGCTTGGCAAAAGCGCCCGAAGCAAAAACAAACAGCGCCATTAAGAAAAAAAGAATAGTTTTTTTCATACATTTACCTCAATCTCTTAAAGAGACTGGAGAAACGCCATCTCCCAAGCGGGAATAAAAAGCCTTGCTGCGTTTTCTATTTTATTACCTGGCGGGGGCGGCTGCCGTCCGCCGGGCCAATAACGCCGTCCTGTTCCATCTGCTCCACAAACCGGGCAGCTTTGTTAAAACCAATCCTGAAGCGGCGCTGAATAAGAGAGATTGAGGCCTTGCCCTGTTCCATGACAAATTGCACGGCCTGCCCGTAAAGGGGGTCGTCCACCGTATCGCCCGCGCCTCCGGCCCCGAAGCCAACGCCAAGACTATCATTATCAGGAGTTCCCCAGTCGTTCAAGTCCACATCATAGCGTGGGGGGAACAACTTTCTCCAAAAACCAACGCTTGCCACCACATCCCCATCGGGCACAAAAGCCCCATGCAGGCGCTGCATGCGTCCTCCTCCGGGTTTTATCAGCATATCTCCTTTCCCAAGAAGATGTTCCGCGCCAACAGTATCCAAAATCGTCCGGGAGTCGTGCTTTGAAGTAACCTGAAAAGAAATCCGGCAAGGGAAGTTGGCTTTAATCAGCCCTGTGACCACATCCACGCTTGGGCGCTGAGTGGCGAGAATAAGATGTATCCCCGCGGCTCTGGCCAATTGGGCCAGGCGCACTATAGCCACCTCAACCTCTTTGCCGGCGGTAAGCATCAAGTCGGCCAACTCGTCTATAACAATTACCAGATAAGGCATGGGCTCAAGCCCTTCAACCATTTCAGGCTGGACAGCGGCAAGCTCCGCCAGCTTTTCATTATATCCGGCAAGATTGCGCACTCCGAGTTGGGCAATAGCCTCATAGCGGCGGTCCATTTCATGCACGGCCCAGTCAAGCGCGCTCTTGGCCTGAATCATTTCCGTAACCACCGGATGCACCAGATGGGGCAAATCGGCATATACGGCAAGCTCAATCCGTTTGGGGTCGATAAGAAGAAGTTTAAGTTCGTCCGGGGTGGCCTTGAAAATCAGGCTCAAGATAATGGAGTTGAGGCAAACGCTCTTGCCCGCCCCGGTTGCTCCGGCAACCAGAAGATGGGGCATTTTGGCCAGGTCGGCCACGGCGGGAGCTCCGGTGGTATCTTTTCCAAGGGCCATTGTAAGCAAAGACCCCGCTTCATTATAAGCGGAAGATTCCATCACTTCCCGGAATGAAACTATTTCCCGTTTTTCATTGGGAATTTCAATTCCCACCGCATCGGTGCCGGGAATAGGCGCCTGCACCCGCACCGCAATCGCCCTCATGGCCAGCGCAATATCATCGCCCAAGGAAGCGATGCGGCTGACCTTTACCCCGGGAGCGGGCTTTATCTCAAACATGGTCACTACCGGCCCGGGGACAATAGCCTGGAGCTTGCCCTGAATGCCGAAATCCGCAAGGCATTCCATAAGGTCGCGCCCCCGCGCCTCTAACTCCGCGCTCTCTTGAACATTCTTGTCCACTTCCAGCTCGGTAAGCAAGGCAATCGGCGGCAAAGTCTTTCTCGGAACATTCTTTGCCTCCACAGGTTTGGCCGCATCTTCAAAAGCGGCGTCAAAAGCCACCTCGCCCTCATGCTTGGAATCCGAACCCTCCACTCCCCGGTAGGCCGCTGTAATGGCAAGTTTTTTGCTGTCAGCCAGAGCTCTGGATGCGGCCTTGCCTGTTGCTGAAGACGCAACCGCACCCTCACGGGAGCGCACACGCGCAAACAGCCCCTTCAGCTTTCCGGCAAACATCGCAAGCGGGTTTTGTCCGCGTTCCACTCCTGCGGCATTCCCTTTGGCTTTTTGCCCGGATTTTGCGCTGACGCTGTAAGAACGGCTCCTGCTTCCGTCTTGGCCGCCCTTGTATTTTTTGGGAAGAAGCTTTTTTATCAGCGCGAACCAGGAAAGTCCTGTTATCAGATAGCTGCAGGCCAAAATCAGAAAAATCCAGGTCAGCACCGCTCCCGGCACGCTGAGCAGCCGCACTGCGACCGAAGAGATCAACGCTCCCAGAACCCCACCGCCGTGAATTTCGCCAATGCTTATGCCCCCTTGGCTTCCTACGGCCGATATGCAAAGCGCAAACACCAGAAGCCCCAGCCAGCGCCACCACCCCAGCTCAAAAGAGGGTATGGCGCGCGACAGGCCAAGGCCAAGTACGCCCAAAGCAAGAATATATGAGGAAATACCCAGCAGGTCCGCCATCAGGCCTGACACATATGCGCCAATCAACCCTGCCCAGTTTTCAATTTCCGCATCGCCGCTTACCGAGTGGTTCAGGCTGGGATCGGCCTGACTAAACGAAAGCAGGCTGATAAGGAAAAGCAGCCCCAGAAAAACCAGCAACAGGCTGGACAAATCCGTAAGCAAATTTTTGGTGTTCGTAGGAGCTCCTGAACAAGCCTCAATGGCTATTCCAGGCAATGCCTGGGGAAAAGCCCTCCGGGCCCGGTGGCCGGGCCCGGAGGATATGTTGCCTAAAACCTAAAAAACAATTTCAAAAACCCTGGAAATATTTTTTATTCGCGGCTGAGGTACCCGCGGCTGCGGGTATCTACCTTGACCCTGTCGCCGGTGTTGATGAACAAGGGAACCTGAATGGTCGCCCCGGTTTCAATAGTAGCGGGCTTGGTCACGCTGGATACGGTATCGCCCTTTAAGCCGGGGTCGGTGTGGGTAACCTCAAACACCATGGTCGCCGGTATTTCCAGGTCAATGGGTTTGCCGTTGTAAAGCATCACAAACACTTTTTCGCCGTCTTTGCAAAAATCGCTCTTGCCGTCAGTGCTGGCTGCGGGAATGGCAAGCTGCTCGTACGAGGTGAGATCCATTATTACCAGCTCATCGCCCTCCTGGTAAAGGAACTGCATCTCCCGAATTTCAACATCGGCCTTTTCAACCTTTTCCCCTGAGCGGAAAGTGTGGTCCTGAATACGGCCCGTATTCAGATTGCGCAGCCTGGTACGCACAATAGCGGCCCCTTTGCCGGGCTTGTAATGCTGCGACTCCACAATTTCGAAAGGAACTCCATCCATTTCGATTTTCAGGCCTTTTTTAAAATCAGTAGTTGAATACATCTGTCCTCCTGGAAAATTCCCGGAAATTCATCCGGCTATTTGATTACCTTGATTTGATTATCTTAAGCAGGGCCTTGGCGGCAAGGCCATACCCCGTCAGCCCGAAGCCGGATATAACCCCTTCAGCATGCGGGGCCAAAAAACTGTTATGCCTTATTTCTTCCGGCCGGGCCTGCGTGTTGCTTATATGCACCTCTACAAACGGTATTTTCAGCCAGGCCAGGCAGTCCGCCAGGGCAAGGCTGGTGTGGGTAAGCGCCCCCGCGTTGATGATGATGCCGTCAACCCCGGCATCGCGGGCCTCTTCCAGGCGGTCAATAATCGCGCCTTCGTGGTTGGAATGATAATATGAGAATTCAACTTCCTTGAATTCTACGCCCATTACGGCCGCGAGACTGGCTGGCAGGGCATCAAGCCCGTGAATGCCATAAATCTCGGGCTGGCGCTCCCCCAGCCGGCCCAAATTAGGGCCATTGATTATTAGCAGATTGTAAGGCAATATAAACCTCAATTCAAAGTTAAGGTTAAAATATATGCAACCATACCTGGAACTGACCTATACCATTTACACCCTTGAACAACTGCGGGAGTTCGAGACGCTTGAAGCTCCCCTTCCCCAGCTTGCCATGGCCGGCCGCTCCAACGTGGGCAAATCTTCTCTTATCAATGCTTTGGCAAATCGTAAAGACCTTGCCAAAACAAGCTCCAGCCCGGGAAAGACCCGCAGCCTGAACTTTTTTAAAGTAACCCCTCAAAACTATTATCTGGTGGACCTGCCGGGATATGGGTATGCCCGCTGCAGCAAGACGGAGCGGGAAAAATGGGCCAAACTGATAGAGTCGTACATCACCAGCACTCCAGGACTTGCCGCAGTGGTGCTTCTGATTGATTCCCGCATTCCGCCCCAAGACCTGGACCGCGACTTGGCCGCGTTCGTGCAATCTCAGGGGATCACCCTTTTACCCGTGCTGACCAAGGTTGACAAGTGCGCCGTCAAAGAGCGGGCCTTGCGTGAAAAAGAGTGGAAAGCAATCCTCGGCGCCGATAAAATCGCCCAAGTTTCCGCCAAAACAGGCTCAGGCCTTGAGAAGCTCTGGCAAACAATGCACCAGGCAACCCTAAAGGCAGATATTTAAAACAACAAACACTTCTTTTGCAACTATTTTATTGCAAAAATCTTCAACTTTTCTAAATTTGACAAGAAACGCGGCGGAACTTTGTAAACTGTCCATAGAAAAGAAATTCCACCCACCAGCAGCACCGGCGACCAGGCCGCAACAATTGGCGACAGGCGCCCGTTTTCTCCAAGCGTTCCGCTCACCGTAAGTATGGTGTAGAAAAGAAAAGTAATAACCAGGCCGAGACCTAAATTGATATACAAATTCTCCTTCCAGGTAATCAACGCCACTGCAATCAGCGACATTACCACAAGCGATGCGGCATAGGCCACTTTCATATGCCAGCCGGTGCGCAGCGCCTCAACGTTGGAACCGCTTTTTTTCAA
>CAZJFJ010000071.1:7182-9992 GCA_964545305.1 uncultured Desulfovibrionaceae bacterium
CATCCCCGATCTGCCACAGCGAATAATCCCTAAGCTTCACATCCGCGCCCAAAAGCCTCAGTCCGCTGACCGGGTGGTCTATTTTAAATTCAACATCAACATTGCTCTCGTGAACAAACCCATTGGTGTCATATATGGTGGCATTATTCAAAGTCCATACCCTGCGCTCAATGCTGAAACTGGGCGCTCTCACAACCCTCTCAACATTAAGCCCGTCATCCGAAAGCTTGTAGCATACAATCCCCTCGCCCACATGCTCCTTAACATTTACCTCCTTGGCATAAACCATAAGGTTGTCTTCCATAAGCCAGAAATTACGCACAATGCTGTATTTATAGGGGTTTGACGCCACATGCTGGCTCCATATGCTTTGGGCATAGTTGTTTCCGGCCACCCCAAGATTTTGCGACAGGCCGATCTGAAGCCCACCCCAAAAAACGCCATAGACTACAAAAAACAAGGTAACACGCCAGAGAGAAACGCCTCCGGCCTGAAGCGCCAGCAGCTCCCGGCTCCCGGCCATCAGGCACAGCTGAATTATTACGGACAGCAGAAAGGCCGCAGGCAGAATCTGCCCCAGGATGAAAGGAAGTTTCACCACAAAGTAAAGGGCTATGTATTTAAATCTGGTGCCCGCCTCTATAAAGTTGTCCATGCTGTCGAACAATTCGGTCATCAGATAAACGCCGCCGCCAATGAGCAGGGTGATCATAAGCAGATATGTGGTCTGCCTGAACAGATAGATATCCATCAGTGTGGGTTTTGAAAAATTTAATTTAAGCTTTGCCATATCTATCCGGACTTCCCGCCAGCCAGCTTGGCCTGCCACTTGCCGGGCAGCATTTTTTTAATTTTCTGCTTGAGCTTGACAACTTTGCGCCGCACGTTGGGCACCCGTTCGCTTAAAGCACGCTGGAACAGAAAAATGCCGGAAACAAGAAAAAAGACATTGGGACCCCACCCCCCCACCCAAGGGGGTATCGTGGCGGACTCCACCAGGTTCAACCCCACGGTGGACAATGCGTAGTATACAAAAAAAGTTACCAGGGCAAGAACAACCCCGAACTGGCGGTTCACGCCTTCAAAAATGCAGGCCAGCGGCACCGCAAAAAAGCCGAGCACCACACAGGCCACAGGGAAATTTATCCGCTTTTGAATTTCTTTTTCGCTTTTCAGCCGAACCCATTCTTCAAGCCCCTGATTTCTGACGTTTTCAAGCAACGTATCCCAGGCCATTTCCTTGGGTTTAATCACCCCCAGCGAAACATCCTTGAACAGCTCGGCAAGGGAAAGGCGCACCGTGTACTCATTAAATCCAAGCACCGAAATCTGATCGTTGACAGTGCGGTACAAGCGCCCATTGTTCATAACGAACAAAATTTCGGCGCGCGCTTCGTCAGTGGCCAGGTTGCCCGTGGGAGCCAGAATCACGATGCTGTTTTTTTCTTTGGTGCGGTCCTCAACCATCACCTGCTTCAATTCCCCGCTTCTGGGGTTCACATTGCGGGCGAAGATGGTCAGGCCCGGCAAATCCTGGTTGAACACACCAGGGCGCAGAACCAGCTTGGCCCGGGTGCTGGCTATCTCCATAACTGTGCCACGAAATTCCATCATGCCCCAGGAAATGGAATAAAGGCCTACGAACATAGTGGCAACACCGGCCAGAATGCAAAAAAATACCGGGGCGGGCAGCAGTTCCTTAAGGCTGACCCCGCCTGCTTTAAGGGCGAGAAGCTCCCGGTCGGTGCTCATTTTCAAAAAAGTGAGAAATACGCTGAGCATGCAGGCAATGGGCATGACCATGAGCATGAACATAGGAGTGAGGCAAAAAAATAGCCAGCCGATATCGGCAAGCCCCAGGTCCAGGCCCACAAACATTTCGCGCAACTGAAGCCCCCGCCCCACCAGCACAAGCGACAGCAGGGCCACCAGCGCCAAAACAAACACTGAGAGCAGTTCTTTAAATATATAACGCTGCAAAAGCGATGGGGGAAATTTGAGTTTCAGATCCCGCTCCACAAGGAAGGAAATTTATCCGGTTATCAAGCTGAAAAGAAACTTCAGCTCCACTTGTCAATTTTTTGCTTTGTCACGTTCCAGAAAGTCGTGCAGCATACCCGCTTCACGCGGGCTCAAATCAAATTTGAGGCAAGCTTTCTCAACCAGCTCGTAAAGCTGGGAAGAAGTCGGTTCAGCCCCGCCGTCTTCCCGCAGAACTTTTATCTCCATGCCTACAAACTCCACGGCCTTACGCACCAGTTCACTATGCGGCATTATCGTTGACATGGGCACCCCCCTGAAACGGCAAGGTTAAAGAGCACTTTTTAAATATAACTCATAGCCGCACGTGAGGCAATGCCATTCACGCCGAAACATGCTGCATTCCTTCCGGCAAATAACCGCCATAAAAAACGGCCTCAAAAAAAATTTAAAAAAAAGCTTGCTCTTTAAGCCCAACTTGGGTAAACATGGCTTCCGCAAGGCGCAAAGCCTTGACCGCTTCTGGCGAGGTAGCTCAGATGGTTAGAGCGCGCGGCTCATATCCGCGTTGTCGGGGGTTCAATTCCCTCCCTCGCTACCAGAAACACATTTAAGACTGTCTATCAATGTCTAAAAAGCATTGGCAGACAGTCTTTTTTTGCACCTTTGGTGTCTATGAATGTCTAAGGGTGTTTATTGGCATCTAGCTTTTTGGGGGGATTACCCTTTGTTTTTGTGTGTTAATATTTTCTTATCAAGGCGAGTATGATTTTTTTCATAGGATTAATGACACCCAGCTAGCAAGAACTATCACTTGCTGTACGCCCCAG
>CAZJFJ010000072.1:0-9991 GCA_964545305.1 uncultured Desulfovibrionaceae bacterium
TTTTGTCGATCTTAACCGGGGCGGAGTTCCCTTGGCGGAAATTGTCAGCGAACCGGACATTAGCAGCCCGGCGGAAGCAGTGGCGTACCTCAAATCCCTGCACAACATAGTGCTTTATCTCGGCGTTTCAGACGGTAATATGGAAGAAGGGAATTTCCGTTGCGACGTGAACATTTCCATACGCCCTAAAGGGAGCACCCAGCTTGGAACCCGTACCGAACTGAAAAACATCAACTCTTTCCGCAACATTCAACGCGCGCTGGAGTATGAGATAGAGCGGCACAAGGAAGTGGTGGAAGAGGGCGGAAGCATTGTTCAGGAAACAAGGCTGTACGATGCGAACAAAAACGCCACCTTCCCCATGCGCTCCAAAGAGGAGGCGCACGACTACCGCTACTGCCCGGATCCGGACCTGGTGCCGGTGTATCTGGACGACAAAATGCTGACTGTGTGGCGCGAAGAACTTCCAGAGCTTCCCGCAGGCCGCCTGCAGCGTTTCATAAATGACTGGGGTCTTCCTTTTGAGGACGCCGCCCAGATCACCGGAGAGAGGGCCCTGGCAGATTACTATGAAAAAACACTTGCCCTGTTCAACGATCCCAAACGCCTCGCCAATCTGGTTCTGGGCGAGCTTCTGCGCGAGCTGAACCAGCAGGATCAAGGCTGGGCAAGCTGCAAAATCACCCCGGAGGGTATGGCGGAGCTGGCTAAAATGCTGGCCGATGGTGAAATCAGCACAAAAATCGCACATGATATTTTCAGCGAGCTGTTCACAAGCGGCGCATCCCCAAAACAATATGTGGCGGACAAAGGGCTTGCCCAGATTTCAGACAGCGGAGCTCTGGAAACGGCCGTTCTTGAGGTGATTGCTGAAAACCCAAATGAGGTTGAAGCTTACAAAGGCGGCAAGACCAAACTAATCAGCTTTTTCGTGGGTCAGGTAATGCGCAAGACTAAAGGACAGGCCAACCCGGGAATGGTCAACCAGTTAATTCAAAAGCACCTGGGATGAACATTGTTTTTAAAAGGGCCTCAAGGCCCTTTTTTCATGCCTGGAACGCCCGGTGACGATTGTGCTCTTGGCGTGTTTTGCTGGAGGCTTTTAACATTGAAAGGCTATTTCCGGCAAAATGCTTTGGCGGTGCGAGCAACGCCGCCCGCCCCAAAGACGGCAGATGAAACCGTGTTTCACTGCGAAACGCGGAGGGGGCGTCTCAAATCTGAAATGCTCTGAAAATTCCTGCTGCAAAATGAACGCAGGCGTTCTCCCATTGGGCAAAAGAGCTGAGGCTTTAAAAGGCCAATTGCAACAACCGGCTCTGTGACTATGCCCCACAAACGCACAGGCCCGCTTTAAAAACGGGCCTGTCTTGCTCAATCTAGAGCAGTTAACGCCTCAAATGATTGCTTAACGGGAGGCTTTGCCGCCCTGCAAACATTTGGCGGTAAGGATCTGCAGACAAATTCTTGCAGAGCATTTCAAGTGTGAAATGCTCTATTGTTCCATGTCCGGCTTAAACTTTGAATATGGAATTCGCACGGCAACTCCGCTAGCATCCCAGGAATATTGCGTTCCTTCAAGAAGTTCACGCCCCTCGTATGCGTTAACGGCAAGGGCTATTATGACTCGGGCCATTTCATCGCCATCCTGCTTGATGGTGGCGCTCATAACGCCTTTCCTGATGGCTTCCACCGCTTCCGGCACGGCATCCACCCCTACAACGGGTATAAACTTCTCACGGCTTCCGCCTTCCAAATTATACCCTTTCTGCTGCAGGGCGTCTATTGCACCCAGGGCCATAGCGTCATTATTGGAAATAACCAGCTCCACTCCTGGCGCATCCACAGCAAGCGACAGCTGCATTGCCTGAAAGGCGGCTTTACGCTCCCAGCCGCAAAGCTGATGATCGACCTGCTCCAGGGGAACCCCAAGCTCGCGGGCAATTTTCACGCTCTGCTCGGTTCTGGCCATTGCTTCAGGATTGTCCGGCTCCCCCTGAAACATTATATATTGCAGTTTGCCGTCGCCATTGCGGTCAAACTCCGGGTGCTCCAACCAAAGCTCATGGATTATTTCACCTTGCAGCCGTCCCGCATGAGAAACAAGCGTGCCCACAAAAGCAGCTTTGGAATATTCTTTCATAACATCCAGGTTTGGCTCCCGGTTGAAAAAGATTATAGGCACATCAGCTTTTTTTGCCATGGCAACTACAGAAGATACCACCTGAGGTTCAACCGGGTTAAATACAATAACGTCAACCCCATGAGCCAAAAGAGAACTCAATTGATCGCTTTGGGTAAGCTGATCGCCCTGCCCGTCTTCAACGACTATTTTGAAACTTTTAGGAAAGCCCGCTTTAAGTTTTTTTAAAACTTCCCCCACATAAACATCCTGGGCATTGTAAAGGAAAACCCCAACCACAGGTTCGGCTTTTTCAGACGCTCCCGCAGGAGTGTCTGAAGAATTTCCATTGCAAGCCCCCACAAACAATAACAGCAAAATTGCCACACTTTTCAGAATCCTGTCCATTCCCCCCCCAGCCTAATTTATTTGTTTCTGTTCAGTTTGCTTTTTTCAGTTCTCGCTACCATCCCCCAAACAATCAGCGCCCTGCGCAACTCATTTATATCAAGCGGTTTGGTTATGTGCTCGTTCATCCCGGCCTCAAAGCTCTTCTCTTTATCCCCGCTCATTGCATTGGCGGTCATGGCAATAATCGGAACAAACTTGGCGTAGGGGTTAGAGCTGTTCCGAATGGCCTGGGTCGCGGCAAGGCCGTCCATCACAGGCATCTGAATGTCCATAAGGATAATGTCCACATTCTCTTTTTCCCACAGCTTCAAGGCCTCTACGCCATTTTCGACCACAACAACGTCCATTCCCATATCTTTCAATATTTCCCGGGCTATTTCCTGGTTTATATCATTGTCCTCAACCAGAAGCACCTTCAGCGTGGACAACACGGCATCATCCAGTGTGGGCACCTCGGTTGCGGCTCTTCAGCTCTTCCGGGTCGCCCTCCTGCACGCGAACTGTGAAATAAAATATGCTCCCTTTGCCCAGCTCGCTTTCAACCCAGATCTCGCCGCCCATCATCTGGACTAGCAGACGGCTGATTGCAAGCCCCAGGCCGGTTCCGCCATATTGACGGGAGTTTGATCCGTCCGCTTGCGAAAAAGAGTCAAAAATATGCTCTTGCATCTCTTTGTCAATACCAATGCCAGTGTCCCACACGGAAAACAACAGCTCTATAACCTTACCCGTGCGTTTTTTCAAAGAGACCTTAAGCCTGACCTTGCCATTATCGGTGAATTTAAGAGCGTTCCCGCACAAATTGATCAACACCTGGGCTATCCTCAGCGAATCTCCCAGCAAAATGTCCGGCACGTCATCTTCTTCTTTAAAGCTAAGCTCCAGATCCTTCTCATGGCTTTTCACCAGCATCAGGTCATAAACCGACTGCAAAGTGTCGGACAGCCGGAATGTCGCATTGTGAAGGTTGAGCTTGTTGGCTTCCATTTTGGAAAAATCGAGAATGTCGCTGATAATGCCGAGCAAAGTCTTGGCCGCATTATTTATGCGGTGCAAATACTCCTGCTGGACGGAATCCGGTTTGTTTCTCAAAGCCAGATATGTCATGCCGATAATACCGTTCAACGGAGTGCGTATTTCATGACTCATCCGGGCGAGAAATTCGCTTTTCGCCTTGGTGGCGCTTTCGGCCTTCTGCACAATATCCTTAAGCGTATGCACCATCTTGGTGAGGCTGACGGCCAGATCGCCAAGCTCATCATTCCGTTTTACTCCGGTATCAGAAAGCTCCCTTCCCTGTGAAATTCCCACAGCGAAACGGCTTAGCCTTCGTATATCCCTGGTAACCGGAAAAATGAACACCCCGACACAAATTGTAGCCAAAACGGCGATAACCAGGCTGGAACCGATGGTGGCATTCTTTACAGTGCTCAGATACGAGTTCATGTAGGCTTCGTCGGCGATAACCAGAGAATAAAGATCCGTCTGGGGAATATGATAAAAACCTATTGTTTTGGACTCGCCATTCAGCCGCACATTCAGGCTTCCTGAAACATTGTTCCGGATGCGTGAAAACCACGGCTCCTCGCCAAAATCCCTCTCCCCCACCTCATTAAGCTTGAGTGCCGACATAACAGATCCCAACGAATCCACAACATAAGGGGAAACGCCGGGGCGAGTAGATTCTTTAATGCTGCTGCGGCTTAGCTTTGAAAGCTCCAGGCTGCCCACCAGAACCCCCGACCGGCCGTCCGAAACAACTTTTAAGGCAACCGGAATAAGGATTCCTTCTGATTTGTCGCAAAGGTAGGGTGCCCCGACCAGAAAAGTCTGCTTGTTCATAACACCTTTTATCCAGCCCGAATCACGCCAAAGAGCACAATTTTTGTCAGGGTCAAAAACACCGGCAATAGGCTCTCCCTTTTCGTTCAACAGATAAAATTCCTCATAATATCCAAACGAGGCCTTGATGCGGTTAAGCATCATAGTCAGTTCTTTTCTTTTTATTTTTTGCTCTGGGGAGTCTGAGTCTGGGTTGGTGGAAAGCCTTACCCCCTCCAAAACAAGAGGCATGGTGGCGATCAACACCATATCTTTTCCGGAACGCTGCAATTGAATAGCCAGGCTATTGCCCACAGCGAGGCTTGCATCCTCCACCCTGCTCGATTTAACATATGTGAGCACCTCTTCAGCGGTGCGCATAATAAACAAAGCCCCAACAGACAATATAAGTAAGATTGCAGCAAGGATGGTAACTGGCAGCTTGAAACTGAGGCTTAGCGGCTTGGACATGTCAGTAAGGTGTTAAAAATGTGAATAAAAAAGACTTCCAATCTTTAATAGCAAATTTTCCTTAAAATGATAAGCAAAATTTAAGTTATTTTGTCTATCCCATACTTCCGGCCGTCCGTTTCCTTATCCAAGGCGGGCAGCTTCTCTCACAGCCAAAGCCATGTGTAAGGCACATCACCAACAATGAAGCGTCAGACAAGATTTTTTGCCAAAAGCCCGAACACCTGCAGACGGCTTATAGAACGTTTCATACTTGAAATGCTCTGCAAGGATTTGAAGACAAATCCTTGCCGCCAAATGATTGTAGGGAGGCTTTGCCTCCCGTTAAGCAATCATTTGAGGCGTTAACTGCTCTAGAACCATGCCCGCAGAGCGTACGCCAAAGCAGAGCAGCAAACTTTAACCGTTACCAAGCCTGCCAGCAGGTAAAAAACCGGCGTCACATAGCATTCAGGAATCAGATGGGCCGTCCTCTTCATCTTCAGCCCATCTGAACAGGGCGAGATAAAGCGCTCCCGCTGCATACATCCCGCCGAGGATATAGGAAGTGGTGGTTTGGAGCACAACGCCGATTGGGAAGCTTAAAAGAAAAGCAGAAAGTATAAGTACCTGCCCAAGCTTGGCACGAGTTTTAATTTTGGCAATGGCCGAACCCAGATCAAAGCCCGGGCGCCCTGTCTTGTCCCCAGGCGCATAGTATTCCCTGGCCCAGGTGCGGTGGTCAAAATATAAGAGTATGCAGAAAGAAGCTGCAAACAGCCCGGCAAGCCAGGCAAAGAACCATAAAACCTGAAAAAGTATTTCCATAAACACCCCAACACCGTTAAATCAGCACAAATCAAGAGCCTTTCCGCCCAAAAACAGTCCTGACCAGAGCAGATTGACTTTGAGACGCCACTTCGGCGTTTAACGGCGGAAGTGAATTCCACCCAAGTGTCTGCGCAGCGCGTTATGCGCAGTCAGAGCATCTTCTCAGAAGCATGCCCCTCCAATATTAAGATGCTCTATCTTTTAAAATAGAGCACGCCCTCTTCCCGGTTCCCTTCCAGGCTCATTGAAAGCTCACCCGGCTCGACCAGAACAAAAACTATCACGTCATCATCCCCTGCGGCCTGAACCCGCAGAATATTTTCCTTTTTGGAAAGAACTTTGATTTTTGCCGGAGTGGAGTCAGTTCCGTTGAAAGTTTCCAGAATCTCGCCTCCGGCAAGGTCCAATTCTATGAACCCTTTACCCATTTCAGCTTTCACCTGCGCCCAGATTTCCGGATTTGACCTGATGCCTTCATATTCCGGATTGTTTTCAGCCATTTTGTCAGGATCAAGAAACCACTTGCCTTCAAATACGTCGGCAGCCATAGACTTTTCCGCAGCAAAGAACAAGGAAGAAAAAATGAATAAAGCCAACACGATTTTTTTCATATTATACCCGACTGTACAAAATCCTTGAAATAAATATTAATCTGCCGGCAAGCAGTGCCACAAGCTGCAAAAACCTTGCGGCTTGCCAGAAGGCCATGTTTCAGCCCCGGCACAAGGGGCGCAAAGCCCCTCAAGTCTCATTCTAAAATCCGGCCAACTCTTTCCCAAATACGGCATTGCCAAATAAAGGGCAAGCAACTTGTAAGGCGACTCAGGCCTAAAAAGCAAACCGTGCAGAGAACTCCGGCAAAAGGCTAAACTCCGGAAACACAGGGATTCATGCTGTCAGACCTTTTTATGCGATTATTGCCCAAACCCAACCCATTTCTCGCGCAAAAAACGAGAAACACGCCATATCGCCCGACCTTGCGGGCACTATGGTTCAAGCAAAGCAAAAAATTTTATAAGAAAACTTGACAGGTTTATATTCATGCTTATTTATAAAGTAAGGCAAGATAGAAAGCCTTGAGTGGATTCCGGCGCACAAATAGAGTGCGTTGGTAAAGAAGTAAACAGTTTTTTAAAATAAGAGGAGCATCATATGACTTTTGCACTACAAGTAATTATCGCGGTCGGTGTTATGCTTGCAGGAGTGGTTCTTGCCCATGTTACCGAGACTGACACTCCACACCGGGGAAATTGTCCACTAAACTAAAAACCAACCCAAACCCAAACTGACCGCTGTTAGAGAAACTACAGCCCCTGAGAGTCAGATTGGAAAAGAAATTTAAAAAACCAGGCGCAGCCGTTGCAGGCTGCGCCTTTTTTTGTACAGAGGAAATCCTGCGCCAAGTGCTGAAGTTTTAGCGGTTTCATGCTTGAAATGCTCTGCAAAAATTTAACAAAGCCCTTGTGCGAAATCGCCTCCATACAGGCATTGCCTGCCACTAAGCAAATATTTATCCACTGTTCTCCATTATTTATAGTATTCCAAAAGATGCGGAATGTATTGTTTCCTGTTAGCATGAAGGGTCTTCAGCCAATACCGTTTAAGGAAGTCCAGAAGGCCATGTGCGTCACGGGCTTGACGATACTGACTGTCCATAATGATAATATGATTGAGTATCTTTCCGTGCAGCACACGGTACTTCTCAATATCCGGATACTCGGATTGCTCCATAAGTTTTTCAATTGTGAGGAAATTTATTTTAACATAAGCCTTAAACATTTCTGCTGTCGGGATTAGAGCTTTTGACAAGTCTCCGTCCGCATCGCCCCTATGAAAGTAAAAAGAATTGATAATGCTCACCAAACCACGATGCTGCTCATCAAGGATGTTGATTCCTGTTTCATACTCGCCACCCCAGATGATAAACAATGGAAGAGCCATGCTTCCTCCCCCCTATTAATTGTTCGTACTTTCCCTTTAGAGTATTTCATACCTGAAATTCTTTGCGAGAATTTTCATCCTTGCCGCAAAACAGACCAAGAGGCTCTCCCCGCCATCAATCATTTATTTCAAGCGCTTTGCCCCAAGACGTCCTTTCTTTGCACATATTGTTCTGACTGTAATTTTGCCAGACCCTTAGCATTTTATCAACGGTGGAGCACACACCTCGCAATGCCGAAAAAAACTCCCAGAAACCCTGATAGCGTTACTGCAAATTCACAGCCTTCCATGTGGGAATAGACGCCTTAGCGCTAAGGCTTGAACTGCCCTGCAAGTGAAGTTTAATAAAATACTTGCCACAAAAACTTTGCCTGCTTGTTATCCGCCGATAAACAATCCAATTAAATAACTTACTCATGCTGGCAAACAGCATTCCACCGCCTTCCATTAGGCGGATCAATTTTGAAGCTGCTCACTTTTACGCTTAACAGTGGAAACGAATGAGCTTCGGCACATCCTCGCCTTGCCCTCTAGAACAGTTAACGCCTCAAATGATTGCTTAACGGGAGGCTTTGCCGCCCTATAATCATTTGGCGGCAAGGATTTGTCTTCAAATCCTTGCAAAGCATTTCAAGTATGAAATGCCCTGCAAGGCCGCTTTGCTCATTTATGCATGCAATGCCGCTGTTCCGCGAAATTGTTCGCCCACGCTTGTGCGTGGCGGACAGTGTGACGCGCCAGATCATTTTGCAGAGAGACATTCTTTCAAAGCTAAAATGCCCAATGTCCTGTGAGCACTCAAAATAGGGATATAAATCAACATAGCCAGATGCAATCAAAGCCACTTTTACAAGTTGTCATCCATCCCAAATTTTGCACATCTGTGCACATACTGTGCAACGGTTTGTGCACAAAAACAACTCTACATTCAACCCAAAAACATAATGCCTTTATTTTATTGAATTTTATTTTTGGCACACCTTATGCATATAGTTAAATATGCTTACAGTCCATCTGTGAGCAGGATGAGAATATATGTCCTAAGGTAAACTGAAAAGTTGCCTCCTCATCACCTCCTATACTCCCTTTCTTTATTTGAAGAGGCGGCCCGTCCCTAGCCGCCTCTTCGCTTTTCCGGCAGGAAAACAACTTGAGCAGACATTTCAAGCGTTAGTTCCCAGCCCTGAAATAAACAAAAAAATCCTTTTCCGCCCATTCACAATCTGTCCCCCCACGACTGATCTATCCGACTATTTCCCCCACCTTCTTGCCAAAAAAATTTATAGACTTATGTATAATAGGAGTGAATACTAACTGCTAGCGTATATCTCTATCGCACCAGCATGTTTTTACTTTTTATTGCAAGGAGGCTGAGCCATGAAACAAAGGACGGTTCAAAGTATTCTTGGCGGTTATAAGGCCAATGATGGCGCAGGCGTAAAGCTGGTTCGGGTGCTCGGAAACCAGACGGCCTACCAGTTTGACCCTTTCCTGATGCTGGACGCATTTGACTCGAAGAATCCCAAAGACTACGTTGCGGGCTTTCCCATGCACCCGCACAGGGGCATCGAAACCTTCACCTATTTACTTAAAGGCAACATTGAACATGAAGACAGCCTGGGCAATAAAGGCTTGATACACGATGGAGGCTGTCAATGGATGACCGCCGGACGAGGGATTATGCACCAGGAAATGCCCAGAGCATGCCCTCATTTGCTTGGCCTTCAGCTTTGGGTAAACCTTCCTGAAAAAAACAAAATGACCACACCCAAATATGGCGACATCTCCCCGGAAATGGTACCCGAAGTGAAGGAAGACGGCGCGACCGTGCGGGTTGTTGCCGGAAAATACAAAGAAACCGCAGGGGCCATGCAAGGTTCATATGTTGACATGCAGTTTGTCGACGTAAAGCTTGACCCTGGCTCAACGTGGCAGTTGGAGACGGAGCCGGACGATACTGCTTTCGCATATATATTTGAAGGAGAAGTGGGGTTTGAGAATGACCGCGGCAATGAAGCCGCCAAACAAGCCGTTCTTTTCCATGAAGGCGATATCATCCTGGCCCGCGCAGGGAAAGAAGGAGCGCACTTCATTGTTGCCTGCGGGGCCCCGCTTAAAGAGCCGATAGCCTGGGGAGGTCCCATTGTAATGAACACCAAGGAAGAAGTGGAGCGCGCCTTTATGCAGATACGCTTCGGCACTTTCATTGGAGACGGCAATTACTGATTTTACGAATTTTACTTGCGGGTGCCCTTCACCCTGCCCGGGCGGAAAGGCTCATCGGGGAAGAAAAGCATCCCTTTCCGACAGGACGTACGCGGGCAGCAAGAAGAAGGCACACGCCAACACGGGGGACCCTAGAGCAGTTAACGCTTCAAATGATTGCTTAACGGGAGGCTTTGCCGCCCTACAATC
>CAZJFJ010000073.1:0-5053 GCA_964545305.1 uncultured Desulfovibrionaceae bacterium
TCCGTTTGAGGCTGGAGTGGAACCTTCTATGGCTATACCGGGCTCGCTCATCCTGGCTGTCCAGCAATACGCCACTTCCTGAAAAACTGCCTCCAAAGGCCTAGTTTTCAGTTCACAGGTTAATTTGCGATAAAATTTCAGACAGCACCAATTCCGGCGAAATAAGACGCATGCATTCCCCGGCTTCCGCATTTGAAGATTTTCCGTGCAAGGAATAGGGCCTCCCCGGACAATCCGCTTCTATGGTCCGGTCTTTTTCTCCCGAAGGAAAAAAACCCCAATGCCGGGTTGTGGGGCCAAATAGCCCCAGAACAGGGACGCCTACGGCAGTGCCCAGGTGCATCGGGCCGGAATCCGCAGTCACAAGCAGCTTCGCATGAGCCAGCAAGGCACAGGTAATCCGAAGACCTGTATCGTTTGTAAAATCAAACCGTTCTTTTCCCCCTGACAACCCCGGCCGCAAAGCTGCCTTGTCCGCCTGCCCCACAACAAACCAGCCTGCCCCTTTCGCATCAAGAAGAGAGATCAGCCTGCGCCAGTAATCCACAGGCCAGGATTTTTGAACATGAGTGGCGTAAGGATGCAACGCAATCAGGGGCCTGTCGTCTGAAAGGCCGCGTTCCTGCAAGAGCCGGGAAGCTTCGTTCAGTTCATCTTTGTCAAGATAAATGCGTGGAACCAGCTGTTGTCTTTCTGGAGGCGGATTGTCAACCGCCATGGCGTAGCGTTGGGGCACATTGTATTCCAGCAGTCTCCCGCCGTAAAGCCTATGCCCGGAGAGCAAAAACAGGCGCCTTTCCAATCCCAGCTTGTGATACCGGCGTACCTTTCCTTTCCATAGGGCAGAAAGCATCCTGCTGCGCAAGGAACCATGCATATCCAGCAAACCGCAATCCGGATACTGAGCTGCAAGCTGCCTGAACCTGAGCAGACTGCAAGGGAACTCCAGTTCAGCCCCATCAAGGCAAACAACCTCATCAACCGCAGGATGATTCTTGAATATGGGAGCCAACGCTTTGCGAGTGAGCATAACAAAACGCCAGCCTCTTTCCCTGTGCCAAAAGTCAAGCACCCCGGTGGCCAGCACCACATCTCCCATGGCGCTGAGCCGCACCGCAACCCACCTTTCGGCAACCATCAGCAACTCCCTTCAACTTGACCGCTTTCGGCAAAGCGGTGTATGAATAAAGCATGGTCTGTCATGTGAATATACCCATCAATAAATTTTTACTTCTCGCACTGTTAATAGCTGGCGGGGCGCTGTTTTCCGGCTGTTCTAAAGTGGGCATATCGGACTTGAGCACCTTGTCGGGCGAAGGACAGCCCCAGGCCAGGCTTGCTTCCCTGCAAAGCTTCGCCCTTCTTCCCCTGAACCGCGAAAATCCTTTCAGCGAACAACTGGCTTTGGATGCAGTGCAGGACAATCTCACCGCCAGAGGATTCAAGCTGGAAGAACATTCGCCCGATTTTCTTGTGGCTGTATGGGCCGACCACTCCTACCGGGCGGAAGAACGCCTCAACCCTGGCCGCCCGATGCCTTTTGGCTGGTACAGGCCCGTTTTCGGGGCATACACCGAAAGCGCCGGTTACGCGCGCAGCGGGCGATACACCGTAATCAACAATTATGTGGCAATGACCATCGTGTTCCTGAAACCGGGGGCCAAAGAAAAAATCAAAGAGAATCAAGAGGCTCCCGACCTCGACAATGCCGTTCCCGCCGGCGATATCCTTTGGCTGGGGCAGGCCCATGCCAAAAGCAACCGTGGCTTTTTCACTACCCTTTCCTGCCTGGCCGCCGGAATTCTTGAAGAATTCCCCCTCTCAGGCCAAAAAGACTCTAAAAGCATAGAATTGAGCCGCTGCCTTTGATTTATTCCGCCAGATAACCCACCGGCATGGATCCGAAATAAATTTCACCCTCAGAAAGGCCAAGGCCCTTTTCCCATTCTCCATGCCTGATGTTTCCTATATAACAGGTGGCTAGACTTTTCGCACTGGCGGCAAGGTACACATCCTGCATGATCGCCCCTGCGGAGAGATACACTGTATCCAGAGCTTCGTCTCTGCCCTTGCCCTTCGCCTTACTTTCCAGCGGCGCCGGGTTGGCCACAAAAATGAGCACAACTGGAGCCTCGCCCACAAACTCCTGAACAGCCACCTCTGCACGCAAATCGGAGCTGTTGACAAACTTCAGGCTATGGGCCGTTCCATCATACAAATAAGTTCCAAAGGCGCATGTAACGAAAATGCGGCAAGTAGGGTCTGTATGCATCGCATATGGGATAATCCACTTCCCGCCAAGGCTTTTTCTGCCCCCCGCCGTCCAGAGCACATCTCCCAAATCCTGCATGGAAAGCTCTTTTTCGGAAAAAGCGCGAATGGACGCCCGGTTTCGCAGAGCATCGAAATAGTCCATCCCGGAAGACTCAGACACCTCCGGAAGCTTGATATCATTACCATTTTTCGCGAATGAAATGCCGGGCAAAACAAAGGCAAGAAACATAAAAACAGCTATTATCGAACAGAACAACCTATTCATGCTCAACTCCTTTGAAAAGGATGCAGGTTTACAATGTCTTGTGCTTTTATTACCCTCTTTGGAGAGAGTGAATCAAGTCGAGGAACATCTATATCAAACATATAAAACAGGTGTAAAATGAAAAAATCCATTGGAGCAACAACTCTGGCCTGGCCCACGCCGGTTTATCTGGTGTGCAGTTATGATAGCAAAGGCAACCCCAATGTTATGACCGCCGCATGGGGTGGCATCTGTGCGTCCGACCCTCCCTGCATTGCGGTATCGGTGCGCCCGTCACGCTACACATATGAGGGGATCACCCAAAACAAGGCTTTCAGCATTTGCATACCTTCGGCCAAACTGGTGGCAGCAGCAGACTTTGTCGGCACAGTCTCCGGTTCTAAACTGGACAAATTCAGCCAGGCTCAGCTTACCGCCTCGGAATGCGAGATGGTTTATGCGCCCTATATTGAAGAATGCCCTCTTGTTATTGAATTAAGCCTTGTGCGCAGCATAGAACTGGGAAGCCATGTGCAGTTTATTGGCGAGGTAAAAGATGTGAAAGTTGATGAAGCCTGCCTGAACAAGGAAGGAAAGCCGGACATTTCCCTGGCCAATCCCCTTTTGTTCGACCCCGCCCTGCGCAATTATCACCGAATTGGCCCGGTTGCAGCCAAAGCCTACGACGTGGGCAAAGCTTTAATGAATAAGGAAAATATTTAGGTTGCCCTCTTTTGGGTTTTGGTTTAAGAATTATTCCGCCGGAGCGTAGCGCAGCTTGGTAGCGCACCTGCCTTGGGAGCAGGGGGTCGCAGGTTCGAATCTTGCCGCTCCGACCATTGAAAATAAAGGGTTTCCGGTTTTGCCGGAAATCCTTTCCCTTTCAGCGATACTATAGCGGTATCCTCTTGTTAAAATTCCAATCTGCATTGCTTTTGCCTGGGATGCGCCGACAAATCACGTATGTGCGCTTCCTTTCTTATCTGTTTCATTCCCCCTTGGCACAAGCTGTTCTACTAAATAATGAAAAAGCAACATATTCCAATCCCGAGCAAAAGACAAAAAACATTGCAAACTCACGGCATTTCAAAACATGCGAAAACGCATCAGGACGAGCGAACCGGTTATCAGCAAGATGCCCTGACTGAAGAGCAGAACAGGATCATAATCAATAACGGCAAATACGCTTATTAAAAGGATTCCTATTCCCCAGGCCAGGCTGGAAGCTGAAAGATAGATAAAGGGGGTGGAGAGCAACGATTTTTGTTCAAGTCCGGCCAATTTGTCAGACGAAAGAGAACATAAAAAACGGCGAGCAGCAATATACATTGCAATCGCAAAGATCTGCAGGCCCAGCCCAAAAAGAACAAGAAGCCAACGCATAACGCTCCTCCTACGGCATATTTACCTGACAACATCCTTTAACAAATCGCAATTGATTTATAAAGTATTTTTTCAAAAGCTCTTGACACATCAACCTTTCCACTATATATATATTTTCTTGTGGCTGTGAATTGCAGTCCGAAATAGCGCGGGGTGGAGTAGTATGGTAGCTCATCGGGCTCATAACCCGAAGGTCATAGGTTCAAATCCTATCCCCGCAACCAGAAATAGCAAGCCTTTATGGATTTCTAACCATAAAGGCTTTTTCCTTTTTCTAACCTATTTCTAACCAAAATACTTTTTGCAAGTGTAGCGCGACACTGGGTCTATGCCAAAGAAAGGGACATTTACTCAGAGAGTCATTTCCGAGTATGTTCATTTCTTTTACCCGCAAAGCACGCGACTTTAGTCAACGTTGATGTAGTTTTTTCAGGCTTGATAATTTTTTAAAGGGTTAAAAAATACCTAACTGTTAAGAAGCGTTTATAGGCCAAAATAAAAATATACTAATTGAGGAACGCTATGCTCATCCAGCGTTTCTAACCAATTTTCTAACCATCTTATCTATTATTTTTGTCCTCTTTAAAGGAGCATTCCATGGTCTCGGTTTAAACTTTTTGATAACGTCTGCAATACCTGTTATATAATCTATCATTATTTAACCGGAGGACAAATGGCGGCTCTTAATCAGGCAAAAATCATTACCGCTTTGGAAAAAATTGTTACCGAAGCGAAGGAAGGCTTCATATTCTCCTTTCTTTCGGCCTATGGGATGCCCAAAGCCACCATCAAGCGTCTCCAGATGGGTGATAAGCAGCGTAACGTCGCACAGGTTGCCGGTGATGTTGGCGTGGCTCAAAAAATATACTTCCACCCGTTGCAAAAGGGGGATGATTTTCAAATATCTTTGGATGGTATTCTCGCACTGCCTCTGATTGCACAGCACAAAATCCGTTTTGTCATGGTTACGGATTTCAGAACCGTACTGGCCTATGACGGTAAGGTTGATGATTATACGGATTTTGACTTTGACGACTTCAAGACCAACTATGAGTTTTTCCTGCCGCTGACAGGCCAGTATGAAAAGGCCGTTGCCTATGCTGAGCACCCCGCCGATGTAAAAGCATGCGAGAAAATGGGGCGGCTATATGA
>CAZJFJ010000073.1:5063-9884 GCA_964545305.1 uncultured Desulfovibrionaceae bacterium
CGAATTCTTCACCCAGATGCACACCCCGCTGATGTGAAAGCGTGCGAGAAGATGGGCAAGCTGTATGACTGCATCCGCACCAACAACCATTTTGAGAATGACGAGCTTCACGCACTCAATGTTTTTCTCACGCGGTTGCTGTTCTGCTTCTTTGCGGAAGACACGGGCATTTTCACCGAATCAAACCTGATGACCTATGCGATCAAGTCGAACACCAAAGAAGACGGCTCTGACCTGGCAGAATTTTTCGAGACATTGTTTTCGGTGTTGAACCTTCCTGAAAATGCGCCAGAACGAAAAGGCTTGCCGGCTACACTTCAAAAATTCCCTTACGTCAACGGTGGCTTGTTTGAAGAGCAAAGCCCCATTCCCAAATTTGATGCAAAAGCACGGCGTTTGTTGCTGGATTGCGGGTACATGGCATGGAGCGATATTTCTCCGGTAATCTTTGGTTCCATGTTTCAGGCAGTCATGGACCCGGAGAAAAGGCGCTCGATGGGGGCGCATTACACCAGCGAGAAAAACATCCTCAAGGTTGTGCGTCCGCTCTTTCTTGATTCGTTGTATGAAGAATTCGAGCAACTTTTGACACTGAACGCCGGGAAGAAAAAAACACAAGCCCTCAAAGGTTTTCAAATAAAGCTGAGTACGCTCGGCTTTCTTGACCCCGCCTGTGGCTGCGGCAACTTTTTGGTGGTGTGCTACCGGGAGTTGCGGGAACTGGAACTAAAAGTGTTGCTGGCTATTCGAAAGGATGAACCGCCTAAAACTCAAATTATGGACGTACGCTTACTGTCTAAGGTCACGATCAACCAGTTTTACGGGATAGAACTTGAAGAGTTTCCTGTAGAAATTGCACGTGTCTCCATGTGGCTCATGGAGCATGTGACGAATTTAAAATTTGGCGATGCATTTGGGATGGCCTTCCCTTCGATTCCATTGCAGCACTCCGCTGTGATTGTTTGCGCAAATGCGTTGTTGACTAATTGGTTTGATATTGTACCCCAAAGAAAAATAAACTTCATTTTAGGCAATCCTCCATTTGCAGGCTCAAGGATGATGAGCAATGAACAGAAAGAACAACTCATCCATGTTGCTAAAAATATAAAAAATGCAAAATTATTAGACTATGTTGCTGCATGGTTTATAAAGGCAGCAGATTTTATTGATGGAACTGAAATACAAGTTGGATTTGTTTCAACAAATTCCATCTGCCAAGGTGAACAAGTCTATCCACTGTGGTCGTATATCTTAGATAAAGGCATTGTAATAAACTTTGCATATCAGACATTTAAATGGAAGAACGAAGCAAAAAATAATGCTGCTGTATTTTGTATTATTATCGGTTTCGGCTCTCCTCGTAACTCACGTTTTTTATTTAAAACACCATCAGTTACATCTGAACATACAAAAATTTCTGTAAAAGAAATCAACCCATACCTACACGATTCACCATGTGTTATTGTTTATCCATCAGGCATAAAATTATCCGCAATTAATAATATCTACTTTGGAAATATGCCCCGTGACGGTGGGAATTTAATAATAGAGCCAGAAGAATTGCAGTCGTTCCTTGAGAAAGAGCCATATGCTCGTCCGTATATCAGGAAATTGGTTGGATCAGTGGAGTTTTTACATAGGATAAATCGCTATTGTTTATGGCTAACAAAAGCAGATGAGAATATTCTAGAGTTGCCAGAAGTTCATAAAAGAGTCCGCAAGGTCAGGGAGATGCGGCTCGCAAGCAAAGCGAAATCAACTCAGCAGTTTGCCCAAACCCCTCACTTGTTTTGCCAAATCACACAGCACGAAGACAAACCTTTCCTTTTGGTTCCAAGAGTGTCTTCGGAGCGTCGGCAATATATCCCCATTGGTTTTATGGAAAAGGATACTATTGTCACAGATCTTGTATATATTATTCCTAATGCCACATATTATGATTTTGCGATCATCACTTCTGCTATGCACATGACTTGGATGAGAACTGTTTGTGGTAGGCTTGAGATGCGCTATCGCTACTCCCGTGACCTTTGTTACAACACCTTCCCATGGCCAACGCCTGCCGCTCAGCAAAAAAAACACATCGAGTCTCTTGCGGAAGCTGTATTAATGACGCGGGAAATGTACCCGGATATGACGCTTGCTGATATGTACGATCCCGACAAAATGCCTGAATCTTTGCGTGAAGCGCACACAGCGCTCGATATTGCCGTGGATGCCCTGTACCGCAAAAAGCCTTTTGCCAGCGATGAAGAACGGTTGCAGCTTCTTTTTACATTATATGAAGAACTGGTGTCCAAAAATCCCCATGCAGAGACTGTAAATAGCAAAGAAGAGGAGGAAAACGATGACTGAGCTGTTAACCGTTCACTATGGGCAAACGGGGCAAAGTACTGCGCAAAACCCCATGGGGATGCGGGAAATGCAAGCACGAGCTTATGCCGCCAGAAACGCGCAACACTTGTTGCTCAAGGCCCCTCCAGCCTCCGGCAAATCTCGCGCCTTGATGTTCCTGGCTCTTGATAAAGTCATGAAGCAGGGACTGCAAAAAGCCATTGTCGCAGTGCCGGAAATATCCATTGGCGGTTCTTTTGCCGATACCAATTTGAGTAAATTCGGCTTCTTTGCCGATTGGCATGTAGATGCCGGGTACAACCTCTGCACCTTCGGCAATGAAGGTAAGGTTGATAAGCTCATTGAATTCCTGAACAATCCTAAAGTTCGTTTTCTGCTGTGTACCCACGCCACCTTGCGCTTCGCCTATGAGCGCCTGAACGGCCCGCACAAATTCGATAATACGCTCATAGCAATCGACGAATTTCACCACACTTCTGCGGAAGAAGGCAACAAGCTAGGTGAAATGGTAGATGGTCTGATACAAAACTCCTCTGCACACATTGTCGCCATGACCGGCTCATACTTTCGCGGCGATCAAGTTCCCATTCTTACGCCGGAGGCTGAAGCTCTGTTCACACAGGTGACCTATACCTATTATGAGCAGCTCAACGGATACAAGCATTTGAAGTCGCTTGGCCTTGGGTATCATTTCTATCAGGGGCGCTATCTTGAAGCCATGAAAGAAGTGCTGGATTTGGACAAAAAAACCATCGTTCATATCCCCAATGTCAATTCCGCTGAATCCACTGGACAAAAATACTCTGAAGTGGATTCCGTTCTGGACGCCATTGGCGAAGTGATGGAAAAAGACCCGAAAACAGGCATAATGACGCTGAAAACCAGCGCCGGAAAACTGCTCAAGGTGGCTGATCTGGTTACGGACGACCCCATGCGGGTGAACGTACTTGCCTATCTGCGCGACATAAAACAGCGCGATCAAATGGATATCATCATCGCGCTCGGCATGGCCAAGGAAGGGTTCGACTGGCCCTGGTGCGAGCATGTGCTGACCATTGGCTACCGTTCCTCCCTGACGGAAGTTGTACAAATCATTGGTCGGGCCACACGTGATTGCGAAGGCAAAAGCCACGCGCAGTTCACAAACCTTATCGCCCAGCCGGATGCGGAAGATGAAGACGTAAAAAATTCCGTGAACAACATGCTCAAGGCGATCACCTTGTCATTGCTCATGCGGGAGGTGTTGGCCCCAAACATCACTTTCCGGCCCCGTTCACTGTTACGCGAAGGCGATACACTCCAACCGGGAGAAATCGTCATTGATGACTTGGCACTACCCATATCGCCGCGTGTTCATGAAATATTGAACTCTGGCGGTATTGAGCAAATAGTTACAACCCTGATGAACACGCCCGAAGCGGTTAATCCGGTAATAGCAAAGCCGGACGAGCATAAAATTCTTACTGAAGTTGCGATGCCCAAAATCATTACGCAACTGTTTCCCGACCTGCCGCCAGAGGACATATCGTTGCTGAACGACCTCGCCCAGACGCAAATGGTCATTACTGCCAACGATGGGCTGGTTACAGAACTGCCGCCGGGCGCACAGGTTGTTCAAGGCGATAGCCAGGCAGAAGGGGAAGAGACTCCCGCCAATTCAGCGGGTGCACAGGCGTTTCTGCGTGTAGGGGAGAAGTTTATCAATGTTAGTTCGTTGAATATTGACCTGATAGAAAGCATAAACCCGTTTCAGGGCGCGTATGAGATTCTTTCCAAGTCGGTTACGGCTCCCATGCTGAAAACCATTCAGGATCAAGTTACCGCGCAAAGAACCAGCGTGAGCGAAGAAGAGGCCGTGCTGCTCTGGCCCAGAATCAAGGATTTCAAGCGCCAGTTCGGGGTTGAGCCCTCTGTAACTGCAATGGACGCTTATGAACGACGACTGGCGGAAGTGTTGTCTTATGTGCGAAACAAAAAAGCCCAGCAGATGCAGGCCGCGCAAGCCCCCGCAGCGGAATAAGCCATGAAACTCCGTTCAACGCCGCGTGAAACAGCAAGGTCATTGGATGCCATTTTTGATGAAGAGGACGACCTCGGCTTGCTCTCCGGCGTTGTTCCGCTCAAAAAAAAGGCGACTACGTCTACTGATCAATCAGTTTCGGCATTCTTGGAGCTTGTCGCGTTTTATGAAGAACATAAGCGAGAGCCAAATAAAAACAAGCCGGATGAAAAAGCACTTGCATGGCGGCTCAAAGGGTATCGAACACGGCCTGAACTGTGTGCAAAGGTTCTGGAGTATGACAGCATTGGGCTGCTTGGCGAAGTGGTAACAGATTCTGCGCCTGGTGAGCCTTCGCATGAGAATTCTGCCGCCGCACCAACGCCTGTTGCCCCGCGAGAGGTAGCATCTCTTGATGATATCTTTGATGATGACAATGTACTGATGCAAGACACCATCAACTCCGA